>NZ_JBNBZS010000089.1:0-19320 GCF_049629625.1 Roseomonas chloroacetimidivorans | reverse complement strand
GCGCTCCGCCAGGGCCGCCTGCCCGCTTCTTCACCACCTCAACCTGCACTGTCTTGCTGCGGCCATGGCTGAAGGACTGGCGCACGCTGCCAGCCTGCTCGGTCTTGCCGAGTTCCATCCGTCCGCCGGGACGTAGCGAGAGCCGCCCCTTGCCCTGATCCTGTCCGTTCTCGTCGCTCATGCGTTCGCCCGCGTTCGAGCCTTCCGTATCCAGCTTGCTATCCGCCACACTGATCTCCAACGCACCCATCCGAGCCCACTTCTCCGGGGCCCCGGGTGCCGGCCGCGCCATTCGGGCGGCCCATCATCCAAAACGCGCCATCAGGGGCGCGTATCCTTCAGGTCGCACCCAGGGGTAACCCTTTGGGGCGCGATCCCGTGGGGCAAGGGACATGATCCCTGGCCCCGCTGCCGTCTGGCCGCCTAGCGGCTCATCGCTTTTGCGTCACTGGCACGGCCGGCTCCCCTCCGCGCCGAGGGCGCGTTCCCTGCCTGCCGTCCTTCCGAGACGCCGGGCCTCCAGCGCCCTGGCGGGGCGCCGCATCATCAACACCCCCGCGGGGTGCCACCTTATCAGCGCCCCGACGGAGCGCCGTGTCCTGGGTACCCCGCCGGGGCACCCGATCGGAACCGCCCGCCTCGGGGCGGTCCGTCCTTAACCCATGTGGCATCGCCGGGGCGCCGGCACCAGGGCCCTTGCCCCGGCTTCCGCCCCGCTTTCCGCCACCACGCGCATTCCCCTCGCCGGGTTCGGCCGACAACAGGCCAGCCAGCCGCGCGGCCTCCATCCGGATGCCCTCGGCCAACCGGCCCGGCGCTACCGCCACATGCACCGCGTGATCGCGACCGAACACCGCACCTAGCTCCGCAGCCCCGAGCACCGAGACAACGGGAACCTCATGGCTCCCGACCAGCCTCGCCCGCTCCGGGGCGCTTCCATCCGACGCCTCGACCAACAGGGCGGCGCGGCCAGCCTGAAGCCATTCGCGCGCCTGCTGGAAGCCCACCACGGCCTGTCCCGCGCGTCGCGCGAGGCCGACCTGGTCCCGGATGCGCCGCCGGAGTCCGCCGACAATCGTTTCGCGAAGGTCGGGGATGGGGTGGACCGGGCCGCGGGCAGCCCTCGTGAAGGCCCCGCGGGTCAGGGCGCGTTCTAGCACATCGCCGCGCGCGCTCAACCACATTCCCCGCCCGGGCATGCGGCCGGCGAGGTCCGGCACCAGGACGCGGTCCGGGCCGAGCACGAAACGGATCATCGCCTCCTTCGGCAGGCTTTCCCGCGTCACCACACAGCGGCGAAGCGGGCCCTTTTCCTCAGGGTCAGGCAAACCGGCGAGGCCGGCTTGCCCTTCGGGCAAAGCTTCGGCCTGCCCGGCTTCAGGCGGTGTCTGGGGATCAGGCGCGGGCGTTGCCGTTCTCCTCGCCTTCGGTCTCGCTCTCGTCGGCCGTTTCGACTTCGCCGATACCCTCGGCGTCGTTCCCGGCCTCCTCGTCGAACTCGGCCTCGGCGGCCTCAGCAGCGGCGGCTTCGGCAGCGGCGGCTGCGGCAGCGGCGGCTGCCGCCTCGGCCGCAGCCTTCTCCTCCTCGCCGAACCAGCCGGCGCGCTGACGGGCCGCCATGATGATGGCGTTGGCCGTCTCCTCGTCCACGCTGTCGGTGCCGAGAATCTCGATCAGCTCGTCGGCCGCCAGATCGCCCAGGTCGTCGAGCGTCTTCACGCCCTTCTCGCCCAGAGCGACCATCATGGCCGGGGTGAAGCCGCCGGTCTCGCCCACCTTGTCGTCCACGCCCAGGGCGCGGCGCTTCTCGTCCAGCTCCTGGTCGCGGCGGTCCAGGCTCGCCTGGGCGCGGCGCTTCAGCTCGGCGGCGACGTTCTCGTCGAAGCCCTCGATGGAGGCGAGTTCCTCGTCCTCCGTCTCGATGATCTCCTCCAGGGAGGAGAAGCCCTCGGTCACCAGCAGGCCGGCGATCACGTCGTCCACGTCCAGCCCCTCGACAAAGAGGCCGGAGCGCTTGCGGAAGTCCTCCTGCCGGCGCTCAGACTCCTCAGCCTCGGTGAGGATATCCACGTCGAAGCGGGTCAGCTGCGACGCCAGGCGCACGTTCTGGCCGCGGCGGCCGATGGCCAGGGAGAGCTGGTCGTCCGGCACCACCACCTCGACACGGCGGCTCTCATCGTCGAGCACCACCTTCGTCACCTCGGCCGGGGCCAGGGCGTTCACGATGAAGGTCGCGGGATCCGGGGACCAGGGGATGATATCGATCTTCTCGCCCTGCAGCTCGGCCACCACCGCCTGCACGCGGCTGCCGCGCATGCCGACGCAGGCGCCCACGGGGTCGATGGAGCTGTCGCGGGAGATCACGGCCATCTTAGCGCGCGAGCCCGGGTCGCGGGCCACCGCCTTGATCTCGATGATTCCGTCATAGATCTCCGGCACCTCCTGGGCGAAGAGCTTCGCCAGGAACCCCGGATGCGTGCGGGAGAGGAAGATCTGCGGCCCGCGCTGCTCCTCGCGCACGTCGTAGATATAGGCGCGCACGCGGTCGCCGTTGCGGAAGGCCTCGCGCGGGATGGTCTCGTCGCGGCGCAGCAGGGCCTCGGCCCGGCCGAGATCGACCATGAGGTTCCCGTATTCGGTGCGCTTGACGACACCGTTGATGATCTCGCCGACGCGGTCCTTGTACTCGTCGAACTGCTTCTTGCGCTCAACCTCGCGCACGCGCTGCACGATCACCTGCTTGGCGGTCTGCGCGGCGATACGGCCGAAATCGATCGGTGGCAGCGGGTCAACGATGAACTCGCCGACCTGGATGCCCGGCTTGATCTTCTGGGCGATGCGGACAGGAATCTGGGTCGCCTCGTTCTCGACGGGCTCCTGGTCCACCACCTCGGTCCAGCGGGAGAGGCGGACCTCGCCGTTGCGGCGGTCGATGGTGGCGCGAATGTCCTTTTCCTGGCCGTACTTGGCACGGCCGGCCTTGGACATGGCCTGCTCCATGGCCTCGAGCACCTCTTCGCGCTCGATCATCTTCTCCCGGGCCACGGCATCCGCGACCTGGAGAAGCTCGGGGCGGGCGATGGCAACGTCCACGGCCATGGTCTCAGTTCCTCTCAGACGGGGGGCGCCAGCGCTTGGGGGCCTTCTTCGGGGCTCCCTCGGCTTCGCCCTCGGGTTCGGGCTGGGCGGTTGCGGCGATCAGCTCGTCCGTCAGCACCAGCTTGGCACGGCGGATATTGCTCCGCGGCAAGGTCACTTCGGCGCCCTCGTCCAGCTTCAGGCGCACTTCGTTGTCATCCGCCGAAAGGATGCGACCGCGGAAGCGCCGGCGGCCCTCCTGCGGGACGATCATCTCCACGGTCGCGACCTGGCTGACGAAGCGCACCCAATCCTTGGTGCGGGTCAGTGGCCGGTCGATGCCGGCGGAGGAGACCTCCAGGTTCCAGACGCCGGGGAAGGGATCGTCCACGTCCAGCACGGCGCCGACGGCGTGGCTGATCGCCTCGCAATCCTTGACGTCGATCAGGCTGCCATCGGCACGGTCGGCCATGACCTGGACGGTCGGGCGTTCCTTGCCCTGGATCTGCACGCGGACGAGCTCATAGCCCATCTGGCCGAGCGTCGGCGTGATGGCGGCTGCGATGCGGGCCTCGAGGCCCTCGTGCTGTGGTGAGTCGTCGCTCAAAAACGAAAAAAGGCGGCCCGCGAAGGCCACCCCCCTAATACGGCGGATTGTCTTGTAGGCCCTGATATAGCGATAGGGCGGGAGGAGAACAAGGTTTTCCGTCAGGCCCTGCGCCAGACCCACCAGCGGGGGGTCCGGCCCTCGCGCAGGGCCTTGGCCTCGTAGCGGGTGCGGGGCCAGCCCTCGGGATGGATGGTGTGGTGCTCGGCCAGGGTGAAGAGGGACTGGGCGCCCATCACCTCATCCACCCAGGCCTGGTAGGTGGGGTCGTCGCTGGCGATGCGCCACTCGGCGCCGGGGCGGAGCTTCTGTGCGAGAAGGGGAAGCAGGGCGGGGTGAACGAAGCGCCGCTTGCTGTGCCGCGCCTTGGGCCAGGGGTCCGGGAACATCAGGAAAAGGCGATCGAGGGCGCCGTCGGGCAGGGCCGCAAGAAGGTGGCGGGCGTCGCGGGGCCAGAGGCGCAGGTTGGGCGGCAGGGAGGCGGTGTCCTCCTCTCCCTCGGGGACGAGGTGGGTGAGGAGGGAGCAGAGGCCGTTCTCGAAGACCTCGGAGGCGATGAGGGCCACGCGGGGGTTGCTGCGCGCGAGTTCGAGGGCGTGCTCGCCGCCGCCGAAGCCGACTTCCAGCCAGAGGGACTCGGCTTCCAGGGGAAAGCAGGTACGGGGGTTGGCGGGGTCCGCGAGGGTGATCCGGGGAAGGGTAAGGTCGAGCAGGCGCTGCTGGCGGGGGCGCAGCGGGTGGCCGCGGCGGCGGCCGTAGAGACGGTCGGGGATACCCTCAACGGGGGGCGAGGGGCGGGTGGTATCGTAGGCCATTGGGGCACCCGGGAGGGGAAGGGCCGCCACGCAGGGGGATGCGCGGCGGCCCTTTCGGGGACTGTGGGGATCAGTCCTTCAGCCTCGGGGGAGGCTTGCCGGGCGGGGGAGCCCGGCGGGACTGAACCTAGGTTAACGAGAACAAAAAGGCAACCGATTCGTTCCTACCGGTTGAAGGCGCGCTTCAGCTCGGAGGCGAGGTCGGTGCGTTCCCAGGTGAAGGTGCCCTTTTCCGCATCCGGCGTGCGGCCGAAATGGCCGTAGCTGGAGGTGGGGACGTAGATCGGGCGGTTCATGTGCAGGTGTTCCCGGATCCCGCGGGGGGAGAGGTTCACCATTTCGCTGATGACCTTCACCAGCTTCGACTCGTCGACGTCCTTACCGGTGCCGTGGAGGTCGAAGTAGATGGACAGGGGCTTGGCGACGCCGATGGCGTAGCTGACCTGCATGGTGCAGCGGTCGGCCAGGCCGGCGGCGACGATGTTCTTGGCGACGTAGCGGGCGGCGTAGGCGGCGGAACGGTCGACCTTGGTGGGGTCCTTGCCGGAGAAGGCGCCGCCGCCATGGGGGGCCGCGCCGCCATAGGTGTCCACGATGATCTTACGGCCGGTGAGGCCGCAATCGCCGTCCGGGCCGCCGATGACGAAGGTGCCGGTGGGGTTCACGTAGATCTCGTTCTCGGCGGGCATCCAGCCCGGGGGGAGCGAGGTCTCGATGAAGGGGAGGACGAGGGACTTCACGTCGTCCTGGGTCATCCCCTCCTCATGCTGGGTGGAGACGACGACGCTGGTGGCGCCGACGGGCTTGCCGTCCACGTAGCGGAGGGTGACCTGGGACTTGGCGTCGGGCAGGAGGCCCTTGGCGGTGACGTCGCTGTTGCGGCGGGCCTCGCTGATCCGGCGGAGGATCAGGTGGGCGTAGTAGAGGGGGGCCGGCATCAGGTCGGGCGTTTCGCGGCAGGCGTAGCCGAACATGATGCCCTGGTCGCCGGCGCCTTCATCCTTGTTGCCGGCGGCATCCACGCCCTGCGCGATATGCGCGGACTGGGCGTGGAGGTGGCATTCGACGTGGGCGTTGCGCCAGGAGAAGCCTTCCTGGTCGTAGCCGATGTCGCGCACGGCCATGCGGGCCTTGTGCATCAGGAGATCGGCCGTGATGTCGCCGGGGCCGCGGGTTTCGCCGGCGATGACGATGCGGTTCGTGGTCACCAGCGTTTCGCAGGCGACGCGGGCGTAGGGATCGGCCTCCAGGAAGGTGTCGAGCACCGTGTCGGAGATGCGGTCCGCCACCTTATCGGGGTGGCCTTCGGAGACGCTCTCCGACGTAAACAGGTATTCGCCCTGATCGCGCATGGCTTGGTTCGGCCTCTTGTCGCGTGGATGGAAGCCGGGGCCGGGGAATCCGGGCGGCGCGACGGTTTCGCAACTGCGTGATGGGGGGTCAAGAAGCGCGGGGGGCGGGGCGGTCATGCCGGGATCAGGCAGCGGGGGATGCGGCGGCGGCCTTCGGCGGTGCGGAGGACCATGCGGGCGGCGCGCAGAAGAGGCACCTGGGCGCGGGTGAGCGGGCGATTCAGCAGCGATTTTATGAAGCGGTGGGCGAGTTCGGACAAATCCGGATCGGGGAGCAGCCAGGAGGGGCCGGGCAAGGCGTTCCGGAGGCCGAGACGGCGGGCCAGGGCGAGAACGGGCAGGCCGAGGATGCGGTAGGTGCGGCGGTGGCAGGCCGCGAGCCAATCGAGGAGGGATTTCAGGGCGCGCGGGGCGCGGCGCTTCGCGGCGAGGGTGAGGAGGCAGGACCAGACGCCGGCATGGGCCCAGCGGCGGAACTGGCGGTGCAGCGTGGCGGATGGGGTGTGGGGGCTGCGGAATTCGGACCAGGGGAGGTTGGCGGTGGCGGCCTGGAAGATGGCATCCAGCCGGACGCGGGGGTTGGCGATGGGGCGGCCCGGGCCGGTGAGAGGGAGATGGGGGGCCAGGGCGGCCCACTCGGCGTCGGTGAGGGGGGACCAGGGGCGGGAGTGGGGCATGGGCGGGGCTCCCTGGGAAGGCTCCGGCCATACAGGACTTTCATTCCATTTCCAAGGAATTTATGCCTTTATGCTGGCAGTCCGGGGCTGATGGTCGCTAGGCAAGCAGCGGCCAAACCGCTGCTCCGGGTAAGAAGCCAACACAGCGTATTCGGCAAACCGTCGTCCGCTCAGCGCCCAAGTCAGTCATCCAGGCGCCATGTTCGGCTCGCCGGAAGCGGACGGGGTATTTCGCGCCTTGCCGGCCGAGACAAGTGGAAGGCGCTATTCCTCCGGGACCGGGGCCGCCCTTGGATCCAACGGCGCGGCTGTCGGCGTGGTGCGCGGAAGCGACTGGAATGGGCCCTGCCGTTCCGTGGGCACCGGCGCGCGGGCCAACATGCGCCACAAGCCGAAGGCCAACGCCACCACCGCGGCGCCTGTAACGAAGACGAAGAGACCGGCAGCCCCGAGCGCCGACATGACCGCTGAGGCGATAAGCGGCCCGACCGTGGCTCCCGCCGAATAGGCCAGCACGAGGCCGCCGCTGGCTGCGATCCGGTCCTGCCTATCCAAATGGTCGTTCATATGTGCCACGCAGAGCGGGTAGAGCGTGAAAGCGAAGCCCCCGAATAAGGCAGTGGCGGCGAAGAGTACCGGCCAGTCCTCGCCTGTGAGGAGCGGTACGAGGGCGGCGGCAGCCACCAGCGCGGCCAGAGTGCCGATGATGACGCGGCGCCGGTCGAAGGCGTCTGAGAGCCGGCCCAGCGGCCATTGCAGCAGCACGCCACCCAGGATGAGAACACTCATGAATTGCGCCGCCCCGCCCGCATCGAGCCCGGCGGCGCCACGCGCGAAGACCGGGCCGAGGGAATAGACCGCGCCCAGCACCAGCCCGCTGGCGACCGTGCCCACCATGCCGAGCGGCGAGGCGGTGTAGAGGCGGCTCACCGGGAAAGAGGCCACGTTGGGCAGGGCGGGCGGTGCCTGCCGTGTAAGGGCCACTGGGAGGATGGCCAGCGACACCAGGACCGAAACCAGCATGAAGACGAGCGGCTGGCCCGGCCCCGCATCCAGCCCGAGCAGGAACTGGCCGGCCGCCTGCCCGAGATAGAGGCACATCATATACAGCGCGAGGATTTTGCCGCGTGTCGCCGGCCCGGCCTGCTCATTCAGCCAGCTCTCCACACAGATGAAGATGCCGGCCATGCAGAAGCCTTCGGCCAGGCGCAGCACTGCCCAGGGCAGAGGGTGGGCGATTAGCGGATAGGCAAGGGCGGCGGCCGAGACAGCCGAAGCGAAGGCCGCGAAGGCGCGTATATGCCCCGCCCGCAGGACAATGCGGTACGCCAGGAGCGAGCCGAGCGTCAGGCCGGCGAAATAGGCCGCCATGATCACGCCGATCGCCAGGCGCGCCGTTCCCAGTGCCTCGAGCCGGAGACTGATCAGCGTGGTCAGGGGGCCGTTGCCGGCCATCAGCAGGGCGACACTGGCCAGGAGGGAGGCAACCTGGCCGGTGCCGCCCCTGTCTACCGCCGGCGTTGTCCGGCCGGTCACCCCGCGCGCTCGACCGCCTGAAGGTAGTTCAGGTGCCGCTCGTACTGGCCCAGCACGTCGGCAATAAGATCCTCGCGGCGGTACCCCATCACATCGTAGTCCTGCCCGCCCTCGCGCAGGAAGACCTCGGCGCGGAAGTAGCGGTCCCGTCCCGTGGGCTGGGTGCCACGCTCGAAATAGGCGAAGCTCGGCAGCGCATAGCCACGGGCGCGGATCACGTAGCGGAACTCCGCCGGCGTGCCGGACATCGTAGTCAGGCGGATGCGATCCTCATCCTGCTCCAGTGCTGCCTCGATGCCGCGGGCGCGCAGTTCGGTGCAGACCGCCTCGAGTGCAGGTACCGCGACGCCGGACAGAAAGGCGAGAACCTCCTGGCGTGAGGGATGGTGCAGGATGGCATGGAGCTGCCGCTGCCAGATGCCGCCTCCAACCGGAGTGGCCGCCGACGGTGCTTGCAGGAAGGTCGTCCGCAGAACCTCAAGCCGCAGCGCCTTCAGCAGCCCGTAGCAGATGGCCACCATGACCACGGTGAAAGGCAAGGCGCTGGCGATGGTCGCTGTCTGCAGGCTTTGTAAGCCGCCGGCGAAGAGCAGCACCGCCGCCACCACGCCCGAGAGGATCGCCCAGAACACGCGCCGCCACACCGGCGCGTCCTCGGCGCCACCGGAGGTGATGGTGTCGATGACCAGTGCCGCCGAATCAGCCGAGGTGACGAAGAAGGTGACCACCAGCAGCGTCGCCAGCGCCGACGTGAAAGTGGCGGCTGGAAACTGCTCCAGGAAGGCGAAGAGCGCGAGCGGCACACTGCTCGTCACCGTCTCGGACACAGTCGTGGTCAGGCCGGATAGCTGGAAGTTAATGGCCGTGTTCCCGAAGACGGTCATCCAGAGAAAGGTGAAGCCGGTCGGCACGAAGAGCACGCCCAGCACGAATTCCCGGATCGTGCGACCGCGCGAGATGCGCGCGATGAACATGCCAACGAAGGGCGACCAGGAGATCCACCAAGCCCAGTAGAAGAGGGTCCAGCCCGCAATCCAGTCGCTCGGTTCGTAAGCGTAGAGCATGAAGCTACGCTCGAAGAAATGGTCGATATAGCTACCGGTGTTCTGAACTAGGGCGCGCAGCAGGAAGACCGTCGGCCCGGCCACCACGACGAAGAGAAGCAATAGGGCGGCGAGAAGCATGTTGAACTCGCTCAGCCGGCGGATGCCGGCGTCCAACCCTGCCACAACCGAGATGGTCGCCATCCCCGTGATCACGGCGATCAGGGTCACCTGTACCAGCAAGGCATTCGGGATTCCGGTCAGGTGGGTGAGCCCGGCGTTAATCTGCAGCACGCCGAGACCAAGCGAGGTCGCGACGCCGAAGATCGTTCCCAGCACCGCGAAGATGTCGATTGCGTGCCCGATCGGACCGTAAATGCGCTCCCCGATCAGTGGGTAAAGGGCGGAGCGGATCGTCAGCGGCAGGCCGTGCCGAAAACCGAAATAAGCCAGTGCGAGCCCGATGACGGCGTAGATGGCCCAGGCATGCACGCCCCAGTGAAAGAAGGTGATGCGCATGGCGGCACGCGCCGCCTCCACCGTTCCGCCACTGCCCACGGGCGGGGTGGTGAAGTGCATAACGGGCTCTGCCACGCCGAAAAAGACCAGGCCAATGCCCATGCCCGCGCTGAACAGCATGGCGAACCAAGAGCCGTAGGTGAAATCGGGCTCCGAATGGTTCGGCCCTAGCCGGACCCTGCCAAAGCTGCTGACCGCGAGGAAAAGCACGAAGAAGAAAAAGCCTGCCACGGCGAGAAGATAAAACCAGCCGAGATTGCCCATGATCCAGGCTTGCAGCGCAGTGAAGAGCGCTCCGAGGGCCTGTGGTGCGACAACGCCAGAAAGGACAATGGCAGCAATCAAAAGAGCCGAGATCACAAAGACGGGACCAAGCCTTCCTACGGGCCGCTCGCCGCGCGCGCGCTGTGCTGCATCGGGCATGCCTTCTTCCCTTCTGGTAAATAGTGTGGGCCTGCATAGACACTGGAACCGCGAATGACACGGGTTGACAGCATCATGTTGTAGGGAACGTCGGACAGACCGGACCTGGCTGGCAGATGAACGAATGCGACATCCCGGCAAACAACTTGCAAAAGACGAACAACTTAGAAGATGGAAATGCCAAGCCGGTTATCCCGTCAAAAGCGAGTATGTGGATGCTTCGCTTTGATGCTCGGCTCGCTGACCGGGTCTCACGTTCCGCGAAGGGCTGGCCGGATCCTGACCACCTGATACTACGGATAGCAGCTTCGTTCCTCTGGCCTTCCGAAAGCCGCTGTTTCGCTTTCGGCCAACACCGGACACCACATATTTCTGAACGAACGCGGGGTCTGGGGAGCGTGTTCGCTCCCCAGCCAGGGTCCGGGGGCGGCGCCCCCGGTGCTGTCAGGCGAGGATGAAGGGTGCCCCGCTTTCGGTGCAGACCGCCCTCACCTCTTTCACCAGGGTCCCCGTCATGGGGATTTCGTTCTGGCGGCGCTGGGCGGTGGTGTCATGCTCGGGGTCCCTGGGGATGAGGACGAGCTGGGCGGGGTCGATGGCGGGGGTGGCACGCATGCGGGCCAGCAGCTCGTCCAGGTCGTCCTGGAAGGCTTCACGGGTGCGGAAGGCGGCGGGGTCCAGCAGCAGGAATAAATGGGCGACGTTGCCGGTGCCGGGGCTGGCGCCGGAGAGGGTGGCGCAGAGGATTTCGACCATGAGGGCGAGGCCGTGGGTCTTGTGGGCGGTGGTTCAGCCTGCCGGTGCTTCCGCGTTGCTCAGGAGAATTCGTCTGAGGCGCGTTCCTTCTCTATCCCGGCCTTGCGGGTCAAGTCGCTTCTATCTCATCCGAGCAACTTCTCTCTTCTCTTCGATGCCGTCCTGATATCTGCTGTGCGCGGCCCATCCTTATTGCTCATCCTTATTGCTCTGCTGTTGCTGCGGCGTGGTCCCTGAGGTGACAGTCTTCTCTACGTGCTCAGCGCGATCGGCCGGCACAGGATGGGGTCGGTCAGGTGGCCCGGAGCGATCTCATCAGCGGTCTCTCACCGAGGTGGGACCAAACGTACCTGCGCTCTCGAGCCAGCCCGTCCCTCGCAGGACCCGCCACGGCGTGGCAGGGCAGCCGGGCCGCCGCTCAGGCAGCCTCGGCCTGCTTCGTCCAGCGGAAAGGCTCACCCGCCCGCCACATCGCATGCATCGTCACGGCCAGCCGGCGTGCCAGGGCCACTTTGGCGCGCCGTGCGCCTCGTGCCTTGGCCAGGCGCATGGCCCAGGCCTTCAGGGCTGACCAGCGGCCGCGTGTCATCATCGCGTTCGCGGCCACATAGAGCAGCCTTCGCATGCCGCGGTCGCCCATCTTGCTGATCCGTCCGCTGATGTTGACCTCGCCGGAACTGTACTGCCGAGGCGTGAGGCCGAAGTGAGCTCCGACCGTTCGCGACCGCTGAAAGCGCGCGGGGTCATCAACGCAGGCCTTGAACGATAGCGCTGTATGCGCCCCCACGCCCGGGATCGTCATCAGCAGGCGGCACACAGGGTCATGCTGGGCTGTGGTGACGATCTGCCGGTCAAGCGCAAGGATCTGGCGCATGATCGTCGCCCGAGCCTCCAGCAGGGGACGGATGATCAGGTGCAGGGCGTCCGATCCACCGATCCGCTCCAGGACATCCTCGGCAAAGCGGCTCCCGCGTGTTGGAAACTGGATCCCCTCGAGGCGCAGCAGGCCACGGACCGTGTTCTCCAGGGCAACCCTCTGGCCGTGCAGCGTCCCACGCGCTGTCAGCAGCATGCCCCGGCGCTGATTTTCCTGCGACTTGATCCAGACCTCGCGATAGGTCCTCACGCGCATGAGCTCGGCGATGCCTCGGGCATCATTGCGGTCGTTCTTGTTCCGAAAGCCCGCCTGCAGGGCGGCCGCCGCATGCCGGGCGTCGATACACACGGCAGGGTGTCCGAGCCTGCGCAGCTCCAGGCAGAGCCAGGACGACGTCCCTCCGGACTCCAGGCCGATGCGCTCGCAGCCGAACTCATTCTCCTCAAGAAAGCGGCTGATCACCTCCGGGTCGGTGGCCAGCTTGGCCTCCCTGACCACCCGTCCATCACCGTCCACGACGCAGAGCGCGGTCTGCTTCAGAGACACGTCCAATCCGCAATAGAGCATGGCACCGTCCTCCAGAGCTGGGGCATGAGGCTGGCGGGCCATCGCCAGCCCTCCCAAACCAGGCACCCCGCTCCGTCCAAACAAGGGCTCGCGGCTACGCCAGGCCGGGATACCCCATCTCATCCACTGAAGTAAGTTGATCGATTTCAGCGCGCATCCTCCCAAAGGATAATTTCGAGGAAAGAACGTCGGCGTTACTACGACTTCCTTCAGCGTTCCGAAGGGGGGAATGGATGTCGCTGCAGGTGGTGGATAGGCGGGAGGGCTTTCTGGCCCTCCGGCAAGATTGGAACGCCCTGGCGGACGGGCTTGGATCCCCTCTCCTGCGGCATGAACTTTTTGAAGCCATGATCGAGGCGCAGGCGGGGCGCCGTTCCCTTGCGATCTTTGTTCTCCGGAATGGCGGCGGGGCTGTTCGGGGCATCGCGCCGCTCCAGACAAAGCGCCGGTTTGGTGCGAGGCGGCTGGAGTTCATCAGCCATGGGCTGCATGAGCCGAACGGGTTCCTCTATGCGGACGAGGCGGCGCTGGAGGAGCTTGTCCGGCATGTTTTCGCGGCGAGGCTGCCGGTTCTGCTCAACAGGCTTGTCGAGGGCGGCACCGAGATGGCCTGCATCGAGGGGCTGGCGCGGGGCAGCCGGCGTTTCCGGTACACGGATGGCGGGACGATCCTGCGGGTGCCGCTCGATCCCGATTTTGCCGTGGTTGAGAAGGGGATTTCGGGCGATCGCCGGAGCAGCCTTCGCCGGCTTCGGAAGCGTGCGGATGGGTTCGGGAAGGTTGAGTTCCTTGCCGTTGTGCCCGGGCCGTCGGATGTCGATGGGTATCTGGATGAGGTGTTCCGGCTGGAGGGTTCGGGCTGGAAGGGGCGGGTTGGAAGCGCGATCCTTACCGATCCGGAGAAGGGGCGGTTTTTCCGGCTTTACGGGCGGGCGGCGGCCGAGCGGGGAATGCTGCGCCTTTTCTTCATGAGGCTGGGCGGGGAGGCGATCGCCGCGCGGTTCGCGATTGCCCATGCTGGCCGGCTCTGGGATCTGAAGATCGGGTATGACGAGCGCTGGCGTTCGTGTTCTCCCGGAATTCTCCTGACGCAGGAGACGTTGCGTCATGCGTGCCGGGAGGGGCTGGTTGCGCATGAGTTTCTGGGCATGGCTGCCGATTGGGAGCGGATCTGGCGGTGCGAGGAGCGGCGGTGCCGGACGTTGCGATATTATCCGGTTTCCGCCGTGAGCCTGGTGCGTCTGGGTGGCGAGGCCCTGGATCTTGCGGGGCGGCGGCTCGGGCGGATTTTGGGTTCGGTACGGGCAAAAGGGAAAGCGGTGGGCGGCCATTCCCCGCAGGAGCCCGGGCGGATTCAGCCGGCCTAGCGGAGGCCTGCGGCGGGGATGGCAGGATGGTGTCGGCCGACCGTGTGGAGGTGTTTTCCTGGGCTTGATGCTTGGTTCCGGGGTGAGGGCATCCCCGGCTGAGAGGGACTCCAATCCGCAATAAAGTTACAACGCGCGGCGGTCGCACATCATTTATTGAGCCAATCTTACGCCTCAAGTGGAATGTTCGGCTTGCAGGATGGTTCCCGCCGAGGTGTCCTAGCAGCCGGCGTCATTCGCCATGCCGCACTGGCTCGTATCCAGGTCAGCTTGGCGTCTGGCGTGGCGGAGGACGTGCCATGCTCGTCAGTATCATCATCGGCAACTACAATTACGGCCACTTCGTTGCCGAGGCCATTGAGAGTGCCCTAGGTCAAAGTTACCGGGATATCGAGGTCATCGTGATTGATGACGGATCGACCGATCATTCGCGCGGCGTGATTGATCGTTTTGGAGACCGCATCAAGAGAATCTATGTCCGGAATGGCGGCCATGCGGAAGTCTTCAATATCGGCTTCCGGGCCTCCAGCGGCCAGATCATTTGCATGCTGGATGCGGACGACTATTTCTTTCCGTCCAAGGTCGAGCGCGTCGTATCGCTGTACCGGGACCATCCAGAGGCGGAGTTCGTGTTCCATGCCTTGAACCGGGTTGATGCCACGGGAGCTGTCCTGGGAAGGGAGCCGAGAACGGCCAAGGGCCAGATGATCGGGCACCAGAAATCCCGCTTCTTTCATGCTCCGCCCACCACGGGCACGACCTATCGCCGCGAATTTCTGGAGAGAATTTTTCCCGTTCCCAAGCCGGCCTTCATGGGGGCGGACAACTTCACCAAGTTCGCGGCCATGGCGACAACGCAGGGCTATTACTCGCCCGAGGTGCTTGGCGTTCTCCGGCTCCATGGCTCGAATCATGGCAGCATGGGCATGCCGGTCGAGAGACTTCTTCCCCATGATGCAGGCATTGCCTTGGCGTTGCATCAGAGGCTTCCGCATCTCCGGAACACGGAACGGCTCATGGGGATCTCGTTTGCGCGGTACTGGCTTCTCAGGCCGAGAAGCGCTCGCGTCAGGGAAATGCTGGACGAGTATTTATCGGGTTTGCCGATCTCCCGTCGCATCAGGCTGTTCTCTTTTGCGCTGCTTTTTTATCTGAAGCGCCGAGTACGCGGAAATAGCTGATCACGGTCGGGAAGCTGCGGGCGCGCTTGTCATGACGAACTGAAAGGCGAACACGGGGTCTGGGGAGCGCGGTCGCTCCCCAGCCGGGGTCCGGGGGCGGCGCCCCCGGTGCTGTCAGGTGAGGATGAAGGGCGCGCCGCTTTCGGTGCAGACCGCCCTCACCTCTTCCACCAGGGTCCCCGTCATGGGGATTCCGTCCTGGCGACGCTGGACGGTTGTGTCGTGCTCGGGGTCGCCGGGGATGAGGACGGGCTGGGCGGGGTCGATGGCGGGGGTGGCGCGCATGCGGGCCATGAGCTCGTCCAGGTCGTCCTGGAAGGCTTCGCGGGTGCGGAAGGCGCCGGGGTCCAGCAGCAGGAAGAAGTGGGCGACGTTGCCGGTGCCGGGGCCGGCGCCGGAGAGGGTGGCGCAGAGGATTTCGACCATCAAAGCGAGGCCGTAGCCCTTGTGGGAGCCCTGTTCGCGGGTGCCGCCGAGGGGGGCGAGGCGGCGGGCTTCGACGGCGCGCGTGGCGTCGGTTTCGGGGCCGCCTTCGGGGTTGATGGCCCAGCCGGGGGGGAGGGTTTTGCCGGCGCGGCGGGCAATGTTGAGTTTGCCATAGGCGACGGTGGTGGTGGCCATGTCCAGCAGGACGGGGCGGGCGGGGTCGCGCGTGGGGACGCCGAAGGCGATGGGGTTGGTGCCGAGGGCGGGGGCGGTGGCGCGGGGCGGGACGGCGAGGTGGCTGGAGTTGGTGAGGGAGATGGCGATCAGGCCGTGATCCGCGGCCATGCGGGCATACCAGCCGGCGGCGCCGTAGTGGTTGGAGTTGGTGACGGTGGCGGCGGCGAGGCCGAGTTGCTTCGCTTTCTCGATGGCGGCGCGGGTGGCGAAATGGGCGGGGACGTGGCCGATGGCGTGGTGGCCATCGATCAGGAGGGCCGGGCCGTGGTCGTTGATGATTTCGGGCTTGGCCTTGGGGTTGAGCCGGCCTTCGGAGAAGAGGCGCTGGTAGAGGGGAAGCATGCCGACGCCGTGGGAATCGACGCCGCTGAGGTCGGTGTCGACCATGATGGTGGCGGCGGTGTTCGCGTCTTCCTGTGACATGCCCCAGGTGGTGAAGACGGCGATGAGCTGGCGGTGGAGGAGTTCGGCGGAGACTGTAATTCCGGTGGGCGTGGGCATGGTGTTGCGGCGTTCCCCTGTGGTGTGGCGGGGATAGTGAACCGCGGGGCGGGGCTGTCCAGGGGGGCGGTGGAAATGGAACGAGGGGCCGCGCGGGATGGCGCGGCCCCTCGTGTTTCTGGTCAGGGCCGGAGGTGCCGGCCCTGGCTTCGGATCAGGCGGCGGCCTTGATGGCGGCCTTCTTCACGTCTTCGCTGACCGCGCCGGCGAAGGTTTCGAAGTTCTTCTCGAAGCGGGACTGCAGGTCCTTGGCCGTCTTGTCGTAGGCGGCCTTGTCGGCCCAGCTCTCGCGGGGGTTCAGGACCTCGGACGGGATGCCCTCGACGGCCTTGGGGATGGCGAGGCCGAAGAAGGGCTCGGTCACGAACTCGGCCTTGGCCAGCGAGCCATCGAGCGCCGCGCGGAGCAGGGCGCGGGTGTGCTTGATGGACATGCGCTGGCCGGTGCCGTAGGCGCCGCCGGTCCAGCCCGTGTTGACCAGCCACACCTGGGCGCCGTCACGCTCGATCAGTTCGGCGAGCATCTTGCCGTACACCTCGGGGTGACGCGGCAGGAAGGGGGCGCCGAAGCAGGTGGAGAAGGTGGCCTGCGGTTCCTTGCCGAGGCCCTTTTCCGTGCCGGCGACCTTGGCGGTGTAGCCGGACATGAAGTGGTACATGGCCTGGGCGGGGGTGAGCTTGCTGATGGGCGGCAGGACGCCGAAGGCGTCGGCGGTCAGCATCACCACGTTCCTGGGGAGGCCGGCCATGCCGTTCGGGACCGTGTTCGGGATGAACTCGATCGGGTAGCAGGAGCGGGTGTTCTCGGTGAGGGAGCCGTCTTCCAGGTTCAGGTTGCCGCGCTCATCGGCGACGACGTTCTCGAGGACGGCGCCGAAGCGGTGGGTGGCGTCCCAGATCTGAGGTTCGGCTTCCTTGGAGAGCTTGATGACCTTGGCGTAGCAGCCGCCTTCGAAGTTGAAGACGCCGTGGTCGGTCCAGCCGTGCTCGTCGTCGCCGATCAGGGCGCGCTCGGGGTCGCTCGACAGCGTGGTCTTGCCGGTGCCGGAGAGGCCGAAGAAGAGCGCCGTGTCGCCGTTCTTGCCGACATTGGCGGAGCAGTGCATCGGAAGCACGCCCTTGCCCGGCAGGATCCAGTTCATGACGGTGAAGATGCTCTTCTTAATCTCACCGGCGTAGGAGGTGCCAGAGATCGCGATGATCTTCTTGGCGAAGGAGAGGGCGATCAGGGTCGTAGAGTTGGGGCGGCCGCCATGTTCCGGCTTCGCTTCCATCTCCGGGGCGTGGAGGATGACGTAGTCGGGCTCGAAGGAGGCGAGGTCTTCCACCGGCGGACGGATGAACATGTTCCGGGCAAACATGGCGTGCCAGGCATTGGTGGTGACCAGGCGCACCTTGATGCGATAGGCCGGGTCGGCGCCGGCATAGAGGTCCTGCGTGAAGAGTTCGGGCTGGCTGCCGAGATAGGCGCGGACATCGGCGGTGTAGGCGTCGAACTTCGCGGGGTCGAGCTTCTGGTTGACCTTGCCCCACCAGATCTCGTTCGTGACCTCGGGATCGTCGGCGACGAACTTGTCGGCGACGGAGCGGCCGGTGTGGACGCCGGTGACACCCATGAAGGCGCCGTCCGCGGAGAGCTTGCCTTCGCCACGGCGCATGGCGTGGGCGGTCAGGCCGGGGGCGGTGAGGTTGGCGTGGACCGTGGCGGTGGCGGGGACGCCGGTGCCGGACAGGGCGCGGGCGGTGTTGAGTTCGATCATGGGGGGTAGTGGGCCTCCGGCTAGCAGCGGCCCCTGGGCGTCAGGGACCTAAGCTTAACAACCGGGAGGATAGGCCGGTTCGTCGGGCGAAAATACGTCAAATTTGGGATTCGGCAGAAGTAACCAGACCGTTACTTAAGCCATCTCGGCACGCCTCTATGCTGCATTGCACTTAACATAGGCGTGTGTGGCGCGTTCTGATGCAGGATCGTTCCAGGCGAGATTGATGCCCCGCAGCGGGCTGTGCTGGCGTGGTAATGGGGGCGAAAGATCTGGAGGATCGTTCATGCCCCGCTTCCCCCGTCGCACCGCGCTTGCAGGCGCAATTCTGTCGCCGTTTGCCGGTGCACGCGCCGCCTTGCCGGATCGTCCGTTGCGAATCGTGCTCGGGTTTCCGCCGGGGACGGGGCCGGATCTGGTGGCACGGCTGCTGGCGGATGGAATGAGGGAGGCGCTGCCGGCGGGAATCGTGGTGGACAACAAGCCGGGCGCGGCGGGGGCCATCGCGGCGCAGGAGGTGGCGCGCGTGGCACCGGCGGATGGGTCCACGCTGCTGCTGGGGGAAGTCGGGCAGCTCGCGATGGCGCCGAGCACCTATGCGCGGCTGCCCTATGATCCGGCGAAGGATTTCGCGCCGGTGGCGGAGATCGCGGCGGCCGACTTCGCCTTCGTGGTGCCGGCCAGTGTGCCGGCGGGGACGATGGCGGATTACCTGGCCTGGGCGAAGGAACGGCCGGCGCTGTTCCTGGGGACCTTCGGGGCGGGGACGCCCGGGCATTTCGGGGCCTCGATGCTGGCGGCCAATGCCGGGCTGAAGGCGGAGGCGGTGCATTTCCGCTCGACCGGCGATGCGATGTCGGCGGTGCTGAATGGCAATGTGCAGGGGATGTTCGGCACGGTGGCGCTGGTGGCGCCGCAGGTGCGGGAGGGCAAGCTGAAGGCTCTGGCGACCACGGGGCCAGAGCGGTCCTCCCTGCTGCCGGGGGTGCCGACCATGGCGGAGCTGGGACGGCCGTCGCTGGGCTTCGCCGCCTGGTTCGGGCTGGTGGCGCCGGCGGCGACGCCCGATTCGGTGCGGGCGGAGCTGGAGGCGGCGGTCCTGCGGGCCCTGGCCGCGCCGGGCTTGCGGGGGCGGATGCAGGAGGCCGGGTTCCGGGTGGCCGGGAATGGGCGCGAGGCCTTCGGCAAGCTGATGCGGGACGAGACGGCGCGCTGGGCGGATGTGGTGCGCGCGACAGGGTTCCGGGCCATCGAGTAGGAAGGGGGCCGGGGAGGTATCCCCGGCCCCCTTCCGATGAAGCTGCTGCGCTGATCCAGCCTTGATCAGGTGAAGAGGAAGTCGTCGACCGAGAGCTGGGCGGTGGTGATGCCGGCGAGGAACAGCGTGCCGTTCTCGCCGATCTCGTGCCCGTTCAGCAGCACGCCGCCATCCATATCGGTCGCGATCGACTGGATCAGGGCGGTCCGCTCGGCCGGGGTGTCGAGCGAGGCCGGGATCAGGGCGTCATCGATCACGAGGTGGTCGATGCCGTCCTGGAAGTCGGTGATGGTGGCCGCGTAGAAGGCCTCCGGCGTCAGGACGAAGCTGTCCGCCCCGGC
>NZ_JBNBZS010000088.1:0-20723 GCF_049629625.1 Roseomonas chloroacetimidivorans | reverse complement strand
ACGGGTTTTCACCCCAAGAAAACCCGACCATCGCGGGGTGGAGCAGCCCGGTAGCTCGTCAGGCTCATAACCTGAAGGTCACAGGTTCAAATCCTGTCCCCGCATCCAAGTTTACGACGGCCCAGCACAAACGCCCCGCCCTACAAAGGCGGGGCGTTTGTGCTTGCGCATGCCCGATCGAGCCGCCGTGGCGTTGCGGTCAGCGGCTCTGGTCTTTGGTGAGACAACGGGCATCCAATACCCACCGCCGCTGCCGCACGTTACCGGCATTCCCCCCCTCCGTCATTGATGACGCGCATCACCCGCCCACGGGTCCGGAGACAGCCGTCATAGATCTCACCTTCGAAGCGGTCTCCGTTGCTGGTGTAAACCACACGGCCATGTGGCTTATCGTTCAGGAAGTAGCCGTCGATACGAATGTTGTTGCCCGGGAACACTTCTGATCCGATGCCATTGCGCATGTCGTTACGCCACTCGCCGGAATAGACCGCGGTAACGCCGTTCGGGCTGACCACGCGGTAGGTGCCTGTGCCGTTCCGCTGATCATTGGCCCAGCCGCCCTCGTAGGTAGTGCCGCCTCCATAGTTCATTACACCGGTGCCGCTGCGCTGGTCGTTGCGCCACCCGCCGGTGTAGCTGGTGCCATTGCCATAATTCATCGTGCCCGTGCCTTGCCGGACCCCGGCCACCCACTGGCCCATATAACGTGCGCCGTTGCGCCAGGTCCGCACGCCCCGCCCGTTCGGCAGGTCGTCACGGAAGTCCCCCTCATAGGTGCCGCCATTCGAACCGCGGAACTGCAGCGTACCCCGGCCATTGGCGCGTCCGTCGCGGAACTCGCCCTCATACAGGTCACCGTTGGCCATGATCCGTACGCCAGGCCCGTTAATCCGGCCTTCGGCGAAGTTACCCTGCGTGTTCGATACGGTCTGGCCAGCCACCAGAAGCAGATACTCGCCCGGACCACTGGCAAGCCCGTTGCGACACGCACCGGACCAACGCACGCCGGCGCCCCGTGGCGCGCCCGGCACATACACGGCACAGTGGCTGTCCGGATCGATTAGCATGCCCGGAACACCGGCCTGGATAGTCAAGCGCTCGCTGTCCTCCGATGGCTCCTGGGCCACGGCATCCCCGCCGCGGTGCTCCGACGCCTGCCGCCGACGGATCTCCTCCAACCGCTGGCGGGCCTCCTCGCGCCGCTGCCGCGCTTCCTCCTGCGCCTGCTGGCGCCTTTCCTCGCGTCGTTGCCGCGACTCGTCCTGAATTTGCTGACGTCGCACCTCGTCTTGGCTCTGGCGCGCCTCGGGCCTCTCCTGCGGAGTAGCGACGGGCGGGCTCGCCTCGACGGAAGCGGGCGGCGATGGAGACGGGCTCGGCTGAGGCGGCGCAAGCGTGAACTGCGCTTGAGCGGTAGAGGCCATGAGGATTGAGGCGAGGGTGGCCCCGGCGAAGGCGCGCATATCGACTCCTATGACGGGGGGGCGGAAGTGGCGGTGATGACCCGTGCCTCGATACGTTCGCCCCTGTGCTGCGCCGACTGGATCGCGAAGGACAACGCATCAAGCGCATCGGCGGGCGTCTCGACGGCCGGGCGCTGCTTCGTATAGAGCACGCTGTCCGAGGTGATGGCGACCAGCAGCCCGGTTCCGTAGGGCGCGGCCGCAGTCCAGTAGGGCTCGCCGAAATCCAGGCTGGAGGAAGGAGCGAGCGGCCTGTCCGATTGCACCATGTTGCCCACCTGTCCGGCCGCCCCAAAGAAGAGGACATGCAAGTAGGTAGGTCGGCCCGGGGTTTGCACGCGGAAGCGCAAATTTTGCCCGGCAGGCAGCGGATCGGGGCTGATCAGGGCCAGGTTCGGCAAAGCGTCACCCTGCACGGCAACCGGGCGGACGGTCTGGAGCACTTGGCAGAGATCGGCATCGAAGGTCTGGAGATCGAGCTGGACGCTTCCCGGCGGCAGTCCAAAGGCGTCGATCGTGCCCCTCAGAACATTGGCGGCGCTGTCCCGCAGCACGCCACGCACCGCAAGGTGGCGGTCGTCTGCCTCGACCGCCAGCAGGGCGCAATCCATCCGACGCACAGCCGCTGCGGCCCGCTCGAAGAGCGGTGCGGGGGCCGCGGCGGGTGTCTGCCCGGGCTGGGGCGCAGGCGTCATCGCGGTTGGGGGAAGGGAAGGCAAAGGCTGTGGCGCCGGGAGAAGCTCTCCGTTCAGGAGCACCGCGACCGCAACAAGGGCGCAGACGCCGAGACCAGCTCCCACGGCCCAATAGAGTGGGCGCCGGAAGCGGCCCCCCGCAGGCTCCTCCGGCAGCTCTTCCGGAAGATCCTCTGCGAGGTCACCGACGGCTTCCTCTCTCTTCGGCATCGGCCTCGCCGGCCGGCCTGGCGTCAGCACAGGTCGAGGTTGTGCCTCCTGCTGTGGCTGTGGCTGTGGCTGTGGCTGTGGCTGCGGCTGTAGGGGGGGCTGCCGGATGGTGGCTTCGGCCGGGGTGGTCAACGGCCGCAGGACGCGCAGCGCCGCGACGAACTCTGCTGCCGATTGGAACCGGCCGTCGGGGGGCTTCGTCATGGCCCTGGCCACGACGGCGTCGACCGCCGGCGGCAGCGGCGTGATCTGTGACGGCGGCTCCGGGTCGATCGTGGTGATCTTCAGGCAGACCGCTCGATAATCGCCCTCGAACGGCGCCTGCCCTGTGAGCAATTCATAGAAGACGGCACCTGCGGCCCAAAGATCAGCACGGTGGTCGACCGGCCCGCCGAACTGTTCGGGCGCCATGTAGGCAGGCGTGCCGTGCCCGGAGCCCACAGCCGTGATGGCCCGGTCCTCCATTCGCCCGATGCCAAAATCAGTCAGTCGCGCGGTTGTCTCCTTGGTCATCGAATTGGTCGTGATCATGATGTTGCCGGGCTTCACGCCACGGTGGACCACGCCGTTCTCATGCGCATAAGCAAGCGCAGAGAGAACCTGCTCCATCAACCGCAGGATGGCTGGCAGGGTGTAGCGCTCGCCATGGTTGAGAATTTCCCGGAGCGATGCACCGTCGACCAGCTCCATCACGATCCATGCGTGATTCGCTGTTTCGCCATAGTCGAAGACCGGGACGATATAGGGATGAGAGAGCTTGGCGCCAGCTTTGGCACCGGTGCGGAAGCGCGTGATCGCGTCGGCATTGGCCGCGCTATCCGGCAAGGGCAGTTCGAACAGCTTCACCGCGACCAGCCGGTCGAGCATGCGGTCATACGCCTTGAAGACCGCTCCTCCTTCCGTCTCGCCCAACGGCCCGCGTAGCTCGTACCTGCCTGCTATCTCCGCCAAGGAGCCTCCCTCCATCAAGCCGGACATTCGGCGTGATCTGAATGCGCCCGCAGCACGGTTTCGAATACGGGCCTTCTCGCCGTGCCTGTTCAGGAACAGCGTTGCCGGACACGACGGATGAAACCAGGCCCGGGCCCAGCCCCCGGCTCTACTGAGCAGACCACCCCCAGGCAAGGAGGCCGTCAGGACGGGTTCCCCAGCCGATGCCCATTTCACCGGCTTTTGATCCCAACTGCACGAAAGCTGGCAATTGGACCGGAGATCAATCGTTTGGGGGCCAATGCCCGTCGAGCGATACCGCCCGGATCCTTGTGGCGCTGAGTATCAAGCCGAAGCGGCCGCCCTGGCTCGGGGCTCATCGCGTGCCGCGCTGCAGATGCTATGCCTTCGGCCTTATGACCGGGAGAACCTGACGCCGATGCCCATTCCTGCACGCCTCGAAGGTCGGCTGGCACTACCGGCTGTGGCCGCGCCGCTCTTCCTCGTCTCAGGTCCGGACCTGGTCGTCGAAACCTGCCGCGGTGGCATGGTCGGCACCTTTCCCGCACTGAACCAGCGCAGCACCGAAGGCTATGTCGCTTGGCTGGAGGAGATCGTCGCGCGCCTCGCGCCGCATCCGCAGGCGGCGCCTTTCGGCGTGAATCTGATTGTCCACCGCAGCAATAAGCGGCTGGACGCTGATCTCGCCGCCACTGTTGCACATCGCGTGCCGCTGGTCATCACCTCGCTCGGTGCAGTGCAGGAAGTGGTGGATGCCGTGCATGGCTATGGAGGCCTGATTTTCCATGACGTGATCAACATGCGCCACGCGGCGAAGGCGGCCGAGGCCGGGGTGGATGGATTGATAGCGGTTTGCGCGGGCGCGGGCGGCCATGCCGGCACACTCAATCCCTTCGCCTTCCTGCCGGAGCTGCGCAGCATCTTCCAGGGCACGCTGCTGCTGGCCGGCGCGATCGGCAACGGACGGCAGGTGATGGCGGCGCGGCTGATGGGAGCCGATCTTGCCTATGTCGGCACGCGCTTCGTTGCCACGAAGGAGAGCATGGCAGCGCCCGAATACAAACGCATGGTGCTGGAGGCGCGTGCGAAGGACATCATCTACACATCGGCAATCAGTGGCGTGAAGGGCAACTTTCTGCGCGCGAGCATCGCCGCCGCCGGGCTCGATCCCGACCGGCTGGATGAGGCGACGCCGCTGAATGTGGCGGAGCATGAGAAGCGGCCCTGGAAGAATGTCTGGTCGGCTGGGCAGGGGGTGGGCGCCATCGAGGATCTGCCTGGCGCTGCCGAGCTTTGCGCCCGACTGGCGGCGGAGTACCGCGCAGCTGCGCCGGAAGTGGCTGCGATGGCCAAGGTGGCAAACTAAGCATCCGGCCCGCCCGCTCCTGCTTGCGGACATCACCAACTCGAATAAGTTGGGCGGTATGCTGGATCGGGAGGCTGGACAGGCGTGGGTTCCTCCCCTTTGGAACAGCAGGTGACGGGACAGCGCGACGTGGGCGCCGTCGTCCATGCCATCGGCATCCTGAAATATCTCTCCACAGCACCTGCGCCGCTCGGTGTCGCCGCCATCGCGCGTGGCACCGGTATCAGTGTCAGCACCTGTTTCAACATCCTGCGGACTCTGGCGCGCACCCGCTTCGTCTCCTTCCGCGAAGCCGACAAGACCTATGCGCTGGGGCTGGGCGTGGCGGAGCTGGCCGCCGGCTTTCTGGGCGTCAGCCACGCCGAGCTGATCCGGCCGGAATTGCAGCGTCTGGCGCTGAAGTACGAGATGCCGGTCGTCCTCTGGCGCGTCACAGAGGATGGCCACATCATCCTGACCGAGCATGCCTACTGCCCCACTGCGGTCCGTGTGGAGATGCCGGCGGGCATGCGACTGCCGATGTTGATCGGCGCGGTGGGCCGTTGCGTCGCTGCCACGCTGGACATTACCGAAGGCGAGCTGCGGCGCCGCTTCGCTGCCCTGCGCTGGCAGTCGCCTCCCAGCTTCGACAGCTATGCTGCCGATGTGCGCGCGGCGCGGGAGCGCGGCTGGAGCATTGATCAGGGGCAGCTCTATCGCGGGTTGATTACCATCGCGGCGCTGGTGACGGATCAGAAAGGCCAGCCACGCTTCGGCCTGAGCGGTATCACCATCGCGGCCCAGCATGACCCTGACATTTTCCCTCGTTTGGGCGAGGAGTTGCGGGAGTTGGCGGAGCAGACCGGCAAGGCTCTTTTCCCCCGCGCGGCGCTTCCGAAGGCGGGATAGTAATTCCGATTTGGAATGACTCCTCGGGCGGCCTGACGCAGGATCGCTCCTGCGCGGACCGCCGGTACAGGTCGGCCGCGGGAGGAGGGATGACCATGAATGGCTTCGATCGCCGTTCCGTGCTGCGTTGCGGGGCGCTGCTGCTGGGCGGATTGTCGGCCCCGGCCATCCTGCGTGCCGAGACGGGGTGGAGACCGACCCAGCCTATCCGTATCGTCGTTCCAGCTGCCGCCGGTGGCACGACTGACATCATGGGCCGGCTTCTTGCGCCCTTCCTGCAAGAGCGATGGGGACAGCCTGCCGTGGTGGACAACCGCTCCGGCGCGGGCGGCACGCTGGGCACGGCGGAGGTTGTGCGCGCCAAGCCCGATGGTCACACCGTGCTGATCGGCAATGTCGGCCCGCAGGCTATCGCCTATTCACTCTTCCGCGGCCTGAGCTACCGGCCGGAGCAGTTGCTGCCGGTGTCCAACATGATCCGCGGGCCGAATGTGCTGGTTGTGCATCCCTCCGTGCCCGTGCGCAGCGTGCCGGACTTCGTGCGTTATGTGCGGGACAATCCCGGGCGGCTGAATTACGGGACCGCGGGACCCGGCCAGTCGCCGCATCTCTCCGGAGTCTGGTTCCACCAGCTTACGGGAACCCGGGCGACAGCGGTCCACTACCGCGGGGCCGGCCCGGCCATGCTCGGCCTGGTGGCGGGGGATGTGCAGTTCATGTTCGACAACCTGACCAGCGCAGTGGAGCAGATCCGCGCCGGGCGGGTCCGCGCGCTGGGGGTGACCAGCGCGGATCGCAACCCGCAGCTTCCGGACCTGCCAGCCATCCGCGAGACCATGCCGGAGCTGGCGCCCTATGATGTGATCACCTGGTTCGGCGCCTTCCTGCCCGCCGGCACGCCGGAACCGGCCGTGATCGCGCTGAACCAGGAGATCAAGGCGCTGCTCGAGCTGCCCGCGACCAGGCAGCGCTTCGCCGAGATGGGCGGCGTACCGGCCTATGGCACGCCCGCCGAATACGCCGCCTTCGTGGCGGCGGAGACCGAGAAATGGGGCACGGTCCTGCGGCGGGAGGGGCTGCAGATGGATATCGGGTAGGGACGGCTTCCCTGCCGCGGCCCATCGGCATCTGGTGGGCCGTGGCCTCAGGCCAGGGAGCAGCCACCTTCGGACAGAGGGCGAAAGGCTTCCACGGCTGGCGTCGTGCGGACCAGCTTCAGCAGGTCCCAAGGGCCCTTGGACTCGGACGGCGCCTTCGCCTCGAACAGATGCACGTCATGCAGGTGGCGCCCATCGGCGCGGATGCTGCCGGCGCCGAAAGCATCGTCATCCGTGGGCATCCGGCGCATAACCTCTACCACTTCCCGCCCTGAGGCCTTGGCTCGCGTGGCGCCCAGCTCCGCCACCGCCTTCAGGTAATGGATCACGGCCGAGTAATTCCCGGCATGGGTCTGGTTTGGATAGTTGTCGGGCGTTTTCGGCAGTACGCGCCGCGTGAAGGCGCGGGTGCGGTCGTTCAGGTCCCAGTAGAAGCTTTCGGTCAGCAACAGGCCCTTGGCCGTGTCCAGACCCAGTGACTTCACGTCATTGACGAAGGCGATGGTGCCCAGCAGCTTTTGCCCGCGCGTGACCAGCCCGAACTCATGCGCCTGCTTCACGCAATTGATGAAATCGGCACCCGCATTGGCAAAGGCCACCACCTTCGCGCGGCTCCGCTGTGCCTGCACGAGGAAGGAGGAGAAATCCGTGGTACCGGGGAAGGGATGGCGCACGGCGCCAACAACCTTGCCGCCCCCGGCCTCCACGAATCTGGTGACGTCGCGCTCCATCTGGTGGCCAAAGGCCATGTCGGCGGCGATGACGAAGAAGGTGTCGGCACCGGCCTGCACCGTGGCCACGCCCGAGGATCGGGCGAGCATATAGGTGTCATAGGTCCAGTGGATTGTGTTCGGGCTGCAGGCGCGGGCCGTCAGCTCCGAGGTGGCGGCGCCGGTATTGAGGTGAATCTTGTCCTTCTCCCGCACCAGCCCGTTCAGGGCGAGGGCGATGGAGGAATTGTTCACCTCCAGAACCACATCCACGCCGCCCCGGTCGAACCATTCGCGGGTGATGGTCAGGCCGACATCCGCCTTCTGCTGGTGATCAGCCTGCACCACCTCCACCG
The DNA here is from genome assembly GCF_049629625.1 of Roseomonas chloroacetimidivorans. Taxonomy (NCBI): domain Bacteria; kingdom Pseudomonadati; phylum Pseudomonadota; class Alphaproteobacteria; order Acetobacterales; family Roseomonadaceae; genus Roseomonas; species Roseomonas chloroacetimidivorans. The sequence continues at coordinate 12,987 of NZ_JBNBZS010000088.1, read as the reverse complement.
CGATGCCGCGCTGGAGGATGCCAGAATCCTCCACGGCCTGGCGCACGCAGGCCACGGCGGTGGGGCCGGAGAGGTGCCGGTACGGCCCAGAAAAGTCGCCGAGTACGCCGAGGCGGATCGGCTGGGCCTGGGCCCTTGCGGCAGCGAAGGTGAAGGGCACGGCCGCCACCCCCGCGAGAAGATGCCTGCGCTGGACCATCTTCCTTCGTCTCCCTGTGATATGTCGTTCTTGTCCGGCCGCTATGCCCCAGCCGTTTGTGCGATCTCCGCCTAGACCGGATCCCAGGAAAAGACGTCAGGGCTGCGATCCAGCGGCAGGAACTGGGCCCGCAGCGCGGGCATGGCCTGCTCGGCGATCAACTCCGGCGTCCAGCCCTCTCCGCGATGGGTGCTGCGGACTGGGCGTGGCTGGCTGAACAGGAAAATCTCGTTGTTGCGGGCAGCGAAGATCTGGCCGGTCACGTCCTTCGCCGCGTCGCTCGCCAGGAAGACCGCCAGCGGCGCGTTCTTCTCCGGCGTCATCTGCTTCAGCTTCTCCACCCGCGCCTTTTGCTCCGGCGTCTCGGCCGGGATGGAACTGGTCATGCGGCTCCAGGCGAAGGGGGCGATGCAGTTGGAGCGCACGCCGAAGCGCTGCATGTCCAGCGCGATGGATTTGGACAGGGCCGCGATCCCCAGCTTCGCCGCCGAATAGTTCGCCTGGCCGAAATTGCCGATCAGGCCGGAGGTGGAGGTCATATGCACATAGGCACCCGATCCCTGTGCCCGGAAATGCTCTGCCGCGGCGCGGGAGACGTAGAAGCTGCCGTTCAGATGGACGTCGATGACCGCCCGCCATTCCTCCGGCGTCATCTTGTGGAAGATCTGGTCCCGCAGGATGCCGGCATTATTGACCACGATGTCCACGCGGCCGAAGGCATCGATCGCGCTGGCGACGATGCGCTTCGCGCTCTCCCAGTCCGCCACGCTGTCGGTGTTGGTCACCGCCGCGCCGCCGCGCTGCTCGATGATGGCCTTGGTCTGCTCGCCAGGGGTGGCGGAGGTCTCCCCAATCCCCGTCAGGGAGGCGCCGATATCATTGACCACGACCTTCGCGCCGGCCATCGCCATGGCCAGCGCGATCTCCCGCCCGATTCCGCCGCCCGCACCGGTGACGATCGCGACTTTTCCCTCCAGCATGGGCATGTCCGGGCTTCCTCTCAGGCAGGGGTGAACATGGGGATGGGCTGGCCGTCACCCTCGCTAGGCACGAAGGTCAGGCGAACCTTCTGCCCGACCTGCAGCGCCTCGGGGTCGCAATCCACGATATTGGTCATGATGCGCGGGCCCTCGGCCAGCTCCACATAGGCGATCACATAGGGCGTCTTCGCCCGCATGATGCTGTAGGTATAAATCGTGCCGGTACCGCTGACGGGCACGTATTCCACCTCGCCCTCGTCATCGAAGGGGCAGATGGGGCGGGGCGGGTAATGCGTCTTGCCGGTCTTCGTGTTGCGGCCGATCAGCAGCTTGCCCTCGCGCACCGCTTCCCAGAAGGCGCGGGTGGAGGGATCGGGCGTGGGGGAGGGCGGCACGCGCCGCGGAAGGGCTTCGCTCATCGCCATCACTCCCTTTCCAGCACCAACGTGGCGCTGCCATGCCTGGTGCCGAGCGATCCGCCCGTTCCATGGGCGAGTGCCAGGTCGCAATTCTTCACCTGCACGGCCGGATGCGCTTCGCCACGCAATTGCCGAACCGCCTCGATCACCTTGGTCATGCCGCCGCGATTGGCCGGGTGATTGTTGCACAGCCCGCCGCCATCCGTGTTGAAGGGCAGCTTGCCTACGCCGCTGATCAGGTTGCCATCGGCGACGAAGCGCCCGCCCTGGCCCTTCTCGCAGAAGCCGAGATCCTCCAGCTGCATCAACACGGTGATGGTGAAGCTGTCATAAATGCTGGCATATTTGATGTCGGCGGGCGTGACCCCCGCCTCCTCGAAGGCGCGGGGGCCGGAGAAGCGAGCGCCGGAATAGGTCAGGTCGACCTGGCCGCCCATCTGGTGCTTCACCGCCTCGCCCGCGCCGCGCAGGGTCACCACCGGGCGCTTCAGGGAACGGGCAATCTCAGGCCGCGCCACAACCAGCGCACCACCGCCATCGCTGATGACGCAACAATCCAGCCGGTGCAGTGGATCGGCCACCATCGGGGAGTTCAGCACATCCTCCACCGTGACGACCTTGCGCAGCATCGCATGTTCGTTGTGCTGCGCGTGATGGCTGGCCGCCACCTTGATCCAGGCGAGCTGCTCGGACGTGGTGCCATACTCATACATGTGGCGCTTGGCGCACATGGCGTACATGTTCGCGATGGCGGCGCCATAGGGATATTCGAACTGCACATCCGGCTGCGCGGGGTTGCCGGCGCGCGGCGCCGTGCCGGTGGCCACGCCTTCCGAGCGGGGCCGCCCAGCGAGGGTGATCAGCGCGACGCTGCACTTGCCCAGCGCGATCGCCTCCGCCGCATGGGCGACATGCAGCAGGTAGGAGCTGCCGCCGATATCAGTAGAATCCACATGCCGCAGCCGGTTCAGGCCGAGGTAATCGGCCATGCTGAGCGGCCCCATGCCTGGCGCGTCACCGGCGCAGAAATAGCCATCCACATCAGCGCGGGTCAGGCCCGCATCCCGCAACGCGCCCAGCGCCACCTCGGCATGGAGCTGCGCCGTACTTTTATCCTCGGCCTTGCGCGTCGGATGCTCGTAGGCCCCGACGATGCAGGCCTTTCCTCGGATGCTCAAGCGTCAGATCTCCCGCTGGTTCCGTGTTGTTCCACCACCACGCGGCTCGCCACCGCAATCGTGGCCAGAAGCATGACTTCCTTCGCGAAGGCTCGGCCCTGGAGCCGCCGGCCCGCAAACCGCAATATCCTGAATCCCCTGAACCTGCTGGAGGGGAGCGGCCCGGGCTGCCGGTGTGGCGCTCATGCGAAGACTGCCGCGCCGTTGTTCACCACCACGACATCGCGCTCCACCGCGCGGGCGCGGAAAGCGCCGTTCCGCCAGATTTCCGTGCGGATGGTCTCCCCCGGAAAGACAGGGGCGGAGAAGCGCAGCGACAGGCTCTTCATCGAGGCAGGCTCGTAATTTCCCAGGACGCGCAGCAGCGCATGCGCCACCACCCCCAGAGTGCAGAGCCCGTGCAGGATCGGCCGTGGAAAGCCGGCCCGCTCCGCCACCTTCGGGTCGGCGTGCAGCGGGTTGTCGTCGCCGTTCAGCCGGTAATACAGCGCCTGCTCCGGCCGCGTCGGCAGATCCAGGATCATATCGGGCGGAGTATCCGGCATGGGGTTCGGTGGCTTCACGGGGCCGGAGGGGCCGCCAAAGCCGCCATCGCCCCGCAGGAAGGTCGTGCTTCCCGTCGTGGCAAGCAGCGTTCCGGTGGCTGCATCCCGGATCTCCTTCTCGGAATAGAGCAGCGCGCCCTTGCCCTCGCCCTTGTCCACCAGGCCGGTCACGCGGGTGCGGCCGATGATCTCGCCCTCCGCCGGCAAGGGGTGGTGCAGGGTGATGGTTTGTTCCCCATGCACCAGCCGCACGGCATCGACCCCTGTGGCGGGGTTGGCCAGCCAGAAGCCGGGATGGCCCAGCACCACGGCCATGGAGGGAAGCACGCGCAGCCGGCGATGCGCATCGACGAAGTCGAGCTGCCGCTGGTCCATCGGGTCCTGACCGAGCCCCACGGATAGGGCGTAAAAGACCGCGTCGCGCGGCGTGACGCGCTGGCGCATCTCGGGGATGGGGAAGTTCCTCAGGGTCTCGTATTCGATCACGCCGCAGGCTCCGCAGCGCCGGGCGCCTCGATCAAGCGCGTCAGCACCATGGCGCGGGCTTTGGTGAGTGGCGATGCCTTCATTCCTGACCCGGGCGGCGGGAGCGTTCTATCGCCCCACGGTCCCGCCGCTCTCCTCCTCTGTGCCGGCCTTGGCAGCCTGGCAGGAGGCTAGCCAGCTTCGGCAGGCCATTCAACATTCTGAATGGCTTTCCCGATCAGGTACCCGCCTTCGGGATCGGCCCTCCCGAACATGCTGGGGCCTGCTGCGTCGCCGCCGCGGAAGGTGGGTTTAGCCTATGATGCTGCCGGATACTTCCGGTTCGCCTATGCGCCATGCCCCGCCGCGGCGGGAGCGTCCGACGCCTTCCTGTCATCTGGCTGGCATCCCGCGCGTTATCCCCTCCTCATCAAACCGAGGTTGCCATGGCCGCCAGTGCGAACCCCCCGACCCGGGCCGATGGACAGGGAAGCATCCCGACCGGGAACGCCCCGATGCGCACGGCCGTCATTCTGCCCTGGAGCCGCAGTGCGGATGGCGGAAACGCTGAGGCTCGCCTAGCCGAGGCGGTCGAGCTCGCGAAGGCCATAGAACTGGAGGTCGTGCACACCCAGGTCGTGCCGCTCCGCGCGACCCGTCCCTCCACCCTGATGGGCGAGGGACAGGTGGCGGCGCTCGGGCAGGCAATCACGGCGCAGTCGGTCGGGCTGGCCATCGTCGATGCGGCCTTGTCGCCGGTGCAGCAGCGGAACCTAGAACAGGCCTGGCGCTGCAAGGTGATTGACCGGACCGGGCTGATCCTCGACATTTTCGGGGAGCGCGCCCGCACGCGGGAAGGCGCACTGCAGGTGGAGCTGGCGCATCTGCAGTACCAGCGCAGCCGCCTTGTCCGCTCCTGGACGCATCTGGGGCGCCAGCGCGGCGGCTTCGGCTTCCTGGGCGGCCCTGGCGAGACACAGATCGAGGCGGACCGCCGCCTGATCGGTGAGCGCATCGCGCGGCTGCGGCATGAGCTGGAGGAGGTCCGCCGCACCCGCGGCCTGCATCGCGAGGCCCGGCGCCGCGTGCCGTTCCCCGTGATCGCCCTGGTCGGCTACACCAATGCCGGCAAGTCCACCCTGTTCAATAAGCTCACCGGCGCGGGCGTCTTCGCCGAGAACCAGCTCTTCGCCACGCTGGACCCGACGCTGCGCGGTCTGCGCCTGCCCTCCGGCCGTCGCGTCATCCTCTCCGACACGGTCGGCTTCATCAGCGAGCTGCCGACAGAGCTGGTGGCCGCCTTCCGCGCCACGCTGGAGGAGGTCGTCGAGGCTGACATCATTCTCCATGTCCGCGACATCTCGCGTCCCGATACGGAGGCGCAGCGCGCCAGCGTGGTCTCGGTGCTCGAATCCATGGAGAAGGACGGCACGCTGGAGCCTGAATGGATGGGCCACACCATCGAGGTGTTGAACAAGGCCGATCTCCTCGGCGGTGTGGATCAGGTTTCGGCCCGGCCTGGGGCAGTGGCGGTCTCCGCGCTAACCGGAGAGGGGCTGTCGCGTTTGGCCGAGGTGATCGACACCAGGATATCGGAGGGTATGGTCACCGTGGGCTACGACATCCCGACCTCGGACGGCGCGCAGCTCGCCTGGCTCTATGAGCATGGAGAGGTGGTCGGGCGGAACGACCAGGACGAGGCCATCCATGTGACGGTCCGCCTTCTGCCGCGTGACCGCGCGCGCTTCGAGCACGGACCTTCGGCGGGCTAGGGCAGCTTCGCCGCGCTACCGGTGATCTCACCGTCCATTCTTCGATCGGGGCTGCTCCTGGCCGGCGCTGTACTCAGGGCAGGCAGGGCACCTCGGCTGGGGCTGCGCGAGCGGCTCGCCATGGTGCCCACCGCCGGCGCTCCGGTGCGGCAGCCCGTCGGAATCGGCTGGAGCGACCGGCACATCCCCTTCATCACCGCCGAAAGCGACCGGGACCTCGCGGTCGGCCTGGGTGTGGTGCATGCGCATCTGCGCCTTGCCCAAATGGAAATCCTCCGCCGGGTATCCCAGGGCCGCGTGGCTGAGATGATCGGTCCGGCCGGCGTGGCGATCGACCGGGCGCTGCGCGGGCTGGATATCGGCCGGGCCGTGCCGGTGATCGAACGGGGACTGCCGAAGGAGACCCGCGACTGGGCGGAGGGCTTCGTCGCCGGGGTGAATCATGTGCTGGCCACCGCGCCTGCGCGGCCGCTCGAATGCCGCATCCTCGCACTGGAGCCGGAGCCCTGGAGCGTGGCGGATGTACTGCGGCTGGGCCGGCTGCTTTCCGCCGATGTGAACTGGCCCCTCTACCGCCGCCTTCTCGACCTCCAGGAGGCTGAGGAATGGCCGGATCTCTGGCGCCAGCTCATGCAATACGGCACGGGCGCGGCGGTGGGGACAGAGCCGCAGGAGGCGTTGGCGCAGGTCGTGGCCGCGGCCCGCTCGGGCAGCAATGCCTGGGCCGTGGGGCCCGGGCGCACGCAGGGCGGCGCGCCGGTGCTTGGCGGGGATCCGCATCTGCCGATTACCGTTCCCAATGTCTGGATCACCATCGCCTGCCGCTCGCCGCGCTTCCATCTCTGCGGGCTGATGCTGCCGGGTGTGCCGGCGGCGGCGATCGGCCGGTCGCCCCATCTGGCATGGGGCGGCACGAACCTGCACGCAATGAGCAGCGACCTCTTCGCCCTGGAAGCCGCCGAGCTGGAGGGTGTTCCGGTGCGGACGGAAATCATCCGGGTGCGGGGCGGCAAGCCGGTCACCGCCTGCTTCCGGGAGACGCGCTTCGGCCCCGTGCTCGAAGACACGATGCCCGGGCGAGGCGGGGTGCATGCCTTCCGCTGGGTCGGGCATGAGGCGACGGATGAGCTGACCGCCCTGCTGCACCTGAACGCGGCCCGGACCCTGTCCGAGGCGATGGAGGCGACCGCGGGCCTGGCGGTGCCCGGCCAGAATTTCGTGCTGGCCGAGGCGGGTGGGCGGATAGGCAAAGTGACGGCCGCTCATCTGCCCCGGCGCGATTCCGGCCTGGTGCCCGGGCTGGTCGCGCCACAGAAGGGGCTGGGTGCCTGGAAGGACCTGATCACCGGCGCGGATCTGCCGCGCGAGCTGGATCCGGCCAGCGGCTTCGTCGTTTCGGCCAATGACCGGCCAGATGGGTCGCCCGTGCCGATCGGCCTTTTCTTCTCCCCGCCCGACCGGGCGGAGCGGCTGGCCCAGCTGATCCGCGATCACCCTCGCTTTCGCCTCGCGGATGCTGCCCGTTTGCAGACGGATGTGGCCGTGTCCCGGGCACTGCCGCTGCGCGACCTGCTGCTGCGGCGCATCGAGGCTCTGTTATCGCAGGGCCGTGCCGAGCGACCGCTGGTCCGGGCCCTTCGCGAATGGGACGGCACCTATGGGAAAGGCTCGCAGGGGGCGCTCGCCTTCGAGCTCCTCCTCGGGGCACTGGGCCTGGCCCTGCACTCGCCAACCCGCCGGATCGCCTATGCCGTGGTCTGGAGCCGGCGCGACCTACTGGTAGAGGATTTCAGAAGCAGGCCGGAGGACGCCTTCGCCAGAGCCCTGCGCCGGGCGCTCCGCCGCGCCGCGATCCGCTTCCGGCTCCACCGATCCTGGGGCCGCGTGCACCGGCTGCGGCTGCAGCATCCTTTCGGCGCGCTCCCCGTTCTGGGCCGCCGCTTCCGTCTGGTGGACCAGCCAGTCGCGGGCACCACGGACAGCCTGATGAAAACCGCCCATGGAGCCGTCACCGGCCCGCATGGCGCAGCCTATGGCTCCATCGCGCGCTATGCCTTCGACCTGGCTGATCAGGACGCAAACCATGTGACGCTGCTCGGTGGGCAGGATGGCTGGCTAGGAAGCGATACGATGCTCGACCAGCTCGATCCCTGGCTCCGCGAGGAGCCGGTTCAGGTGCCGCTCTCACCCGAGGCGGCCGCCCGGACCTTCCGCCACCAGACCCCGCTGCGCCCTCGATGACCGACGCAACGGATCTGCTCCGCTTCTACGCCGCGGGACGGCTGGCCCGGCTGCGGCGCATGGATCCCGTGCGCGCCCAGGAACGGGTGCTGGCGCATCTGCTCTGCATGGCAGCCTCGACCGATTTCGGCCGGGCGCACGGCTTCGCGCAGATCCGGACGGTGGCGGATTATCAATCAGCCGTGCCGCTGCGGCGCTTCGACGAATTCTGGCGCGACTGGATCGGGCCGCATTTCCCGGTGGTCCGGAACCGGATCTGGCCGGGGACCATTCCCTATTACGCACTGAGTTCCGGCACCAGCAGCGCACGGACCAAGCACATCCCGGTCACCCGCGCGATGGCGCGGGCGAACCGGCGCGCGACGCTCGACCTGCTGACCCATCACCTCCAGCACCGCCCGCAGAGCCGGGTGCTGCGTGGCAAGAGCCTGATGCTGGGCGGCAGCACCGACCTGACCGCCCTCGCGCCCGGGGTGGAGGAGGGCGACCTGTCGGGGATCGCGCAGCGGGAAGTGCCCTGGTGGGCGAGGGCACGGCTCTTTCCGCCACCGGACATCGCCCTGATCCCGGACTGGGATCGCAAGGCGGAGCGCATCGCCGAGGTGGCGCTGCGGGAGGATCTTCGCATCATCGGCGGCACGCCGACCTGGTTGCTGGTGCTGTTTGACCGGCTCTTCGAAAGAGCCGGAAGTGAGGACCGGCGGCTGAGCGCGCTGTTTCCGGAGCTTGAGCTCCTCGTGCATGGCGGGGTCCGCTTCGATCCCTTCCGCCCTCAGTTCGAGCGGCTTCTGGCCGGCGGCCGGGCGGAGCTGCGCGAGGTCTACCCGGCCAGCGAAGGCTTCGTGGCAGTGGCGGACCGGGGGCCGGGGGAGGGGATGCGGCTGCTGGTCGATAACGGCATCTTCTTCGAGTTCGTTCCCACCGGGGAGATCGACGCCGCCAGTCCCACGCGCCACTGGGTCGGCAATGCGGAGCTGGGGCAGGACTACGCCCTGATCCTTTCGACGAATGCCGGGTTGTGGTCCTATGTTCTGGGCGACACCGTGCGGCTCGTGGATCAGAACCCGCCCCGGCTGCTGGTTTCCGGCCGCATCTCCTACTTCCTGAACGCCTTCGGCGAGCACCTGACGGGCGAGCAGATCGAGGAAGCCGTTCTCGGTGCCGCCCGTGCGCTTGGCGTGGAGATCGGAGAATTCACCTTCGGGCCGCGCTTTCCGCGCGAGGGCCGCTCGCCCGCCCATCAACTGGCAGCCGAATGCGCGGGGCCGGCCGACCCGGAGCGGTTCAGCCAGTTGCTGGACGAGGCCCTGCGGCGGAGCAACGCGAATTTCGGGGATGACCGGCAATATGGGCGGCTCGCGCCGCCACTGGTGCATTTCGTCCCGCCAGGACGCTTCGCGGACTGGATGCGTCGCCGCGGGAAGCTAGGTGGCCAGAACAAGGTCCCGCGCGTCGTGCAGGACGAGCGGCCCTTCGAGGAGTTGCTGCAAGGCGAAGCTTGAGCGAGGTGCATGGGACAACAGGGCCGTGCCAGCCCTGCTTGTTTGGCGATAACCACGCCCTGCGGGCGGCGTTAGCACCGAACAGGCAGAGGAGGCGGAGATGGCTGACTTGCCGGACGAGAAACGGGAGGCACTGCGGAACCTGGCGCATTCCGTCGCCCAGCACCGCCGAGGAGGCGGGGAGTTGGACAGCCTGCCGGAGGATCAGCAGGGCCTGCTGCAATCCCTGGGCGAGGCACAAAGGCAGGTCTTCATGGAAGAACTGGCGAAGGCGGATGCGGAGGAGGGCCGGGACCGCTTCCGGGCGATGCTCCGCCAATGGCGTGGCCGGCAGCCAGGCAGCGAGCCCGATCCCGAAGGCGTGCCCTAGGGCGATTCCGCCGGCCATCGATAGCGGGTATTCCAAAGGCGGCAGGACCGCCCGGGCGCGAGATGGCCACCCGAGGAGGTCAGATGGACGAGACAGAGACGAAGCAGCCCGCCGCCGACGCGGCGCAGGCCATTCGGGACGCGGCGCAGGCCGCCGGTCTGGCGGTGCTTCCGCAAGAGATCCAGCCGCTGTTAAAGCGGATCGGCCAGGCACCGCCGGTTTCCGATGAGGCCCTGCGCGACGCATTGGTCGAAATCCGGCGGCCGGCCTGGCGCGAACGCCTGGCCGCCCAGGCCAGAGGCGTCGAGGCCCTGCCGGCCCGTGCCGACGATCTGGATGTCGCTGTCGCCAGCATGACGGACCCGGAGGCCCGGGACGCCGATCTGCTTCGGGCGCTGCGTGAGGCTGTGGTGGCGCGGCTCGGCGGTTATGGCAGTCCGCAATCGGCCCTCGCCGCGGCGGTCGAGAACCTGCCGAAGAGGCCGGGCGGCGAGTCCAGCCTGGAAGCCGTCGGGCACTGCGCCACGCTGGTGGCCGAAGCCTTCGGCATGGCCGGGCCGGACGGCGTGGCTTTCGCCCGTCGCGCGGTCGAGGCCGAGCGCCTGCGGCGAGAGGAGCGGCGCAGCGCGGCGCGCGCCGCGCGCGAGACCCGGGCTGCAGAGGAGCGGCGGCTCAAGGAGTGGGAAAGCTCGCTGGTTGGCGCGGAGGCGGTTCCCTCCTTGCTGGGCTGCACGCGGGACGAGGCCCATCGCTGGATCCGGGCCGGGATCGTGCCGGTGGCACGCCGCGTGGCGGTCCGCCGCGGCAGCCGGATGGTACAGGAGCCCGAATTCGATCCTGCCGCGCTGGAGGCGCTGCGGGGCGAGGTCGATACCTGGCGCCGGGCCGATGCCGGGGAACGGCCAGCCGAGCCGCGCGAGACCCGCGGCGAGACGAGGCGAATCAGCAATGCCGCAGTGGCGCGTATTGCCGGGCTGGACCGCTATGCCGGCCATTTCGCGACGGCCCGTGCGCTGGACCGGCGGATCATCGCCTGCCTCGGGCCAACCAATTCCGGAAAGACTTATTTCGGCCTGTCCCGGCTTTCGGAAGCCGAGAGCGGGATTGCCCTGGGGCCGCTGCGGCTGCTCGCGCATGAGTACCGGGAGGCGCTCGAGGCGCGCGGCGTGCCGACCTCGCTTTCGACCGGTGAGGAGCGCATCCGCGTTCCGGGCAGCCGCCATACCGCCGCGACGGTGGAGATGTGCCCGTTCCAGAACCCGGTGGACGTGGCCGTGATCGACGAAGTGCAGATGCTCGCCGATCCCGAGCGGGGAGCGGCCTGGACCGCCGCCATCATGGGCGTGCCGGCGCGGCAGGTAATCCTGCTCGGCGCGCCGGATGCGGCGCCGATGATCCGGCGGATCGCGACCCTCTGCGGCGATCCATTGGAGGAGGTGCGGCTGGAGCGCATGGGGCCGCTGACCGCGGCGCCGGACCCGGTACCGCTCTCCGAAATCGGGCGCGGCGACGCCGTGATCGCCTTCTCCCGCCGGGAGGTCTTCGCGCTGCGGGCCGAGCTGCTGCGGCGGGGCCGGACCGTGGCCGTGGTTTACGGCGCGCTCGGCCCGACGGTGCGGCGCGCCGAGGCCCGGCGCTTCCGCGAGGGGGAGGCGGAGGTGCTGGTGGCGACCGATGCGATCGGCATGGGGCTGAATATCGGTCCCCTGCGGCGCGTCGTGTTCTCTGCCCTGACCAAATATGACGGGAAGGAAGACCGCCCTCTTTCGGTCCAGGAAATCAAGCAGATCGGCGGCCGTGCCGGGCGTTTCGGAGGGGAGCATGCGGAGGGGATCGTCGCGGTGCTCCAAGGTGGGGGTGACCCGGCCGAGATCGCCCGCGCTCTGAAGGCGGCGCCGGAGGCCCCCAAAGATCTGCGCCCACCCGTGGCACCCGACGCCGAGATCGTTGCTGCAGTTGCGGCCGAGATGGGGACGGACAGCCTGTTCGGCACCTTGCGCCGCATCGAGCGCGCCGTGCTGCGGCGCGACGACCCCAACTACCGCCTCGGCGATCTATCGACGCAACTGGCCATCGCCGCGGCGGTGGATGGTGTGCGGGAACTCTCACTGCTGGACCGCTGGACCTATGCCCTGTGCCCAGTGGATGAGCGGGACGAAGGCATCGAGCGGCTGGCAGACTGGGCGGTGCTGCATGCGCTGGGCCAGGCAGTGCCACCGCCCCGTGCCGGCCGCCTGCCTCCGCCGGATCGCGCGGACCAGACAGCGCTTCAACTCGCCGAACGGGTGCACCGGCGGCTCGTTGCCTGGCGTTGGATGGCGCTGCGCTATCCTGTGGCTTACCGGGACCTCGAAGAGGCGATGGCCGAAAGCCGGCGTCTGAACGAGTGGATCGAGGCAGTGCTATCCGCAAGCCCCACCGGCCGGGCCCGTGCCGTCTCCGGAGGTGCGAGCGCGCCGGCCCAGCGGAAGGGAAGGCGGCGCCCAGTGCGGGGCGAGGCGCCGTCGGGCAAGGCGCCCCGACGCGGAAAGTCCGGCCCGGCCAAATCCATGTGACGCCCTCCACCATGATGCCATCCTGGAACCGTGGAGCACCCATTCCGCCGACCCGGGTCTAGTCGTTCTCAGGGCGGAAACTTGCAGAATTGGGCTTGCGGCACCGGCCGAAAAGGCCCAATTGAACGCCCACACGGCGAGGTGATCTCCTCTCCGGGAGCCCGGTCCGCCGGGTCTTGAAGTGGGGCTTTTCGGCACCATTTCAGGTCTCCCGGTAAGGCGGTTTGCTTTCACCGGATGGTCGAAAAAAGTTCTTGCGCCGGCTTCGGCGAGGGACTAAATCGGCGCCCCGCAGCAACGCGGACGTTCTTTCCGGCCACTTGGCGGCGCCCTCGGGCGAAGCGGGGTGGTCGAGGTGACGTCTTTGGTGCTGTTCTTGATCTTTGCGTCTTTGGCGCGGGATCGCCTCTGCAGAGATGTGGAGTATCCTGATAGCGTGACGCCGCGATCTTCGCGGCTGCATGCTGGTGGGTTGTTCATTCAAAATCGCATCGGTCTTTTGGAAGATACGCTGATACTTCCGTTCCGCGCCTCGGGTGTGGATGGAAGCGATTAGCGAGACTGCGTCGAGAATGGTGAGCGGAGCCCTGGTCAATGAGCATCCGCCGTGTCGGACTTTGGTTCGGCAAGGTGTGATGAACTTGAGAGTTTGATCCTGGCTCAGAGCGAACGCTGGCGGCATGCTTAACACATGCAAGTCGCACGGGTGGTTTCGGCCATCAGTGGCGGACGGGTGAGTAACGCGTAGGAACATGTCCAGA
>NZ_JBNBZS010000087.1:0-20822 GCF_049629625.1 Roseomonas chloroacetimidivorans | reverse complement strand
GGCAAGCAGAAGCGCTACCCCGCACTCGACCTCACCATTCTCCATGCCCGTGAGACGAGCGAGCCGGTGGGTCGCGCCCGGCTTGAGTGGAAGCTCGCCACCGACCTGGCCCTCGGCTCCGCCGACGGGTTTTGTCAGGGCTCGCGCCAGTAGGGTCGTTCGGCCGGCCGGGCGGAGCTGGTAGGCTCCATGGCCAGCGGAGCGGGAAGTGGCGATGGAGTGTGTGGCCTGTGGTTCTGCCGCAGTGACAGAGCGGCCAGAGCGTACCGCCCTGGGCTACCGCCGGTTTCGCTGCCGTGGCTGCGGCAAGCAATACAACGAGCGCACCGGCGGGCTGCTGAACCACGCTCAGTACCCATCCGACGTTATCGCCCTCGTGGTGCTGTGGCGGCTGCGCTACCGCCTGACTCTGCGCGACTTGCCCGAGATGTTCCTCCAGCGCGGCATCGTGTTCAGCCATGAAACTGTGCGTGAGTGGGAGGCGAAGCTCGCGCCGGTGCTGGCCCATGAACTCCGCCGGCGCCGGCACGGCAAAGGCGGCACTCGCGGCCGGCAGTGGCATGTCGATGAGATGGGGTATCCCGGCCTGGCGTAGCCGCCAGCCCTTGTTTGGGCGGAGCGGAGTGCCTGGTTTGGGAAGGCTGGCGGTAGCCTGCCAGCTTCATGCCCCAGCTCTGGAGGACGGTGCCATGCTCTATTGCGGACTGGACGTATCTCTGAAGCAGACCGCGCTTTGTGTTGTGGACGGCGATGGACGGGTGGTCAGGGAGGCCAGGCTGGCCACGGATCCGGAGGTGATCAGCCGCTTTCTTGAGGAGAATGAGCTCGGCTGCGAGCGCATCGGCCTGGAGTCCGGAGGGACGTCGTCCTGGCTCTGCCTGGAGCTGCGCAGGCTCGGACACCCTGCCGTGTGTATCGATGCCCGGCATGCGGCAGCCGCCCTGCAGGCGGGGTTCCGGAACAAGAACGACCGCAATGATGCCCGAGGCATCGCCGAGCTGATGCGCGTGAGGACCTATCGCGAGGTCTGGATCAAGTCACAGGAGAGCCAACGCCGGGGCATGCTGCTGACGGCCCGTGGAACGCTGCACAGCCAGAGGGTTGCCCTGGAGAACACGATCCGTGGCCTGCTGCGGCTCGAGGGGATCCAGTTTCCAACCCGCGGGAGCCGCTTTGCCGAAGATGTCCTGGAGCGGATTGGCGGTTGCGATGCTTTGCATCCGATCATCCGCCCCCTGCTGGAGGCGCGTGCCACGATCATACGCCAGATCCTTGTCCTGGACCGGCAGATCATCATGACGGCCCAGCAGGATTCTGTGTGCCGCCTGCTGATGACGATCCCGGGCGTGGGCGCGCATACCGCGCTGTCCTTCAAGGCCTGCGTTGATGATCCCGCGCGCTTCCGGCGGTCGCGAACCGTTGGAGCGCATTTCGGCCTCACGCCCCGGCAATACAGCTCCGGCGAGGTCAACATCGCCGGGCGGATCAGCAAGATGGGCGACCAGGGCATGCGCAGGCTGCTCTATGTGGCCGCGAACGCGATGATGACCCGCGGCCGGTGGTCCGCCCTCAAGGCCTGGGCCATGCGCCTGGCCAAGGCCCGAGGTGCACGACGCGCCAAAGTGGCCCTGGCTCGCCGGCTGGCCGTGACAATGCATGCGATGTGGCGGTCGGGCGAGCCCTTCCGCTGGACGAAGCAGGCCGAGGCCGCCTGAGCGGCGGCCCGGCTGCCCTGCCACGCTGTGGCAGGTCCCGTGAGGGACGGGCTGGCCCGAGAGCGCACGTAGGTTTGGTCCCACCTCGGTGAGAGACCGCCGATGAGATCGCTCCGGGCCACCTGACCGACCCCATCCTGTGCCGGCCGATGGCGCTGAGCACGTAGAGAAGACCGTCACCTCAGGGACCACGTCACGACGAAGGCAGGCAACGAGAGGGCAAGCCACGCATGGAATGCAGCAGGCGAGCATCGCAGAGCAGGCGAGCATCGCAGAGGGAGGAGCTACTCGGATGAGAGGGAGGAGCTACTCGGATGAGGAGCTACTCGGATGAGGAGCTACTCGGATGAGATAAAAGCGCCTTGACCGGCACGGCCGGGATAGAGAAGACATATTTGCGGGTTTGTGGTCGCTGGGCGTATCTGTACCGGGCCATCGACCGCGACGGCAACCTTGTCGACACCATGTTGAGCGAACACCGCGACATGGCGGCCGCCCAGGCCTTCTTCCGCTCAGCCAAAGCTGCCACCGGCGTCACGCCCGAGCGCGTCACCACGGACGGGCACGGCTCCTACCCACGGGCGATCCGCTCGATGCTCGGCCGCCGGGTCGTACACCGAACCAACGCCTTCAGGAACAAAGGACTGGAGCAAGACCACCGGGGCGTGAAAGGCCGCATACGATGTATGCGCGGCTTCAAGAGCATCGGCTCTGCCGAGCGCTTCTGTCGAAGCTACGACGAGCTCCGGAACTTTCTCCGCTTCCGCACCCGCCACAACCAGTCTATCCCCGCCAACCGCCGTCGGCTGCTTCTCCTCCGTCGTGCGACCACTGTACTCGCCATTCTCGAAGCGGCGTAACCGGAACCAGCCGTCACCTCGCGTCGTCAAGCTTGGCGCGAGCGCTGACAGAACCAGATCATGAAATCTGGCTGCCGTGCTGAGGAGGCGAGGCTCGAAACAGCCGAGCGGCTGGCGAAGTTCCTCGCCCTCATCGCGGTGGTCAGCTGGCGCATATTCTTCGTCACCATGTCGGCGCGTGCCAAGCCAGATGCAGCGCCCGACAGCGTTCTCACCGCTGCCGAGATAAGTGCGATCGATCGGATCGAGGCGTCACGAACGCCACCACGCTTCAAGCAGCCTACACTCGCCGCCTACCTGCTGCAAATCGCCATGCTTGGCGGCTACCTCGCCCGCAAGAATGATCCGCCTCCCGGCAACATGGTCGTCCGGCGCGGTATGACCCGCCTCCATGAAATCGCCCTCGGCATCTCCATCGGATCACGCCGAAGATGTGGGTAATCGTAAGACGGCGGACACCTGCTCTGCGTCACGGGGCGCGCCCGGGAACGGCGCTTCGCGAATTGTGCTTCCACTGGCAGTGCGGCGTCTGCCGACGACGCGCTGACACCCGAGGCGGTGGCACAGGCCGCCGGCTATGCTGGGCCCGCCCTCTCGGACAACGAAAATCAGTCGGCCTAACGTCGAGCCTCATCATCTCGGTTAAGGAGTTCTGACCGTGGTTCTCGCCGTTTCTTGAACTGGCGCAGGATCTCGATCAGTGCCCGACTTCCCGGCAGCGTGCTCCGCCCTTTGACCGTGACAATGCCGACCTCCCGGCTGAGTAGTGTATCATTGACCGGTAGGAGTTTGATGCCGGCACCTCCGATCGAGGCCGCCATCAGCCTGGTCGCGAAACCCACGCCTATTCCGGCCCGCACCATCGCCAGGGTCGTGAAGGTGTTGCGGATCTGGAAGCTCGGTTTGAACTCTATCCCCGCATTGGCGAAGGCGTGACGAAACGTGGACCACGCCGCGGACTCTGGTGGCATGGTGATCAATGGCTCCTCCGCAAGCTGGGCCAGCGTGACAGCTTCCTGCTTTGCTAACGGGTGCTTCGAGGAAACAGCAGCCAGGAAGATATCTGTTAGCAGCGGCTCGAATGCGAAGTTGGGATCGGCCCCCACGAACGGTACAACGGCCAGGTCGAGGTCTCCCCGCATCAGGCGTTCCAGATCGCGCCCATAGAGGTCGTCGTAAAGGACGAGTTCCATTGCCGGCCATCGCTTGCGAAAGCGCGAGATGGCTTCTGGGAGGAAGCTGGTCGCAATCGAGAGGGATGCGCCGACAGTGACACGCCCCCGTCGCAGATTGGCCTCGTCATCAAGCTCCTGCACGACATGCCGGAGTTCGCGAAACACCTGTTCCACGCGCGCATACAGGCGGGCGCCCGCTGCCGTGATGGTCACCCGCCGTGTCGTCCGGTCGAAGAGCCGCATTCCTAGCGTGGATTCGAGGTGAAGAATCCGCGAGGAAACCGCGGATTGAGACAGGCCTAGTAGCTCAGCGCTTCCTCGGAAGCTGCCCGTCTCGGCAACGTGGAGAAAGGCCTCCAGGTCAGACGGAGAGAGATTGATCTTCAGCATCGATCAATCGATACAAAGATTGCCTTTGAAATTCAACACGAATGGCGCTTGCCTAGCCGGACGCCACACCTGAACACGGCGGGAGGTCACGCCCGATGCAAATTTCGCAGCTTACTCAGGCGTCGACCGCGTCCCAGACGAACGGGATCATCGATTGCGACGTCCACCCGATGCTCGCCGAGGGCCTTTCTGGGCTGTACCCCTATATGCCGGAGCCCTGGGTAGAGCGCTTTCGGCGCAAGGAGGCGGCCCATGCCGCAGCCGGGCTCACCATGCGCTATGCCCACCCCAACGGCCGGGTTGTACGGCAGGACGCAGCGACAGATCAGGGCGGCCTCGGCGGCACTGATCCGCATTTCCTCATTAAAGACCTTATTGAGGCTCAGAACATCAGCACTGTCGTGCTGAACAGCCTTCAGTCTGGGGCTTGGTGTGCCGTCCTGTCCTCCGCGGACGAGAGCATCGTCATCGCCAGTGCTTGCAACGAGTACTACATTGACCGCTGGCTTCCCGTCGATGACCGCCTCACCTACGCTCCGGTCGTGCCCTCCCAGGATCCGGCCGCTGCGGCCGCTGAGATCCGCCGCGTGGGCGGGCATCGCCAAGTCACGGCTGTGGCGGTACCTGCCTTGCCGATCCTCTTTGGCAATCGTTACTGGTGGCCGATCTTCGAGGCCGCGCAGGAGATGGACTTGCCCATCCTCCTGCACGTCACAGGCGCCGAGGGTGTCTTCGCCGGGGCACCCATGCCGGCCGCCGGCCTGCCAGACACCTACATCGAGCGCTACGTTACCCTATCGCAGCATGCGGAATCGAACCTGAACAGCATGATCATGAATGGGCTGTTCGAGCGCTTCCCTCGTTTGCGGGTACTCTTCGTGGAATACGGATTCGTCTGGCCAATTCCAGCCCTGCTAAGGATGGACCGCCTATGGCGCGGACTGCGGCACGAGGTCCCGTGGGTGAAGAAATCGCCGATTGACTACGTGAACGAGCATGTGTGGTTCACGACGCAGCCGATTGAGGAGCCGCGCGATCCGCGCGATCTGGAACGGCTGATCGCCATGGTGGGCGTCCGCAACCTCTGCTTCAGCACGGACTACCCGCACTGGGACAACGACATGCCCATGCAGTCCTTCCGCCTGCTGCCGCAGGAGGACCGGGACCGCATCATGCGGACCAACGCGCGCAACGTGCTTCGCCTGCCACGATAGGAGGGGACCGTGGAAACAGGTGTGCAAGCCCGGCAAAAGCCGCGTCACGCGGTGGGCGCGCCGGCGGACTTCCCGGTGGGGAAGATGGTGATGGTGCGTGCCGGCGAACAGGAGATCGGCGTCGTCCGGCTCCGCGATGGGGAGCTGCGAGCGATGCGGAACTGGTGCCCGCATAAGGGCGCGCCGATCTGTCGCGGTATCATCGGCGGCACCTGGCCGCCGAGCGAACCGGGCAAGCTGGACTACGACGGCGCGCAGGAGGTCCTTGTCTGCCCCTGGCACGGCTTCGAGTACGACCTGAAGAGCGGGCGGGAGATGTACGAGACCGGGACGACGCGGTTGCGCCTCTACCCCGTTGCGGTCGAGGACGGCCAGGTTTTCGTCACGGTCTGAACGGAGGCGAGCTTGCCCGAGATCATCTTTATCAAGGCTGACGGATCCCGCTACCCCGTCATTGCGCAGGACGGTGAGAGCGTGATGCGCGCGGCGCTGGCGAACGACGTGGAGGGCATCGTGGCCGAGTGCGGCGGCGCTGCGGCCTGCGCCACCTGCCACGTCTTCGTGGACGACCCGCGAGTGCCGCCGGTCACCCCGATCGAGGACGAGATGCTGGAAGCCACCGCCGTGCCGCGCGAACCCTGCAGCCGCCTGGGCTGCCAGGTCTTCATCTCGCGGGAGCTTGACGGGCTTGAGGTGCGCCTGCCGGAGACGCAGTTGTGAGCGGGGGCGTCGTCGTCCTCGGTGCCGGGCAGGCCGGCTTCCAACTCGCCACCTCGTTGCGTGAGGGCGGATACGCGGATCCCATCACCCTCGTCGGCGAGGAGGCGGATCCGCCCTACCAGCGTCCGCCCCTCTCCAAGATCTTCCTCAAGGGCGAGGATGGGCCGGAGAGCCTGAGCTTCCGCCCGCCCTCCTTCTTCGAGAGGCACAGCATTGCGCTCCGCCTCGCCACCCGCGCGTTGCGGATTGATCGCGAGGCGGCCCGCGTGCTGACGGAGCCGGGCGGCTGGTTGAGCTACGACCGCCTTGTCCTCGCCACCGGCGCGCGGAACCGTCCGCTGGCGCTGCCGGGTGCTGGGCTGAAGAACGTTGTCGCCCTGCGTGGAGCGGAGGACGGGCTTGCCCTGCGAGCCGCGCTGGCCCGCTCGCGCCGCGTGGTGATCATCGGCGGTGGCTTTCTGGGGCTAGAGGTTGCCTCCTCTGCCCGCGCCAGGGGAGCGGAGGTGACGGTGATCGAGGCCGGGGAGCGGCTGATGGGCCGCGCCGTCAGTCCCGCTGTGTCCCGCCACTTCCTGGAGTACCACCGCTCCCGCGGCGTGACCGTGGAACTCGGCCAGACGATCTCCACCATCCTGGGCGACACGCGGGCGGAGGGCGTGACCACCACCGAAGGCCAAGACATCTCGGCCGACCTCGTCGTGGTGGCGGTGGGGGTGGTGCCGAACACGGAGATCGCCGAGGCCGCAGGGCTGGCCGTGGATCGGGGCATCATCGTGGACCACGCGCTCCGCACCTCCGACCCGCGGATCCACGCGATCGGGGATTGCGCGCGCTTTCCCAGCGCCCATGGCGGCGGACTGACGCGGCTGGAATCTGTGCAGAACGCCGTGGACCAGGCTCGCTGCGCCGCGGCCGACATCCTCGGCAAGCCTCAGCCCTATGAGGCCGTGCCCTGGTTCTGGTCGGACCAGGGCGAGCGGCTGCAGATCGCAGGGCTGACGGCGGATGCGGAGGAGACGGTGATCCAGGGCGGGCCCGAGGCCTTCTCGGTTTACTGCTTCCGCAACGGCGTGCTGATCGGCGCGGAGTCGGTCAACCGGCCCGCGGACCATGTGAAGGCGCGGCGGATGCTCGTGCCGGGCTCCTACGTGACCAGGGACCGAGTCCTTGAAGCCTGGCGACGCTGATTGGCCGCCCAGCGCTTGCCAACCCAACACCTGGAGCATAGCCATGACCACGAGTTTGCACGCCACTCTGCCTGCGCGATTGAGGGCTCGGCTGCGCCAACCTGAGCCGCTGATCGCACCCGGCGCATTCGAATGCATCACGGCGCGCTTGGCCGAGCAGGCCGGATTCGAATGCGTCTACATGACCGGCGCGGGAACCTCGGCCACTGCTGGCTTTCCAGACTACGGCCTGCTGACTATGACCGAGATGGCCGCAAACGTCTCTCGAATGGCGAGCTCGATTTCTGTCCCGCTGATCGTGGATGGCGACGCCGGTTACGGCAACGAGTTGAACGTATTCCGGACGGTGAGGGAGTTCGAGCGGGCGGGGGCGGCGGGACTGCACATTGAGGACCAAGAGGCACCGAAGCGCTGCGGACACCTGGAGGGTAAGGAGGTTATCCCGGTTGAAGCCTACCAGGCCAAGATCCGAGCCGCCGTTGATGCGCGCACTGATCCCGACTTCCTGATCATCGCCCGTACCGACGCGCGGGCCGTGACAGGCTACCAAGATGCCATCGCCCGCGCTCGGGCCGCCATTGACGCCGGCGCCGACATGGCCTTCGTGGAGGCTCTGCAGACGAAGGAGGAGGTGCTCTCGGCGCCGTCCGACGTTGGAGCGCCCTGCCTGCTCAACATTGTTTACGGCGGAAAGACGCCACCTATGACGGCCGCGGAGATCTGTCAGGCCGGATACAACATCGCCATTCTGCCCGGCTTGCTCCTGAGCACGACGATCAAGGCTTGCGATGAGGTCCTCGCGGTGGTCCGAGGCGGCGTGCTCTACCCGCCCTCCCTGGCAGACATGCAGCCCACCGCCATCTTCGGCCGCGTGGGAGCGGCGGAGTGGGATGTCCGCCGCACCCGCTACATCCGGCCCGGCGAGGCTTGGCCGCGGAAGAAGGGCGCCGCCGCCGAATGAGACCCGGCCGGCGCTAGCCCACCAGTACGGTCGTGGCCATTACGCCATTACGACAGAGTTAAGCCAACCAAAGGGAGGGAAATGATGATTTGGCCCGCGAAGATAAGCGACGCCGGTAGGTCTGGTGAGCCAGCGGCCCAGGCGCCGGAGGTCAGCGACGGGATTCTGCAATCGTGTCCAACGCGCCGCACGGTTCTCGCTGCCGCCGGCCTCTCCCTGGCGATGCCACGGGCTGGCCACGCACAGGAGCGCTGGCCCAATCGTCCCATACGCATAGTCGTCCCCTACGCGCCGGGCGGTGGCACAGACATTGTCACGAGGCTCTTCGCGGAAGCAATGCGGCAGACGCTGGGCCAACCAGTTGTCGTGGAGAACCGCCCGGGTGCTAATGGCGTCATCGGCTCCGAACTGGTCGCGCGGTCGGAGCCGGATGGCTACACGCTTGTCTCGGTCACCGCCGGTCATGTCTACAATCGCCACATGATGCCAAACGTGGCGATCGATCCGGTGACCGATTTCACGGCCATTTCGATGATCGTCAGCTATCCGCTGGTGCTCATCGCCAGCAGCAAAGCGCCGTTCCAGGACTTCCACGAAATGATTGAGTACGCGCACGCCAATCCCGGCCATTTAACCTACGGGACGACCGTTTCGAACAGCAGCTATGCCGGGGCGTGGCTGGCGCGGGCCGCGGGGGTGACGATGACCGAAGTTCCCTATCGTGGCGCGGCTCCCATGATCACGGACATGATAACCGGTAGTCTGCACACTGGCTGGGCAAGCCCAGAAAGCGCCTTAAGTCAGATGAAGGGCGGGTTGCTCCGCATCCTCGCCCAGTCCGGGAAAGACCGGCTCCCCGCGCTCTCCGAGGTGCCAGCGATCAGCGAGATGGGTTATCCGGACTACGAGATGCTCGGATGGGTCGGCCTCTACGGGCCAGCCAGGCTTCCTGCAGCTATCTCCGCCCGGATCCACGAGGCCGTCACGCGGGCAGTGTCCATGCCCGCCATGCGCGAGCGATTGCTGGATATGGGAAATTACGGCGTAGTCGAAGGGCCGGAGCGATTCGCAGAGCGCACCCGGCGCGAGAACGCGGAGATCGGCCGTGCGGCTGAGCGCGGGCTGCTTCCGCGTGCCCAGTAGTCCGGTGCGTGGCCGGACCTGCCATAGTGCAGCGGCCGCGGACCGTCCTACTGTGCCGCGCCACCCGCCGGATCGAGGGAACGTCCTTGCCGCTGACGCATGGATCGGAGGAGGCCGCAGTCCTGATGGTATAAAGCCCGTTGGCTTCGACGCGGTCAGCTTCATACGCATGGAATTGGGGAGCTCGCGCCACCACAATTCGGGCGACACACCGATATATCCTAGGGTTCTGCTTAACGGGTCTAGTAATGAACTGGCGGACTGCGTGAGCGCAGAGTTATTTGAAGAAGGTGCATGGAGCCCCGGCGGCAGCTCGGCGAGTCCGAGCACCGGCCACTCACAGGCGCATGATTGCGAAAAGGAACGACAGCGTGATCGAGCGACCGGAGCGCTTTGTACAGCGCACGTGGGATGGGGGCGTGGAGATTTTATGACGCCGCGCAGAGATTGCTTCCACGAGCCCCGTAGCGCCCTGGACCAGAATGCACCGGACCTGGGCGCGCGGTGAGCGCACACTGCCCGGCGAGAGCTGCGGCGTGGAGACCATTTGGTGAGGCAACGTGAGACCGAGATGACGATGAGCGGGCAAGCCGGTAAGCCGTTCACCTTCGATGCCGTCCCTTCGATGCACATGGAATGGAGCACATCCCGCCGCCTGGGCGAGCTGCTCGCCGGCTGGTTCGAGCAGCGAAACCTCCTGATTGTCACGGACAAAGGACTGCACGGGACGGGCGTGCTGGAGCCGGCGAAAGCGTCGCTGGAGGCCGCGGGCTTCTCGGTGACCGTGTTCGATGACGTCGTGGCCGATCCGCCGGAATCCGTGCTGCTCGCCTGCGTTGGGGTTGGGAAGACTGCCGGGATAGATATCATGCTCGGGCTGGGCGGCGGCTCCTCGATGGACGTCGCGAAGCTTGCAGCGGTGCTCGTCCCCTCAGCGCAGGAACTCTCGGAACTCTACGGAATTGGAAAGGTCAGGGGCCGCCGACTGCCGCTGGTCCAGATGCCGACGACCGCCGGGACCGGCTCGGAGGCCACTAACATCACCATATTGACGACCGGCGATACGACGAAGATGGGCGTGGTCTCGCAGCAGCTCCACGCGGACCGAGTGGTTTTGGACGCTGAGCTGACATGCGGGCTGCCGCCGCTCCACACGGCGGCCACGGGAATTGACGCCATGGTGCACGCGGTCGAGGCCTACACCGGGAAGTATAAAAAGAACCCGTTGTCGGATGTCTTCGCGCGCGAGGCGCTCCGGCTGCTTTCCGCCAACCTTATCCCGGCCTGCCAGAACGGCACTGACCGGGCGGCGCGCGAGGCGATGCTGCTGGGTGCGAACTTGGCGGGCCAAGCCTTCTCGAATTCACCTGTCGGCGCGGTGCATGCCCTAGCCTATCCGCTTGGTGGGCACTTCCATGTTCCCCACGGGCTTTCCAACGCGCTCATGCTGGCACCGGTGCTGCGCTTCAACATGACGGCCGCGGCGCCACTCTATGCCGAGCTTGCAGATCTCCTGCTCGGCGGGAGGGACGAGGGCATGCAGGGACGGTCGGCTGCCTTCGTCGAACACATGCAGGGCCTGATCGACGACTCCGGCGCGCCGCGCCGGCTGCGAGATGTCGGAGTGCGGGAGGACAGCCTACCCGTGCTTGCAGCCGACGCGATGAAGCAGACCCGCCTGCTGGTCAACAACCCCGCGGAGTTGACGGAGTGGGACGCCCTCACCCTCTACCAGGAGGCGTTCTGACTTCCGCGCCACATGCGGGAGTGGGTACGACCGGGTCCAAGACGACAATCGATGAAGGGAGCGTGACATGAACGAGACGACTTCGCTGGCCGCGCTGCTTCGGCGAGAAGGATGCCTGGCCATCCCGGGCGTGTATGACGGAATCTCGGCCCGCATGGCCGACCACGTGGGCTTCGGCGCCCTCTACATGACGGGCTATGGCGTCGTCGCCTCGGCGCTCGGCCTCGCCGATGCGGGCGTCGCGACCTTCACGGAGATGCTGGACCGGGTGCGCTGCATCGCCGGTGCGGTCCGAGTTCCGTTCATCGCCGACGGCGACACCGGCTATGGCGGCCTTCTGAACGTGGAGCGCACCGTGCACGGCTATGCCGCCGCAGGCGCCGCAGCGATCCAGCTGGAGGACCAGGAGTTCCCGAAGAAGTGCGGGCACACTGAGTACCGCCGCGTGATCCCCGAAGACGACGCGGTGGACAAGATCCGCGTTGCGGTGGACGCCCGGCCCAGCAAGGATTTCCTCATCGTCGCTCGCACCGACGCCCGATACTCTGAGGGAATGGACGCGGCGTTGCGCCGTGGGGAGCGATTCCTGGAGGCCGGAGCCGACGTCCTCTTCATCGAGAGCCCGGAGAGCCTAGAGGAGCTTCGCCGCGTCGCGGAGACCTTCCGCGGGGCCACGCTGCTTGCCAACATGGTCGAGGGCGGGCGCACGCTCTACCTCCATGCCGAGGAGCTGGGGCGGATGGGGTTTAAGATCGCGCTCTATCCGGGCAGCGCCCTGCTGACCGCAGCGCAGGCGCTGCAGACGGTGTACGGGCACATTAAGGCATCGGGGATCGGTACAGGGAGCGCAGCGCCCATGCTGCCGTTCTCCGAGATGAACACGCTCATGGGCTTCCCCGCAGTGCACGCCTTAGAGAAGCGCTACGGACGGCAGCCCGTGCGCGAGGACGTCCGCTGAATTTGGCAAGCACATCCCAGCTGGCAGGGACGTCGTGGATACATGGCGAACTCTCGGCGAAAGACCATACCCATCAGTCCAGGCGCCTGCATTGGCGGGCGTAACAGAGGCTTAGACGCATGAACGCAACCCCCGTTGAGCACGTCCGCACGCTCATACTCGGCGCCGGCTTCGGCGGCCTCGGCATTGGTGCTCAGTTCGCCCGCCGTGGCGACAGAGACTTCCTGATCCTCGAGCGATCCGCCGGGATCGGCGGAGTGTGGCGTGAGAACAGTTATCCCGGTGCCGCCTGTGACACGGAGGCGCATCTCTACTGCTACAGCTTCTTCCCCCATCTCCGCGTCTCCCGCATGTATGCCGGGCGCGCCGAGCTGCTGGACTACCTGCAGAGCATGACCGAGGCCTTTAGCCTTCAGCCGCATATCCGCTTCGACAGTGAAGTCCTCGCCGCTCGCTGGGACGGCGCGGCAAAGCTGTGGCGTCTGGAGGTGGGTGGCGGCAAGCGTTACACGGCCCAGTTCTTCGTCACGGCCTGGGGGCAATTAAACAAGCCTTCGGTCCCGGCCTTCGAGGGCCTGGACCGGTTCCACGGCAAGATGTTCCACTCCGCCGAATGGGACCATTCAGTGGAGCTGAAGGGCAAGCGCGTCGCTTCCGTTGGCAATGCCGCTTCAGCGGTTCAGTACGTGCCGGAGATCGCCCCGTTGGTCGCGCACCTCACGGTATTTCAGCGCTCCCCGAACTGGATTATGCCGCGTAACCAAGTCCTGTTCACGCCCGAGCTGCTCGAGGCCTTCGAAGTCGATCCGAGGTTGTTCGACGAGTCCCGTAAGCGCCTCCACGATTTTCGGGAGGCTGGCTTCCAGCGAACACGGGTGGGCACGGCGGATCAGGCAGAAGGCATGCGCATTGCGAAGGAGCACCTGGAAAAGCATGTGCCGGACCCGGACCTTCGGGCGAAGCTGACGCCGGACTACGAGTTCGCCTGCAAGCGCATCCTGCGCTCAGACGACTACTTCCCCGCCCTCTGCCGAGATAACGTCACGCTGGAAACCCGCCGCATCGCCGGCTTATATGAGGACGGGATCGTCACGGAGGACGGGGCGAAGCACCCCTTCGACGTGGTGATCTTCGGCACAGGTTTCGCGTCCCAGGCCTTCCACGGTGACTTGGTGGTCGAGGGACTGGGCGGGCAGACGCTCTCGCACGCTTGGCGGGATGGGGCCGAGGCGTATCTGGGCATCACCGTCCCGAACTTCCCCAACCTCTTCATGATCTACGGGCCAAACACGAATCTCAACCACAACTCCATTATCACAATGCTGGAGATCCAGCAGAACTACATCATTACCGCGATTGAGGAGGTGTCGGCGCTCCGAGGAGCCATAAGCGCCAGGGTGCCGGTCTTCGAGGCGTTCAACGGCAAGCTGCAGGCCGACATGTCGAACTCCGCTTTCTCCTCAGGCTGCTCGAGCTGGTACAAGAACTCGGAGGGCAAGGTCATCAACAACTGGTCCGGTACCGTGGACCAGTATCGTGCCGTGACCCAATGGCGTCCGGCCGATTTCGACTGGTTCTGAAGTGCCCGGAGTCGTGGTGATGAAAGACGATCCGCTGAAGGTTCCCCTGTCCGACGTGGCTGAGGACGCCGCATGCCTGATCCGGGCATTCCGGGAGAACGGGGAGATCTCCTTCCAGAACGTTCCGGTCAATGTTTCGCGGCAGAACTACCGCAACTCCTGCCGCGTGAACGGCCTCCGGTCCGAGATCCTCAGTCACGTCGCGGACCACCTCTGCCGGACCAGCGACGGCGGGACGGTCTCGCTGCGCGAGTACCGCCCGGCTGGCATGTCCCGCGACGCCATGCTGCCGCTCGTCCTGTTCATTCATGGTGGTGGGTGGGTGCTCGGCGACCTCGACACGCACGACCCCGTCTGCCGCGCGTTGTGCAACGGCTCCGGCGCAGCGGTCTTTGCGGTTGATTATCGCCGGCCACCGGAGTTCAAGTTTCCGATCCCTCTATGCGACTGCCGCGACGCGCTTGCCTGGATCGCCGTGCACTCCCGGGAACTCCGAGTAGACCCCAGACGTATGGCGGTGGTTGGAGACAGCGCCGGGGGAAACTTGGCGGCGGTGCTGGCCAATTCCCCGCCCCTGCAGCCGAAGGGGAGCAACCTGAAAGTCCAGGCCCTTTTCTACCCCGTGACGGATCTGCGGGGAGAAACGGCCTCCTACCGGCGGCTGAGCTCAGGCTTCCCCCTGACGGCTGGATCGATGGACTGGTTCCGCAGCCACTATCTCGCCGGAAAGGAGGACCTTCACGACCCCCGCCTCTCGCCGCTGCTGGCGCTGGAGCGGTGTCTGGCCCCCATGTTCATCGTGACTTGCGGCCTCGATCCTCTCTCGGATGAGGGCATCGACTATGCGACAACGGCGGCCCATTCCGGAGGCTTGGTGGAGCATCATCACAGGCCCGCCCACGCCCACGGTATCTTCACCTCGGCCGGCAGGATCAAGACCGGCGCCAGGCTTCTCTCGCGGGCTGCGGCGTTCCTCAAAGAGCATCTCGACGAGAGCCCGCACGCTGACTCCCTCGCCGCCCGCACCGGCGAGGGCGGCTGACGTGTTCTCGTCTCATGAATTCGCCGGCCGGACCCTGCTCCTGAGCGGGGCCGCCGGCGGCATCGGCCGGGCTACCGCGCAACTCTTCCACCGCGCGGGCGCCAACCTCGTCCTGGCGGACCGGGACAAAGTAGCGCTGGACCGGCTCACTGCCGAGCTAGGGCCGGAGGACGGGCGCGTCGTCCCGGCGGGCTTCGATGCCGCCTCGGCGCAGGATGCGGCCGAGGCCGTCGCCCTTTGCCAAAGTCGCTTCGGCGGGCTCGATTTCCTCGTGCCCGGGGCCGGGATTTATCCCGAGCAGGATCTCGGCGGGATGCGGGACGACGATTGGCGCCGGGTGATGTCGGTCAACTTGGACGGAGTCTTCTATCTCTGCCGGGCGGCAATCGGCGCCCTGCGCAAGGGAAGCGCCATTGTCACCCTCGCCTCCATCGCCGCGCATCGCGGCAGCCGCGGCCACGCCCATTACGCCGCGACGAAAGGGGCGGTGCTGAGCCTCACGCGCAGCCTGGCCCAGGAACTCGCCCCGCAGACGAGGGTGAACGCGGTCTCCCCGGGCATCATCGACACGTCCATGACGCAGAAGCTTCGGCAGACGGTAGGCACGCAGCTTCTGGGGCAGACGCCTCTCGGCCGCTTCGGGCGTCCGGAGGAGATCGCCAGCGTCATAGGCTTCCTGTGCAGCGAAGCGGCGAGCTTCGTGAACGGCGAGGTCATCCAGGTAAATGGCGGTCTCTATATGTCCTGAGCGTGCACGTAGCAGGTGACCGCGCAGGTTTCCGCCGTCGGCCGCGGATGGACCCGCCTATAATTGGCTCTGAGACCCGGCGAGACCACATGCACACCAGGACAGAGGCTACGAGCGGGAGGGAGAGATGGAGAGCGGAAGGACACTTTTCGACAAGATCTGGGAGATGCACGAGGTGGCGGATTTGGGAGAGGGATGGTCCCTCCTCCAGATCGACCGTCACCTCCTGCACGACCTCTCGGGCGCCAGCGCGCTGGAGGAGCTGGCTGGGCGCGGCCTGCCCGTCCTCAACCCTGCCCTCGCCTTCGCCACGCCGGACCACGCCGTTTCCAGCGTACCCGGGCGCACGGCGGCCAGCTTCGCGCCGGGCGCGGCGCTGCACGACAGCCTGCGGGATCACGCGGCGCAATCCGGCATCCCCTTCTTCGGGCTGGGTCAGGAGGGTCAGGGCATCGTCCACGTGATGGGCCCGGAGCTCGGCATCGTTCTGCCCGGCGTCACGCTCATTTGCGGCGACAGCCACACCTGCACCAACGGCGCGCTCGGCGCCCTGGCGTTCGGCGTCGGCTCCTCGGAGCTGACCCATGCACTGGCCACGCAGACGTTGCGGCAGCGACGGCCGAAGCGCATGCGGATCCGCGTCGAGGGGCGCCTTGGTCAGGGCGTGGGGCCGAAGGACCTTATCCTGCATATCATCGGCCGGTTCGGCGCAAGCTCCGGCACCGGCTATGCCATCGAGTATGCCGGCGAAGCCGTGCGGGCGATGTCGATGGAGCAGCGCATGACGCTCTGTAACCTCTCTAACGAGATGGGCGCGAAAGTGGGCATGGTCGCGCCGGACGACACGACCTACGCCTACCTCGAAGGCCGCCGCTACGCCCCCAAGGGCGCCTCCTTAGACGCGGCGGTGCAGGCCTGGCGCCGCCTGCCGACCGACCCCGACGCGGCGTTCGACCGGGACGAGCTGGTTGACGCGGCCGTTGTCCCGCCGACCGTGACCTGGGGCACCAGCCCCGAGCACGCGATCGGCATCGACGCCGCGATCCCCGACCCGGACGCCGACCCGGACCCCGATCGCCGGGCGGCCCGCCACGCGGCCCTGAACTACATGGGCCTGAAGCCCGGCCAACCCATCGCCGGAACCCCGGTGAACTGGGTCTTCATTGGCTCCTGCACCAACGGCCGCCTCTCCGACCTCCGGGACGCGGCGGCGGTCATCCGTGGCCGGCACGTCGCGCAGGGCGTCACCGCCTGGGTCGTCCCGGGCTCCGAGCGGGTGAAGCGCGAGGCCGAGGCGGAGGGCCTCGACCGCCTGTTCCACGAGGCCGGCTTCGCCTGGCGCGAGCCCGGCTGCAGCATGTGCGTCGCCGCAAACGGCGAGCGCGTGCCGCCGGGCGCCCGCTCTGTCTCCACCACCAACCGCAACTTCGTGGGGCGGCAGGGGCCGGGGGCGCGAACCCATCTCGCCAGCCCCGCTATGGCCGCCGCCGCGGCGGTCACTGGCACGATCGCCGACGTGCGCTTGCTGTAAGGACCCCGAATGGACCACTTCACCACCCTCTCCGGCGTCGCCGCCCCGCTGATGCGTGCGAACATCGACACCGACGTGATCATCCGCATCGAGCGCATGACGGGCGCCACGCCGGAGCAGATGGGCCCCTGGGCGCTGGAGGCCCTGCGCTTCCGCGAGGACGGCAGCGAGGACCCTGGCTTTGTGCTGAACCAGGAGCCGTTCAGGCACGCCCCTATCCTGCTGGCCGGCGCGAACTTCGGCTGCGGCTCCTCGCGCGAGGGCGCGGTCTGGGCCCTGAAGTACTACGGCGTGCGCTGCGTCATCGCGCCGAGCTTCGGCGACATCTTCTATAACAACTGCTTCCAGAACGGCGTTCTGCCTGTGGTGCTGCCGCCCGAGCAGGTGGACGGACTGGCGGCTCAGTGCACCGGCGGCAACGCGCGCGTCACGGTGGATTTGGAGCGGCAGGTCGTGACCGCGCCGCACGGCGAGGCGATGCCCTTCGAGATCGAGCAGCTCCGCCGTGAGGCGATGCTCCTCGGCCTCGACGACATCGGGTTGACGATGCGCCGTTTGGACCAGATTGCCGCCTTCCAGGCCCGCGACCGCGTGGCCCGTTCCTGGATCTGGGCTCCTGGGGCCTGAGAGCCTGTTTCCTGGCGGTCGAACAACGAACAAGGAATCGGCAACCGTGACCATCATCACCCGTCGCAGCGCTCTCGCCTCCACCCTGTCGGTCATCGCCGCGCCGCGAGTTAGGGCCCAGGGAAGCTGGCCGGATCGCCCGGTGCGCGTGGTGGTGCCCTACAGCGCGGGCGGTATCGCGGACGTCATCGCGCGCATCCTGCAACCGCGCATGGCGGACTATCTCGGCCAGCCGGTCGTCATCGAGAATCGTACCGGCGCTTCGGGCGCCATCGCCGCCCAGGTGGTCGCGCAAGCGCCGGCGGACGGCTACACAATGCTGTTCGAGGGTCCGACCGTCGCCACGCTGCCGGAAGTCCGGAACGACCTGCCCGTGGATTACGCAACCGCCTTTGTCCCGGTCGTGCAGGTGATGTCGCAGCCCTACATTCTTGGCATCCGTCCCGGCTTCCCGGCGAAGGACATGGCCGGCTTCATCGCCGAGGCGAAGCGCCGGCCCGGCGAGGTCACCTACGGCACGCCCGGCGTGGCCCACACTGCCCACTTCATGGCCGAGCTCCTCCAGATGAGGGCAGATATCAAGCTTGAGCACGTGCCGTTCCGCGGCGGCTCCGACGTGGCGCGGGAGCTTGCGGGGGAGAGGATCGACGCGGGCATCATCTCCTTTTCCAGCTTCCGCCCGGCCGTGGATCGGGGCGCGCGGCTCATCGGCAGCACGGTGGCCCAGCGCCAGGCGATCCTGCCCGACATCCCCACCATCGCCGAGACCGTCCCGGGCTATGAGATGACGGCATGGACGGGCTTCTTCGCGCCCGCCCGGACGCCCCAGTCCGTGCTCGCGCGCTTCACCGGAGCGGCACAGTCTGCGC
Organism: Roseomonas chloroacetimidivorans; assembly: GCF_049629625.1. Lineage (NCBI taxonomy): Bacteria > Pseudomonadati > Pseudomonadota > Alphaproteobacteria > Acetobacterales > Roseomonadaceae > Roseomonas > Roseomonas chloroacetimidivorans. The sequence goes on along the minus strand of NZ_JBNBZS010000087.1, from coordinate 2,355 downwards.
TGGCCAACCCGGATGTGCAGCGCCAGATCGAGGGGACCGGCTCCGACGTCGTGCAGTCGGATCAGAGCGCCTTCGCCGCGCTGATACAGCGTGACCGGGAGGCCGCGCGCCGGATCGTCCGCGCGACAGGCATGTCCATGAACTGAGCGGCAGGGCGCACGCGCTCACCCGCTCGGGGAGGGCTCTCCACATGGTTCGAAAGCCCACTTCAAGACTGCAGTTATGTCAGCGCTCGCGCCAGAGATGCCTTCACACGCCGGCTGACGTGTCATGCCACTCTGTGCGGCGGAGCGCGAGGCGCCCGTGGTCTCATTCGGTGACCATCACCTCGATCCCCCGGGGCCAGTCGGCGGAGCAGGCCCCGGTGAATCTATAGACCTGTCAGGCGGCTCTGGCGGTGGCGCCCTCCGGAACCAGTCCTTGGATCGCGAACCGCCACAGTGACCTTCCCCGAGTGTGGTGCACGGATACGGACGGAGAACGGCCAGGGGTAGGATGGTGGCGGGGCGTGTCCCCGACATTCAGGGGTGCCCAGCTTGCCGTTCAACGTATGGCCCGCCCCGTCTGCAAGTGCTTTTTGCGAGCAGTCTGATCAGTCTACGTCAACGTATCCGGTCTCGGGGCAATGCCCCGGCCAAGATGGAGAGCCGCGCATTCTGGTCCTCTTAAGGCACATCGGCGTTGAGCGCCATTGAACGGCACAGGGTTCCAGAACACCGGTCGACTGTCAGGCCATCTCGCTTCCACCACCCGCAGACCTCATCCAGCCGTGCGCGCCGGGTGAGCGCGAACAGCTGATCCTTGGGGCTACGACACCGTCGCAGCCTTCATCTCGAACTTCTGTCCGCTGCGCAGTACCGCGCAGATGATCCGGGCCAGCTTGGCCGCGAGCGCCACCACGACGGTGTTCTTGTGCGCCCGCTGCAGCAGGCCGCGCAGCCATTGACCCAGCGCTGTGTCCGTCTTGGACATCATTTTGAGTGCCGCCCGTGCGCCGTGGATCAGCATCTTGCGCAGGTAGACGTTCCCTCGCTTGCTGATCCCCAACAGCTTTGGCTTGCCACCCGTGGTCACCTGCCTCGGCACCAGCCCGAGCCAGGCGGCCAGGTCTCGTCCTCGCCCGAAGGTCTCCGCCCGCCCGATCGCCGCGACCAGGGCGGTCGCGTTCAGCGGCCCAATGCCGGGGATAGTGGTCAGCAGCCGGGCGGCTTCGTTTGTCCGGGCCTCGGCCGCGAACTCGTCGTCGAAAGCCTCGATGCGCCGGTCCAGCTCGCGCCACTCCGCCCGCTGGTCTTCGACCAGCAGCCGCGTCCGCGGACTGAGCGGGATCTGCTCCTCGGCCAGCAGGGCCTCAAGGTAGACCTCCAGCTTGCGCCGTCCCTGGGGCACCGTGATGCCGCGCTCGAGCAGAATGGCGCGCAGCTGGTTGATCAACGCTGTCCGCTCGCCCACCAGCCGGTCGCGGGCTCGGTGCAGGCTCTGCATGTCGAGCTGCGTCTCGCTCTTGAGTTCGACGAAGCGCATGGTCGGCCGGGTCGCCGCCTCGGCGATCGCCTCCGCGTCCCGCTCGTCGTTCTTCTGCGACTTCACATAGGGCCGCACGTATTCGGGCGACATCAGCCGCACCTCGTGCCCCGCCTCGCGCAGCCTTCGGCCCAGGTGGTGCGCCCCGCAGCAGGCCTCCATCGCCACCACGCAGCCCGGCAGCCCCGCCGCCAGCTTGACCACCCCGTCCCGGTGCAGCCGCCGTCGAAGCGCCACCCGACCAGCCCCATCCAGCCCCACCACGCTGCAGATGGGGTGGACGGCCCCAGGCATCGATGAACAAAAATCTGGGTCATTGGAAATAAACCGGAAGGACGGTCGGGGATGGGCGTTACCATGATCGGCTTGGATACAGCGAAGATGGTCTGTTCGCAAAAGGCAAATTCTGCCTGATCCGACGAGGCTGGTTGGTCCTGCCGCAGCCCCGGGGGTGGACAGTGGGTGACCGAGCGCTGCCCGAGCCCGTTGGCGCCGTTCCGAGAGGATCTCGTCCTTTCGGAGTTGGTCATGAAGTGGCAGCAGTGGACGGTCCGCCGGCGGACGGTGGGCCATGCGGCGGCGCAGCGGCGCTGGGACAGGGCCTGTCAGCTGCTTCTGCAGACGGGCGCCGCACCTCCAGGCACGCCCGCTCTCCCGGCCGCTCCGCGGGCCGCCCCGGAGGAGAGCCGTCATGCAAGTAGCCGCTTAGGGCTTGTCAGGCGATAACCGCTTCATCTGAGTTGTTGCGGGGGCGGATGGTGTAGTTCCATTCGCCATGGAAGTCGTGCCGGGCGATGTTGAGGGAAGCCATCTGTTCGTCGGAGACGGCGA
>NZ_JBNBZS010000086.1:0-21042 GCF_049629625.1 Roseomonas chloroacetimidivorans | reverse complement strand
ACTGACCTGTGCCGTTGTGGCCCAGTGATGTGTCACAGTTGTGCGTCTCGCCGCCTCGGGTGGGCGCGATCGCCAACTTTCACTGTCGGATCACAAGCTTGTGCCGGAGTGGCTGGGGAACCTGGATTCGAACCAAGACTGCCCGAGTCAGAGTCGGGAGTTCTACCGTTAAACTATTCCCCAACGGCCGATGGCGGGCCCTATAACCCGGTGTGGGTGACCCTGCAACCCGTCTCGCGAGAGACAGAGTGGAATAAGGGCTTGCCCCGTCCCATATGCGAGCGGATCATCTGATTTCAACGCCATGCAGCCCCGGAACGCGCTCCAGCCGCCGGGCGACAGGCGGGGGGAGCGACCCCCGCTGCCGCCCACCACTTCGTCCTCCGGCCCCGCCTCGGGGGGGGCGCCGCTGTACGCCGCGCTCGACCTCGGCACGAACAACTGCCGGCTGCTTGTCGCCAGTCCTTCGGGCGCGGGCAGCTTCCGGGTGCTAGACAGTTTCAGCCGCATAATTCGCCTGGGCGAAGGGCTGAGTTCCACCGGCGCGCTGTCGGACGCCGCCATGGACCGTGCTGAGGCGGCCCTGGAGGCCTGTGGGCAGAAGCTGGCCCGCCGCCCGATCCAGGCTGTCCATGCTGTGGCGACCGAGGCCTGCCGCAGGGCCACCAACGGCCTGCGCTTCATAAAGCGGGCGGAGAAGGCGCTCGGTGCCCCTATCCGCGTCATTCCCGCGCGGGAGGAGGCGGAACTGGCCATGGAGTCCTGCGCGCCGCTCTTCCGCCCAGAGGACCGGCGCGCCCTGCTCTTCGATATCGGCGGTGGTTCTACCGAGGTGGCCTGGATCCGCACGGACGAACCGGAGCAGCCCCGGCTGATCGGCACGATCTCCGTCCCGCTCGGCGTCGTGACATTGGTGGAGCGGGACGGTGCCGCCTGCTTCGGGGCCGAGGGGTTCGACCGCGTGGTGCAGGAGGTTGCGGCCAAGTTCGAGGCCTTCGATTCGGTTCACTGCATCCGGCAGGAGATGCGGGCCGGTGGCGTTCGGCTGATGGGCACCTCTGGCACGGTTACGACCCTGGCCGGCATCGCCCTCGACCTGCCCCGCTACAGTCGCGCGGCGGTGGACGGGCACGACCTGGAGATGTCCTGCGCCGACCGTGCGCTGGAGGCGCTGCGGACCATGGGCCGGGCTGGACTGGCCGCGCATCCCTGCATTGGGCCAGAACGGGTGGACTTCGTCCTGCCTGGCTGCGCCATCTATGCGGCCATCCGCCAGGTCTGGCCGGCAGCCCGGATCACCGTCTGCGACCGCGGCCTGCGTGAGGGGCTGCTGTTCCGGGCGATGCGGGACCGTCGCCGGGGCCGCCGCAGCACGCCATAAGCCCCCACGCCCACCGGCGCGCGATCATGCGTCGGGTGCGCGGCCCGACCGCTTCCCTGAGGACTGAACCGTGACCCAATCCAGCCGGCCGGGCGGAGAACGCAACCTCTCCACCCGCCTCCGCACCGCCAAGGGCCGCAGTAATGCCAGCCAGAGATGGCTCGAGCGCCAGCTCAACGATCCCTATGTGAAGGCCGCCAAGGCCGCCGGCTGGCGGTCCCGCGCAGCCTTCAAGATCCTGGAGCTGGATGAGCGGTTCAAGCTGTTCCGCCCGCGCCAGCGCATCGTCGATCTCGGCGCCGCACCGGGGGGCTGGACCCAGGTGGCGGTGAAACGCGCGGGGGAGGGGGGCAAGGTCGTCGCCCTGGACATTCTTCCGATGGATCCGGTCACTGGCGCGATCGTGCTGCAGGGCGACTTCAACGAGGAGGCGGCCGAGCAGGCTGTGCTCCAGGCGCTGGATGGTCCGGCGGATCTGGTGATGTCCGACATCGCGCCGAACACCACCGGCCACAATGCCACAGACCACATCCGCATCCTTGGCCTAGTGGAACTGGCCGCGGATTTCGCGCGCAAGGTGCTATCCCCGGGCGGCGCCTTCGTCGCCAAGGTCTTTCAGGGCGGCACCGAGCGGGAGTTGCTGGCTGCCTTGAAGCGCGACTTTGCCACGGTCCGCCACGCCAAGCCCCCGGCCAGCCGAAAGGACAGCGCGGAGATCTATGTGGTCGCCCAGGGCTTCCGGGGCGGCCCGAAGGACTGACCCCGTCCGGGAATGGGGGGCAGCGTCTCGTTACCGTCATGCACCCGGCCTTGCGGCGCGGGCCTCAACAAGCGTAGGAGGGATCGCCAAGGCAGCGCCGCCCCGTCCCGAGAGGCCCCCGCTCAATGGCACCCGATACCACCCAGCCTCGTTTCCTCGCCCGCTTCGAGGAAGCCTATGCCTTCGACGACGTCCTGCTCGTCCCGGGCTACTCCACAGTCCTGCCCAACCAGGCCGACACCCGCACCCGCATCACGCGGGAGATCGGCCTGAACATCCCCCTGGTGGCTGCCGCGATGGACACGGTGACCGAAGGTCCCATGGCCATTGCCATGGCCCAGGCGGGCGGGATCGGGGTGATCCACAAGAACCTGACGATCGAGGAACAGGCCGCCCAGGTTCGCCGGGTGAAGAAGTTCGAGAGTGGCATGGTGGTGAACCCCGTCACCATCCACCCCGAACAGACCCTGGCCGATGTCCGCATGCTGCAGGAGCAGCACCACATCAGCGGTATTCCGGTGGTGGAGCCCGAGACGGGGCGCCTGGTCGGCATCGTCACCTCCCGCGACGTGCGCTTTGCCTCCGACCCGAACCAGCGCGTCTATGAACTGATGACGCGGGAGAACCTGGTCACCGTGCCGGTCGATGTCACGCCGGACAGGGCGCGGGCCCTGCTGCACAAGCATCGTATCGAGAAGCTTCTGGTGGTGGACGAGAAGGGCCGCTGCGTCGGCCTGATCACCGTGAAGGACATGGACAAGGCCCAGGCCAATCCGAATGCGGTGAAGGACGGGATGGGCCGCTTGCGCGTGGCCGCCGCCACCGGCACCGGCGAGGATGGACGCCGCCGCGCGGAGGCCCTGGTGGCCGCCGAGGTGGACATCGTGGTGGTGGACACGGCCCATGGCCATTCTGCCGGGGTGCTGAAGTCGGTCGAAACGATCAAGCGGCTCTCCAACTCCGTGCAGATCATCGCCGGCAATGTGGCGACGCCGGAAGCGGTGGAGGCCCTGATCGAGGCCGGGGCGGATGGGGTGAAGATCGGCATCGGCCCGGGCTCCATCTGCACCACCCGCATCGTGGCGGGCGTCGGCGTGCCGCAGCTCACCGCCGTGATGGAATGCGCGGCCGCCGCGCGGGAAAGGGACGTGCCGGCCATTGCCGATGGCGGTATCCGCACCTCCGGCGACATCGCCAAGGCGATCGCGGCCGGCGCCGATTGCGTGATGATGGGCAGCCTCTTCGCCGGCACGGACGAGGCGCCGGGCGAGGTGTTCCTCTACCAGGGCCGCTCCTACAAGTCCTATCGCGGCATGGGCAGTCTGGGGGCCATGGCCCGCGGCTCGGCCGATCGCTACTTCCAGTCCGAGGTACAGGACCAGCTCAAGCTTGTGCCCGAGGGCATCGAGGGCCGCATTGGCTACAAGGGCCCGGTAGGCAATGTCATCCACCAGCTCGTCGGCGGGCTGAAGTCGGCCATGGGCTACACGGGCAATGCCACCATCGCCGAGATGCAGTCGAATTGCCGCTTCCGCCGCATCACCGGCGCCGGCCTGCGGGAAAGCCATGTGCATGACGTGGCCATCACCCGCGAGGCACCGAATTACCGGCAGGAGTGATGCCCGCCCGCCCGCGCGCCGCGGTCTTTGACGCCTACGGCACGCTGCTCGACATCCACTCCGCCGTCCGGCGCCATGCCGCGCGGCTGGGGGATGCGGCGGCCTCCGTCTCAGCGCTCTGGCGAGCGAAGCAACTGGAAGCCAGCTGGATCCTCACCGCCACGGGCGGCTATCAGGGTTTCGATATGCTGACCGAGCGGGCGCTGGACCATGCGCTGGCCACACATGGGATCCATGATGCCGGGCTGCGCGAGGATCTTCTTGGCGCCTATCGCGCGCTGGACGCCTTTCCCGATGCGCTGACGGCACTCGCCCGGCTCCGTGCTGCGGGCATTCCCACCGCCATCCTTTCCAATGGCGAGCCGGGGATGCTCGACGCGGCCATCCAGGCGGCAGGCATCGAGAGCCTGCTGGACACGGTACTGTCAGTCCATCCGCTGCGCCTCTACAAGCCGCACCCGGCTGTCTATGCCCAGGCCCTGGGCCGCTTCGGCGGCCGGCCGGAGGAGATCGCCTTCGTCTCCTCCAATGGTTGGGACGCCCATGGCGCAACCTGCTTCGGCTTCCATGTCTTCTGGGTGAACCGCGCCGGCACCCCGCCCGAATACGGGCTGGACCGGCGCGCCACCATCCTGCCCGATCTCGCCGCCCTTCCGGACCATCTCATCGCGTGACACCGCTCGCCCGTATCTCTACCGCCATCGCCCTTCTGGACGCCCTGGAGGCTGCCCCACGCCGCCCAGCTGACGCCGTGGCGAACGACTTCTTCCGCGCCCGCCGCTTCATCGGTGGCGGGGACCGCCGCGCCATTGCCGACCGCGCCTGGGGGGTGGTGCGGGAACGCGCGCGGCTGGACTGGCATCTCGACCATGTCGGCGCCGCCCCAACCGGCCGCCTGCTGATGGCCGCCCATATGATCCTGGTGGAAGGCGGCGGGTTGGCCGGGGTGGAGGCCGCCTTCAATGGTGCCCAATATGCCGAACGCCCCCTGAGCGGCGAGGAACGCCGTGTTCTCTCCAAGCTCGAAGGCCGCCCCTATCTGCATGCGAAGATGGATGAGGCGACGCGCCTCAACCTGCCGGAATGGGCTCTGCCGGGCCTTCGGGCGCGCTTCGGCGAGGCACTGCCGGAGGCTGCGGCAGGATTGGAGGGTTCCGCGCCGCTCGACCTGCGGGTGAATCTGCTCCGCACGACGCGGGAGGCTGCGGCCCAGGCCCTCGCTGCTGAAGGTGTTCCTACAACCCCGACGCCCTATTCGCCCTGGGGCCTGCGGATCGCCGATCGCCGCCCGATCCTCGCCACCCGTGCTTTCCAGGACGGGCTGGTGGAGATCCAGGACGAGGGCAGCCAGCTCATCGCGCTGCTGTCCGATGCCCGGCCGGGAATGAAGGTGGTGGATTACTGCGCCGGGGCGGCCGGCAAGACCCTCGCCATGGCTGCGGCCATGGGCAATCGCGGCCGGATCGCAGCGTTGGACGTCTCGGCACCCCGCCTGACCGGGGCAATCAAGCGCTTGCGCCGGGCGGGCGTGGACAACGCGGAAACTCATCTGCTCGAATCGGGCGATCGCTGGGTGAAGCGCCGTGCCGGTACCTTCGACCGTGTGCTGGTCGATGCACCTTGCACGGGAACGGGAACTTGGCGGCGCAACCCGGACGCGCGGTTGCGGACTACGGAGGAGGATTACGTTGAACTCATCACGAAACAGCGCGCCATCCTCGATCGTGCCGCCTCGCTGGTGCGCCCCGGCGGGAAGCTGATCTACGCTACCTGCTCGGTCCTTCCCGGAGAGGATGAAGAGCAGGTGCGCGACTTCCTCGACCAGCATGCCGAATTCGAGGCCCTGCCCCTGGCTGAGGCCTGGGCGGAGGCGGGAATGGCTGGCCCGCCGCCGGGGGAGGGGCCCAACATGGCTTTGGCCCCCCATAGCCATGGTACGGACGGCTTTTTCGCCGCCGTGCTCCGACGCCGCGCCTGAGGCCCCACCCTCGATGATCCAGGTGCGGCGCGCGCGACCTGAGGATGCACCGGCCATCGGCGCGATTCACCGTATCGCCTGGCAGGATGCCTATCCCGGCATCCTGCCGGATTCCTACCTTGCGGGGCTGGATCAGCGGCGGATCGCCGCGGGCTATCTCCGGGGAATGCTGGCCCGCCGGGGCGGCGAGGCCGTTTTCGTGGCCTGCGGGCCTGACGGCGCGCCGGTCGGCTTCGCTTCCGCCGCCCATGCTCGCCGGTCCGGCATCGCGGAAGGAGAGATCGAGACGCTCTATCTCTTGCCGGATTGGCGGGACCAGGGGATCGGGCGTCGGCTGATGCGGGCCTCCGCCGCGCATCTCTCGGCCATCGGATGCGGCTCGGCGATGCTCTGGGTTCTTTCAGGGAATGTGGCGGGCTGGTTCTATCGCCGCCTTGGCGGGCGGCCGGTGGGACGGGAGATGATCCATGTCGGCGGGCGCGCGGTGGAGCAGACCGCCGTGCTCTGGGATCCGATCACCCTTCTGCTGGATGCCACGGCGGCAACGCGGGAAGGGGATGCGCTCGGTGAGGGTTGAAGCGCGCCGCGTTCTGTGGTGATGGCCGCTATGGCCGACACGAATCCCGCTCCTTACGCCAACCAGCCCGGAAGCGAGCGCCACCAGCGCCTGCTGATCCTCGACTTCGGCAGCCAGGTGACCCAGCTCATCGCCCGGCGTCTGCGCGAGGAGGGTGTCTATTGCGAGATCTGGCCTTTCACCGCCGATGAGGGGCGCATCCGCGCCTTCGATCCGATGGGCATCATCCTCTCCGGCGGTCCGGCCTCGGTGACCGAGGGGGCGAGCCCCCGTGCCCCACAGGCGGTCTTCGAGATGGGCCTACCGGTGCTGGGCATTTGCTACGGCCAGCAGACCATGTGCGCGCAGCTCGGCGGCCAGGTTGAAGCCGGGGACCATCGCGAATTTGGCCGGGCCCATGTGCAGGTGGCCGATGACTGCGCGCTCTTCCATGGCGTCTGGGAGAAGGGCGCGCGGGAACAGGTCTGGATGAGCCATGGCGACCGCGTGACGGCCCTGCCGCCCGGCTTCCGCGCCGTCGCCACCTCCGAGGGGGCTCCCTTCGCCGCCATTGCCGACGACACGCGCCGCTTCTACGGCGTGCAGTTCCATCCGGAGGTCGTGCATACCCCGCATGGCCATGCGCTGCTGAAGAACTTCGTCCGCAGCATCTGCGGCGCGAAGGGTGACTGGACGATGGGCGCCTTCCGCCATGAAGAGATCGCCCGCATCCGTGCCAAGGTCGGCATGGGCAAAGTGATCTGCGGCCTTTCGGGTGGCGTCGATTCTTCCGTCGCGGCCGTGCTGCTGCACGAGGCGATCGGCGACCAGCTGACCTGCATCTTCGTCGATCACGGTCTGCTCCGGGGAGGCGAGGCGGAGCAGGTGGTCTCCACCTTCCGCGACCGCTTCAACATCAAGCTCGTCCATCGTGATGCGAGCGACCTGTTCCTCGGTGCGCTCGCCGGCGTCACCGACCCCGAGCTGAAGCGAAAGACCATCGGCCGTCTGTTCGTGGAGGTCTTCGAGGAGGAGCAGGCGAAGCTCGGCGGTGCCGATTTCCTCGCGCAGGGCACGCTCTATCCGGATGTGATCGAGAGTGTCTCGGCCACCGGCGGTCCCTCTGTCACCATCAAGTCCCACCACAATGTCGGCGGGCTTCCCGAGCATATGCGGATGCAGCTGGTCGAGCCGCTGCGCGAGCTGTTCAAGGATGAGGTCCGCGCGCTCGGCCGCGAGCTGGGCGTGCCTGAGGTCATTGTCGGTCGCCACCCCTTCCCGGGGCCGGGCCTTGCGATCCGCATCCCCGGCGAGGTGACGCGCGAGAAGGTCGCGATCCTGCAGAAGGCCGATGCGATCTTCCTGGAGGAGATCCGCAACGCTGGCCTCTATGACGCGATCTGGCAGGCCTTTGTTGTACTGCTGCCCGTCCGCACCGTCGGCGTGATGGGCGACGGCCGCACCTATGACCAGGCTTGCGCCCTGCGCGCGGTGACGAGCACGGACGGCATGACGGCCGATGTCTATCCCTTCGACGTCGCCTTCCTCTCCCGCGTGGCGAACCGCATCGTCAACGAGGTGCGCGGCATCAACCGCGTCACCTATGACGTGACGAGCAAGCCGCCCGGCACGATCGAGTGGGAATGATTCAGGCCCGTTTGGGCCTATCGGGGTCATTCGCCTGAACCCACCTAACCCACTGAAATAAAAATAGTATCTCTCGCGATCTATCGAGATCAATCGCGGTACAGCGCCTCGCGCTGACGGCCTGCGCGACGGTATGCCATAAACTTGCACCTCGCCTCCGAGGGCGATACCGTCAGGTCCATCGGCTTGAGTGACGGTATTTGTTCGGACTTAACGCGCTGAAAACGCAGAATAAGTGGTCTGGAAAGGTGCCGGAATAGGGCCGACGGTATTTTTGTCGTGAAGGAGCTCCTATGCTCACCGATGTGGCGCTTAAGAACCTGAAATCTCGCGAGAAAGCGTACAAAGTCACGGACCGGGACGGGCTCTACGTTCATGTTTCCACGTCCGGAACGGTTACGTTTCGCTTGGACTACCGCCTGAACGGTAGGCGCGAGACGCTGACGCTCGGCAAGTACGGCCCAACTGGGATCTCGCTTGCCCGCGCGCGTGAAAAGACGATCGATGCGAAACGCGCCGTCGCTGAAGGCCGATCGCCAGCCCAAGAGAAGCAGCGGGAGAAACGTCGTCTCAAGGAAGCCAAGAGCTTCGGGGAGTTCGGAGAGACCTGGCTGACCAAAGCGCCGATGGCTGACAGCACGCGAGCCATGCGTCGATCGATCTTCGAGCGCGAGCTGCTGCCGGTCTGGAGGAATCGCCTACTCCATGAGATCACACCCGACGATCTTCGCGCCCATTGCGGAAAAATCGTCGATCGGGGTGCTCCGGCGACCGCCATCCACGTCCGAGACATTCTCAAACAGATTTACGGATTTGCGATTCTGCACGGCGAGAAGGTCGCCAATCCGGCCGACGATGTCGGGCCGGCCTCAATCGCTACCTTCGTGCCGAAGGACCGCTCGCTATCCCCGACCGAGATCCGCGTGATGCTGAAGCAGCTCGAGCATGTCGCCACGCTGCCCACGATCCGGCTCGGTATGCGCCTCTTCCTGCTGACGATGGTGCGCAAGAGCGAACTGCAGGATGCGACCTGGGACGAAATCGACTTTGAGAACGCCGTCTGGACGATCCCCAAGGAGCGGATGAAGCGGTCGAAGGCGCACAATGTCTACCTGTCTCAACAGTGCATCGACATCATGATCGCGCTCAAGACCTGCGCGGGGAATTCACGCTACCTGCTCCCATCGCGATACGATGCGGATGCGCCCATGTCGCGCGCCACCTTCAATCGGGTGACCTACGCAGTTGTGGAGCGTGCTCAGAAAGAAGGCCTGCCGCTTGAGCCCTTCACGGTGCACGATCTGCGCCGAACCGGCTCGACCCTTCTCAACGAGCTGGGTTTCAACAGCGACTGGATCGAGAAGTGCCTGGCCCATGAAGACGGACGCTCATCACGCGGCGTCTATAACAAGGCCGAGTATGAGCATCAGCGCCGGCACATGATGCAGGAGTGGTCCGACATCGTAGATGCCTGGGTCGCGGGGCAGAAGCGGGCGCCGGTGCTGGTCCCGCCCACGATGGCTATGCTCGCGCCCGATCCTGCGCTTTAACGGGACGAGTCCTGCGCTTGCGCACATCCGGGTGCGGCGCTCGATCGACGCTCTGTCGCCGTGCCTTGCTCAGCCGCTCTGTCAGCCACGCTTCGACCTCGGCGAGGTCCCAGACCACACAGCGCGGCGTCAGCGCAAAGCGCCGCGGAAATTCTCCACGCTGCTCCATCTCATAAATAGTCGTATCCGCCAGCGGGACGATCTGACGAAGCTCACGCCGGCGGATCATCCGCTTCTTCAGTGCATCAGGCCGTGTCGACATGCTCTTTGACTCCAACAATTCACGTGTGGCCTCGATTGGAGCCGATAGGCCCGGCATGAAAAGAGCTTGCGGACCGTCGTAGGGTCGGCGGCGGCGATGGCGTACAAATCGGACGGATCAAGCGCAGGTCGTAGACGCCACGTTGAGCCTTTTTCCATCATGCTCACCGACTATGATCTGACGGCCGAATCCGTAACCAGGCCTATCCAGTGCTTGGCGTCGATGCGGCTTGCCGAGCGCTGGATTCGTCGCGCCACTAGGCTAAGATACCGCTAAGGGGGTATCGGGATGATAAGGATCAAATGGCCGAGACGTTGCGGGGTTAGTACTTCTCGTGCCGGTTGAAGTTGCCGGGGAGCCCCTCCGCGAGTTCCACTTCATTCGATCCGGTGACCAGTCGCCGCCGCTGGAGTGGGGACGGGGCCAGGAACAAGTCCGCAAGGCAGTTGGCGAGGCGCTCAATGCCCGTAACGTCGCCTTCTTACTCGGCGCGGGCTGCTCATCACTCATGGAGGACGGCAAGGAGCGCGGCATCTCGACGATGGCGCCGCTAGCGAAAGAGTTTTGCAGCCATCCAACCGGCGAGCTCGACGACGACCTGAACCTGATTGTCCCGCCCGCTTGGGCACTCGACAAGGACGATGTGGACTACCTTGCCAAGTTGGGCGCCAAGCTCGCCGGCACGGAATACGCGCGCAACCTCGAGCGCCTGATGGAGCTGTTGCACAGCCTCCGCTTCGTGTTCTCGCGCAGTGACAAGTCTGAGCACGAAGTCAGCAGAACGAAGGTTGAAACCATTATAAGGAAGGTTCAGCACTTCCTCTGGGAGCGTTGCACCGACGGCGCGTTTGCACACGGCGACGGCGCCGTGCTCGAGTTGTATGAGTCCTTTTACCGCAAACTCGTGCTGCGCGATCGATCGCTACCACGACCGTGGGTGTTCACGACAAACTACGACCTCTTCAACGAGCGCGCGATGGATCGCCTCGGCCTTCCGTATGCAAACGGCTTTTCGGGCGTGGTGGAGCGCCGCTTCAATCCAGCGACATTCCGCTACGCCCTAGCGGAGCAGCTGGACTTGTCGAACCGGAAATGGTCCGCCGTCGATGGCTTTGTCTATCTGTGCAAGCTCCACGGTTCGATAAGCTGGACCGAGGACGACCACGGCCTCTTCCCAGTGCGGGAGCTTTGGCCGCAGGACGCTCCCAACAAAGTCATGATCTACCCCACTCCGGCCAAGCAGAATTCGAGCCTAGGGTCGCCCTACGCCGACCTGTTCCGCGAGTTTCAATCGAGGATCGTGCGGGAGCAGAGCGTCCTCATCACCGCGGGCTTCGCCTTCGGCGACGAACACCTCAACAACATCATCTATCAGGCCCTCACGATCCCGACCTTCAGGCTGATCATCTTCGCTGATCCGGAGTCGGAGGGAGAGATCGCGAAGCTCCGCAAGCTAAACGATCCTCGTATCTGGATCATCGGCGGAGATGGACCGGCGGATGGCACGCGGGCGCACTACTTCGATACGGTAGTCGAGCACTTCCTGCCCCAGCGGCCTGCCGAGCGCATCGACGACGCCGTGAAGCTCGTGCTCGAGAACCTTGGCCGCACGAAGACCGGGGGCGAGGGTGAGCTCTGACGATCGCCGTCGAGCAATCGGGAAGGTCACCTCCGTCGCAGCGGATAGGTTCGTCATCGAGATGCTCGGCGGAACCGACAACTTCACTGTAGTTGGCTTCGACGACCTCCACTATGTCGCCAGGCTGGGCTCGTTCCTCATGATCCCCGCCCAGTCCGAGTACGTTGTCGCCGAGGTTGTGGGTCTACGCGAGCGGGACGTTCCCGGCGGTGGCGCAGGCGATGGGCAGCTCGATAAGGCGAATTCGGCGAAATACCTCGACGTGGTTCCCGTCGGGATGCTGCCGGCCGAGGGCGACAAGAAGTTCCGGTTCGGCGTGTCGATCTTTCCGTCACTCTACGCGGACGCTCTTTATGCCCTCGACAGCGAGCTCGACCGCATCTTCGACACCGAGGCCGACGCGGAACCGGCGCTCGGACACGACGGCGCCGATTGCGTACCTGCGGACGCGACACGCTACCGCAATCTCGGAATCGGTCAGTCGGTCGTCTTTGAGGACTATGAGGTCAAGGTCCGGATCGACGACTTCTTTGGCGGCCACGTCGCCGTACTCGGTAACACGGGCAGCGGGAAATCGTGCACCGTGGCCTCGATACTCCAGGCGCTGTTCGAAAAGCCCGACGAGCACCACGCGCGAGGAGCGACGTTCGTGGTCCTCGACGTGAACGGGGAATACAGCCGCGCGTTCAAGGAACTACCGGAAAGCGCTGACATCGGCGTCAAGCACCTCATCCTCGACGGCTCGGCGTCAGCAGACCGATTTCGCCTACCGCACTGGTTCCTTGACCTGTCCGAATGGGAGCTGTTGCTCCAGGCCAGCGAGCGCACTCAGGTGCCTATCCTACGCATGGCGCTCGGGCTCGCGACGTTGTTCGGGGGCGCGGCTGCCGGGCAATTGAACGTCATCCGCAACCACATACTGGCGACCTGCATTACGCAGATCCTCAGCGACGAAACCCAGCCGGGAGCCAAGCAGACGCGCATCCGCGGCATCCTGCAGCGGTTCAACACGGCCGAGATCAACTCGGCTCAGCTCAATGGCATGATTGCAGTCAACTTCGGCAATATGCCAGGGATCGAAGGGGCGTACCAGTATCTGGCCGGCGGCGACGATCAGGCCGGCTTCATCATCCCGGACTTGAAGCTTCCTGACTATGACGGCACGCCGTTCGACTTCTCTGCCCTCGGCGACGCGATCGACCTAGCGCTGCTTTACCAGGAGGCTCACGGGAACCGGCAGATACGCGACTACTGCGCGCAGATGGTCACCCGATTCAAGGCTCTGGAGGAGCGTGGCGACTATCGGTTCCTCCGCCATGACACGGCAACAGCGGGCGACCGCCAAGCATTCATGGCAAATCTGCTAGGTTTAGACGCGATCGAGGGTGGTCACACCAAGGCCGCCCAGATCATCATCATCGACATGAACGCGGTAGAAGACGAGGTGGTCGAACTGGTCAGCGCGGTAATCGCCCGCATGATCTTCCGCCTTCTCCGGCAGGCGGAGCCTCGTAACCGTTTCCCCGTCCACCTCCTCCTCGAAGAGGCGCACCGCTATGTTGCGTCGACGCCGTCGCGTTATGCGGTCGATGCTAGCCGGATTTTCGAGCGAATCTCGAAGGAAGGACGGAAATACGGTCTATTCATGCTCGTCGCGTCGCAGCGTCCGAGCGAACTTTCTAAGACTGTATTGTCGCAATGCTCGAACTTTGTCGTCCACAGGATCCAAAATCCGGACGACCTGTCCCAGATTAGGCAGATGACGCCCTTCATCTCGGACAGCGTGCTCCGCAGGCTCCCCTCGCTGCCGAAACAGCATGCACTGGTGTTCGGCAATTCGGTGAACCTCCCTACCACCTTCAAGGTCCGACCTGCTGATCCGCTTCCGGCGAGCGATGACGCCAAGATCGTGGACCTATGGTTCCATGAAGCGGGAAGACCGTCAGTCCTGCCACTGACACCTGCTGGCGATTCAGGGGTCGTCGATGACTAAACTGCCCCCCGAGGAGATGATCGCGGCGCTCGAAGCGCAGGGGGGTTTTCGAGTGCTGCGCCGCTTGCAGCCGACTGAACCCATGGGGAAGGTGCCGGCTGGCGCGCGCCGCGCGCTGTTCGTAGACGTCGAAACGACAGGGCTCGATCCTGCCAAGGATGAGATCATCGAGCTGGCGATGGTGCCGTTCTTCTATTCCGCGGACGATGAAATCGTCGGCATCGGTGACCCTTTTAGCGCGCTGAGGCAGCCGGCTCGGCCCATCCCGGCTGAGGTAACAAAGCTCACCGGGATTGACGACGCGATGGTGGCGGGCAAGTCGATCGATCCGACCAGCGTGGCTGCGTTTGCGGGCGGCAACCTGATCATTGCGCACAACGCGCCCTTCGACCGCGGATTCCTAGAGAGATTCTGCCCAGACCTGACTCAGAATCCGTGGGCTTGCTCTATGAGCGAGGTACGCTGGGCAGATGAAGGCTTCGAAAGTAGCAAGCTTGCATATCTCGCCTTGAGCAGCGGGTTTTACTACGAGCGGCATCGCGCAGTGAATGACTGCCACGCAGCCATCGAACTCCTCTCACGCACGCTGCCGGTCACCAGCAGGCGTGCGCTGTCCGTGCTCCTTGCCTCCGCGCGCGGCACCACCCTCAGATGCTGGGCCGAGAACTCGCCATTCGAAGCGAAGGATGTGCTGAAGCTGCGCGGATATCGGTGGAACAGCGACGACAACGGCCAGCCGAGAGCTTGGTGGATCGACGTCTCCGAAGCGGACATGGAGGCCGAGAAGGCGTTCCTAGCCGCGGAAATATACAAACGCGACGTACCCTTGCGAACTGCGAGGATTACGGCGTTCAATCGGCACTCGTGGCGCATCGTACCAAGCTAGATCTCTGGAGATTGGCGGGGCGTCTCCCGCGCTATCACGCAACCACCTATTCGGTATGGCTAATTATCCCGCGTCTCAGATGCGCGATATTCCTTGTGCAATGTTGCGATAGGTGAGATTAACCCGCATCTGAGATGCGAGATAATCTTGTGGCAATCCATCTGGTTGGAGAGACGATCGACGCCAAGCGCGCCCATCAGCGCGCCCACGCCGGTGAGCTGATCCAGCTCGTGCGCGGCGTTTATGTTGATCGCGACGCCGACGCTGATGCGACGATCCTGGGGCACGCGATCCGCATCGCACACTATCTTTATCCCAACGCCTATTTGTCGTCCGCCAGTGCGGTCCTGCTTGCGCCCACGCCGGACGGGCTGCTGTTCCTCAGCGGGCGGCGCAATCAGCGCACGCGGCTGCGCTCTCTCGAAATCGTTCAGAACGAAGCTCCCGCCCATCCTTCCATTGCGGCAGCGGTGATCGGCGATGACCTCGGCGAACTGCGTGTCGATGTCTCTTCGCCGCGCCAGCGCTTTCTGGAAGCCTTTCGGTTGCGGAGCGCGCACGCCAGCGCGATCACCTCGGATATGCGCGTGCAGATGGCCGCGCGTCTCGTCGAGGAACATGGAGCAGCCCAAGCTGCAGCCGACGCTGTCTGGGCGCTGGCGCGCGAGAATGGATGGTATCGCGAGGGCGAGGGCGCCGAGCGCTTCCTGATGCTCCAGCCGGGCACGGCCAAGGCACCCGTCAACAAGGCCGCGCTCGACCTCCTGGTCGCTTGGCACGGCGAGCCACTCGGCCGCCTGATCCATGATGGGTTCGAGTGGCGCTGGAAGCCGCAGCGGCGCGCCGGCCCGGTGCTGGTGCGCGAGACCGCGCCGGGCAAGCTGCCGGCGTTCATCGAGTCGCTGTTGCCGGAAGGCTGGCTCGCCAAGGTCCTGCATGAGCGGGACGAACGCGAGGCGTTGCGGCGCGGACGGCGCTACTTGTCTAACATCACCATCGTGGAGAGCCGCGAGGAGCTAGCGGACTTGCCCGCCGACGTGCTCAATTCGAGGCTGGCCAGCTTTTGCGAGGAAGGCCGCTTCACGGGCGTCTACGCAGGACCCGCGCGCGGCGAAATCGAGGAGACGTTCGAGCAGAGCCTGGCGCACATGTTCGCGCGGGCCGAAACGCCGCGCCTGTCGGGTATCCAGATCAAGGCGCCGATGAGCCTTACTGCCGATGGCCGCCTCATTCCGGCCGTCGACCAGCCGTTCACCCACATTCTTAAACCCGCCGGGGCGGCGGGGTTCGAGACGCTGCCGATCGTGGAATGGCTGTGTCTGGAACTCGGCCGAGCCGCCGGTTTTGAGGTGCCTGATGCGGCTCTGATCGACATGCCGGACGGCATGTCGCCGGCGTTGCTGGTTGAGCGCTTCGACATTCGGCACGGGCCGGAGGATCAGCGCCGCCTGGCGCTCGAGGATTTCTGCTCCATCCTCGATCTCCCGACCTCGGCGAAGTACGACGGCATGATCGAGCGCATGGCGCGGGGCCTGCGGCCGCTGTCGACCGATCCCGCCGCCGATCTCGACATCCTGTTCCGCCGCGCGGTCTTTGCCTGGCTGATCGCCGATGGCGACATGCACCTGAAGAACCTGGCCATGCTCAAGATCGCAGAGGCTGGCGCGAAGGGTTTTACGTCAGTCGGTTTTGCGCCTCTGTACGACGCCGTAACCACGCGCGTCTTTCCCGGTCTAGGCGGCGATCGCATGGCCCTCAAGCTGAACCGGAAGGATGACCGGCTGACGCGCCAAGACTTTTTGGGGTTGGCTCGCACTATGGGCGTAACCGCGGGTGAGGCGGAAGATGCGATCATCGATTTGGCGGGGCGCGTCGCTGAGCGGGCCGAGGCGCTCGGGCTGCCGGCATTCGCAGCGGAGTCTCAGACAGCACGAGACACGCAGGATAAGGTGATCGCGCTTGTGGCCGATCGTTGCGCCGCTCTAACTGCAGATGCAGACGGCCGGCCGCCTGACCGGGATGAGCATCGAACGCAGAACACCGAAGATCCGACAAGTCATTCCTTCAAGCAGCGAGGCTGAGATGAAAATCATCGACAACACTTCGCAGCTGCTGGGCGATGATCTCAAGAGCACCTTTGGTCGAGGTGGCCGGATCAAAATTGCAGCGTCATGCTTCTCGATTTATGCCTTCGAGGCCTTGAAGGCGGAGTTGTCGAAGGTCGAAAGCCTTCAGTTCATTTTCACGGCCCCGACCTTCGTCCCAATGGAAGTGACGGACCGCCTTCGCAAGGAACGGCGCGAGTTTTTCATACCCAAGGCGACGCGTGAACGAGGCCTGTACGGAACCGAGTTCGAGATACAGCTTCGTAACCAGCTGACACAGCGTGCGGTCGCGCGCGAATGTGCCGACTGGATACGAAAGAAGGCTCGCTTCCGGTCGAACACGACCAAGGCGCCGATGCAGCAGTTCATCCATGCGGGAGCGGACGCGGGCGACGTCGCCTACATGCCTATCAGCGGGTTCACGGCCGTCGATCTGGGCTATCAGAAGGGCGACGCGGTTTCGAACTTCGTCACGCGCATCGACGATGCCGCGCACACCCAGGTCTATCTGCAGCTGTTCAATCAGATCTGGAACGATGAGGACAAGGTCAGCGACGTCACTGCCGCAATTTGCGACCACATCGAGTCCGTCTACCAGGAGAACTCACCCGAGCGGATTTACTTCCACATCCTCTACAACCTCTTCCAGGATTTCCTCGAAGAGGTCGATCAGGATGCGCTGCCGAACGACCTGACCGGCTACAAGGACAGCGTTGTCTGGAACAAGCTGTTCAACTACCAGAGGGATGCCACGACTGGTATCATCAACAAGCTGGAGATGCACAATGGATGCATTCTGGCGGATAGCGTCGGCCTCGGCAAAACCTTCACTGCGTTGGCGGTGGTCAAATATTATGAGCTACGCAATCGGTCAGTTCTGGTCCTGTGCCCTAAGAAGCTCGCGGACAATTGGCGCAACTACAATACCAACCTGACCACGAACATCTTTGCCAAGGACCGCTTCAACTACGACGTCCTCAGCCATACCGATCTCTCGCGCACATCGGGTGAGTCTTTCGGCATCCCGCTGAACCGCGTGAACTGGGGCAATTACGATCTCGTCGTCATCGACGAGTCACACAATTTCAGGAACAACGACGTCTTCAAGGATCGGGAGACGCGCTACCAGAAGCTGATGAACAAGGTCATCCGCTCCGGTGTGAAGACCAAGGTTCTAATGCTGTCGGCGACTCCGGTGAACAACCGCTTCAACGACCTGCGCAATCAGCTCGCGCTCGCCTATGAGGGAGATTCCGAAAACCTCAGCCGCAAGCTGAAAACCAAGACGGGGATTGAGGAGATTTTCAGGCGCGCCCAGAAGGCGTTCAACACCTGGTCGGACCTACCGCCGCACGAGCGAACCGCAGCCGCGATCCTGAAGGCCCTCGACTTCGATTTCTTCGAGATGCTTGATGCGGTGACGATTGCCCGGTCTCGCAAGCACATCGAGACCTTCTACGACACCAAGGACATCGGGAAATTTCCGCAGCGTCGAAAGCCGCTGTCGTACCAGTGCCCGATTACCCATCGCTCAGATGTGCTCGGTCTCAACGACATCTTCGGCACCCTGTCGGTCCTCAAGCTCGCGGTCTATGCCCCGATCAGCTACATCCTGCCGAGCCGCCTTCGGAAGTACGAAGAAGTCTACGACACCCAGGTGGAGGGCGGTCGCGGCAAGCTGCGCCAGGCTGACCGCGAGCGGAGTCTTCAGGCTCTGATGACCACCAACCTTCTCAAGCGGTTGGAGAGCTCGGTCGAAGCGTTCCGCCTCACCCTGCGGGCCCTGAGCGGCAACGTTGCGCAGACGCTCCAGGCAATCGAAACCTATGAACGTACCGGCGCTGCCGCGAGTGTGAGCGACCATCTCGGTGATCCCGGTTTCGATCCCGACGATGACGACCTGAATGGCCTCGATGAGTTCACAGTCGGCAAGAAAATCCAGATCAGCCTGTCCGACATGGACCTTCCGTCCTGGAAGCACGACCTCGCCGCCGACCTTGCGCTCATCGACAACCTGATTTCCTCGATGGACAAGGTGGGTGCCGAGGACGATGCCAAGCTGCAGCATCTGAAGGACGTCATTACCCGCAAGGTCTCCGACCCGCTCAATCCCGGCAACCGCAAGGTGCTCATCTTCACCGCCTTCGCGGACACCGCGAAGTACCTCTACACCAATCTGGCGGGAGCGTTTCTCCAGTCGCACGGCCTGCATTGCGGCAGGGTCACGGGCTCGGACGCCCCGAAGAGCACGCTGAAGAAGAGCTACGACTTCCAGTCCCTTCTCACGCTGTTTTCGCCTCGCGCGAAGGAGAAGCATCTGGTCCTGCCGCACGAGACCGGCGAGATCGACATCCTCATCGGGACGGACTGCATCTCCGAGGGCCAGAACCTTCAGGATTGCGACTATCTGATCAACTACGACATTCACTGGAACCCGGTGCGGATCATCCAGCGCTTCGGGCGCATCGACCGTATCGGGTCACCCAACGCGCAAATCCAGCTCGTCAACTACTGGCCGGAGATCTCGCTCGACGAGTACATCAATCTCAAAGAGCGTGTCGAAAACCGCATGATGATCGCCGACGTCACGGCGACCGGCGACGACAATGTGCTGACCGCCAAGAGCAGCGACATCGCCTACCGGAAGGAACAGCTCAAGCGGCTCCAGGAAGAGGTGATCGAGCTGGAGGACGTGCGGACAGGGATTTCCATCACTGACCTGGGCCTCAACGATTTCCGCATGGACCTTCTAAACCGCATCAAGGAGCACGGTGACCTCGATCATCTGCCCAACGGCATGCATGCGGTGGTGCCGGCGCAGCCGACGCTGGGCTTAAAGCCGGGTGTGATCTTCGCGCTGAAGAACATCCACGACAGCGTGAACATCAACCAGCAGAACCGGCTACACCCTTACTACCTCGTCTATGTCGGTCACGACGGTGGGGTCATCATCGACCACACTGAGGTGAAGCGCTTGCTCGATCTGATCCGCACGAGTTGCAAGGGTCAGGCGGAGCCGATCCCAGCCGTTTGCCAGCTGTTCAATGAACGGACGCAGGACGGTCGCAAGATGGAGCACTGCTCCGGACTTCTGAGCGCGGCGATCCGCTCGATGATCGAGGTGAAGGAAGAGAAGGATATCGACAGCCTGTTCAGCGGCGGGCGGACCACGGCACTGGTCCACACCATCGCCGGGCTCGACGATTTCGAGCTGATCGCCTTCCTCGTCGTTGAGGACAGGGCGGCATGACGGCAGTCTTCTTCGACTACCCCAAGGCCGCCGCCTTCGGCCGCGTTGTCCCTAAGAGCCGGATTTATGAGCATGCCGGCGCTGGCACGGCCCTCCGGGACCTGTTCGTGACCGAGGTCGATCAGATCGTCTGGAAGTACAAGCTGGCGCCGGAAACCACGAACCTCGCGGCGACGAAGGCCGTCAGCGAGATCCAAGTGTTCGGCATCAGCCTGCGTTCTGGCAAGATCGACGAAGAGGTGCTGCGGGCGATCGACCGCGCTATCCCATTCCCGTTGATCTTCGAGCTCGCCTGGTCCGGAAAGCGGCGGGCGGTGGCTGCCTTCAAGCGACCCAGCGACGCCGATTCCGCCAAGTGGGTTGTTAGCGCCTATTTCGGAAACGATTGGACGCCCGACGACGCGCCGCGCAGGCCGCTACCGGTCGCGCTCAATCTTGGCGGACTTTACGAGGCCCTCATCACCGCGCTGATGCCCGACGCGACCGCCGATGGGGTGCAGGCCAGCGAGGACATCCAAGCCCGCGTAGCGCGCATGGAAGCGATCCGGGCCAAAACGCGGGAGGTGGACCGGATTAAGGCCCGGCTTTCCCGTGAGAAGCAGTTCAACAAGCGCGTGGCGATCAATGCCGAACTGCGCGCCGCACGGCAGGAACTGGAACGCCTCTCCGGGGGCGCTCCAGTTCCTGCCACGACGATTGACTAGGGAATGACGATGGACAAGCTGAAGATGCACAGCCCTGACCTGAGCCAGGAGAACATCGCGAAGATCCGCGATTTATTCCCCGGCTGCGTGACCGAAGCTCGCGACGAGGCGACGGGGCGTTTGCGTCTGACGGTGGATTTCGACCAGTTGCGCCAGGAGTTGAGCGACAACGTCGTGGAGGGGCCGCAGGAGCGGTATCGGCTAGATTGGCCCGGCAAACGAGAGGCTTTGGCGCTTGCCAACGCGCCGATCGCGAAAACACTTCGTCCTACTCAAGGCGAAAGCGTTGACTTCGACTCTGCTCGGAACCTCTTGATTGAAGGCGAAAACCTTGAAGCATTGAAGTTGCTTCAGGAGACCTATCTTGGTCGTGTCTCGATGATTTACATCGATCCTCCTTATAATACGGGAAAAGACTTTATATATTCTGACGACTTCTCGGAAGGAATCCGCGAATTCCTCGACAGAACGAACCAGATTGACCAGAATGGCGGTAAGCTTATCGCAAACCCCGAGAGCAATGGTCGCTTCCACTCCGACTGGCTCACCATGATGTATAGCCGGCTACGGTTCGCACGGAACTTGCTAGTGTCCCGAATCCGAAGTTCGTGTCGTTTCGGCTTTCGTGGTGTTTCGGACGCAGAAGCGCTCGATGCTGGCGAGGATGTCGTCGGCGCTCTTGGTCCAGCGGAAGGGCTTCGGGTCGGCATTG
>NZ_JBNBZS010000085.1:0-21109 GCF_049629625.1 Roseomonas chloroacetimidivorans | reverse complement strand
ATCGCGCGACGCTCAAATTCACCGAGCACGGCATCGAAAGCCTCAAGGAACTCTGCCTCGACCAGAAGCGGTGAGCGCGGTCAGCACGTCTGCGCTCGATAGCCCGCGGCCCCGGCCGGATGGATACTGCCACGCCAGTATTCCATCG
This sequence comes from Roseomonas chloroacetimidivorans, assembly GCF_049629625.1. Lineage (NCBI taxonomy): Bacteria > Pseudomonadati > Pseudomonadota > Alphaproteobacteria > Acetobacterales > Roseomonadaceae > Roseomonas > Roseomonas chloroacetimidivorans. The sequence continues at coordinate 20,961 of NZ_JBNBZS010000085.1, read as the reverse complement.
GCTCCTGGCCGCCATTGTGGAGCGGGCCCAGGCTGTCGCCTCATCGACACCTTAGGAGTCGTCCGGGGATAAACGCATTAACTCGGAGCGTCCTCTTGGCGTTCCCACTGCGGTTTGAACCGTCCCGATCGAGCGGTTGTTCCCGGACGGGCCCTTACCGGTGACCACGGTGGCCGCCACCGGGCTCGAGACCCGGCATGTCAGCGCCTAATTTGGCCTCCGCCGCGCGGGCTCAGAGCACCGCCAGCGCGCCTGGCCCGAGCTGACGGCGGTAATCCACGCCCATTCCCACATGATCATCGGCACAGTAACAAGCCCGCAGCACAGCCCAGGATAGGCCAGGTGGACCAGTCCACGCTCGTCCCACCATGCGGCGTAAAGTCAACGCCCTCGTGCAGAGGCCAGCTGACCAACTGGATGACGGCGTGCTCCACTGGGTTCCGCACGCCGTCGGAATCGACGATCTACTCGGCATCCACAACCACGACGATGCGCAGCAGCTGCGTATGGGGAGCGATAACGAGGGACGGCGTTGCAATCCGCGCCGCTCTCGGCCGGAGGTACGGGGCGGGGCGGCGCTGGTGTTACAGAACGAGTCACCATCGGCGCTCCATCACGCTGGGCCAGCGCGCAACGTCCAGCACGACCTTGCCGCAAACATGGTCCTTCTCGAGATGCGCTTGCACCGCGCCCACCTCAGCGGGCGGAAACGTAGATTCCACTGTGACCCGCACCTTGCCCAAGTCACTCAGCTGGCCGATCTTGCCGAGCTGCGCGGGATTGAGCCGGGCCGTGAAGTTTCTTCCTCGCTTCGTGCTCCCGTTCTTTCTCCTCCGAGGGCAGCGTCAGGGTCGAAAACAGCTTTCCTCTGCGATTCACTACCGCCCAGGAACGCTCCTGCGTCTCGCCACTGATTGGGTCGGTCCGCTTCCTGATCTCTGGCTCGTAGGTCTGGGTCCAGCGGAAGAGGGTGGTATGCGTAACGTCCACACCGCGGTTGGCCAGCATGAGCTCGAGTTCGCGATAGCTCACCGGGAACATGAGGTGTCAGCGGACCGCCCAGATGATCACCTCGGCGGTGAATTGCCGACCCTTGAAGGACTGGTCCGGGATCAATGATACAGCCAGACCGCATGGCTGATGATCTCCGCCGCGAAGCGGTACCCAGGGTAGGAGGCGGATCCTGGTCTCATCCCGCCAGCTTCGCCCGGCCGGCTCGCTCCGGTTACTGCCGCTCAACTTGGCGATGCCGCTACTGTGACTCCCCGGCCACCGGCGACGTCCGGGTAACGGAAGTTGCAAGCCAGCCGCCCCCCAGCACTCGGTAAAGCGTGACCTGCGCCGAGAGCCGGTCCCGCTGCAGGGCGATCAGCGCCTGCTGCGCGCTGTAAAGCTCCCGTTGCGAGTCCAGCACCGTGAGGAAGCTGTCCACTCCACTGCGGAACCGTGCTTCGGAGAGCCGGTAGCTGTCTGCATACGCCTCTGTCAACGCCTGCTGCGCCTCGAGCTGACGGCCGTAGGTGCCGCGCGCGGCCAGCGCATCTGCCACCTCACGGAAGGCGGTCTGGATCGCCTTCTCGTAATTCGCGACCTCAATGCGGTTCTGGACCTTCGCGTAGTCCAGGTTTGCCTCGTCGATGCCGCCGGTGAAGATCGGGACGTTAATCTGCGGTGAGAAGGCCCAGAGCCCCGAACCCGGCTGGAACAGCCGGGACAGAGCGGCTCCGGCGGTGCCGTAAGACGCGGTGAGGCTGACGCTTGGGAAGAAGGCAGCACGTGCGGCGCCGATGTTGGCGTTGGCTGCCAGGAGCTGGTGCTCCGCCGCGACGACGTCCGGCCGCCGCAGCAGCACCTCCGAGGACAGCCCGGCCGGCAAGTTCCCCGCGACAAGCGGGGAGGCCAGGTTCCCGTCCTGGGGCAAGTCCGCCGGCAGGGGCTGGCCAAGCAGCAGCGCCAGCGTGTTCTCTGCCTGGGCCAACTGCCGCGTGTAGAGGGCGAGGTTTGCCCGCGCCGTCTCCACAGCGGTCTGCGCCTGGCGAAGCGTCAGCGCAGTCGCCGTTCCGCCTGTCGCTGTCGCCTGGGTTAGCCGATACGATTGCTCCTGGCTTTCCAGAGTCTGCCGCGTCAGCACTAAGAGCTGCCGGCCCGCCAGTACCGTCAAATAGGCTTCCGCCACAGAGGCGACGAGGCTGATCTGCGTTGCGCGCCGCGTCTCGTCCTGGGCCAAGGCCTGCTCGAAAGCCGCCTGGCTTAGGCTCCGGACGCGCCCGAACAGATCAATTTCCCAGGCCGTGAATCCGCCCTGCACGCCGAAAGTACGGCTGGTGATCGGCGAGGAGCGGCCCAGTCGCGTGCCGCCCGCCAGGTCCGCTGGCGTCTGCGCGTAGTCTGCGCTACCCGTCGCGCCGATCTGGGGGAAGATCTCGCCCCGCTGCGCACGGAACTGCGCCTCTGACGCCTCCACGTTGAGGGCGGCAACGCGCAGGTCACGGTTGCTCTCCAGCGCGATGGCGATGAGGCGCCGCAGCGAGGGGTCCAGGAATACGTCCTGCCAGCCGAGTGTGTCTACCGTGCTGCTACCCGGATGCGGCTCGCCATAGGCGGCGCCGGTAGGCCATTGGGCCGGCACCGGGGAACCCGGGCGCACATAGGCGGGTTCGAGGGAGCAGCTGGCCAGCATTACAGCACAAAGGCCGGGAGATAGAATCCGGTGCATTATCTCAGTCCCCGGTAACCGCATCTACCTGGGCAGGCTCGCCCTGTTCCGCCTGACGCTGTGCTTCCATCTCGCTGGCCCGCTTCGTGCGGAACAGCGTCAGAACCAGCACGAAGAAGAGCGGCACGAAGAACACCGCCAGCACCGTGCCCGTGACCACGCCTCCAATGATGCCCGTACCAATGGCCGTCCGGCCGCCCGCGCCCGCGCCGGTCGCAATGGCCAGCGGCACCACACCGAGCACGAAGGCCAGTGACGTCATCAAAATCGGCCGAAGCCGCTCTCGCGCCGCGTGCAGCGCCGCGCTGAGGAGGGTCTCCCCCGCCTCGAAATGCTCCTTGGCAAATTCCACGATCAGAATCGCGTTTTTCGCCGAAAGGCCGATGGTCGTGAGCAGAGCCACCTGGAAGTACACGTCGTTGGACATGCCCCGCATCAGCGTTGCGGCGACCGCGCCGAAGACGCCCAGCGGCACTACGAGCAGCACCGAAACCGGGATCGCCCAGCTCTCGTAGAGCGCCGCAAGGCAAAGAAAGACCACGACGATCGATATGGCATAGAGCGGTCCGGCCTGCGAGCCCGCCGCTCGCTCCTCGTACGAAAGGCCGCTCCAGTCCACCCCGAAGCCGGCGGGCAGCTCGGCCGCCAATCGCTCCATCTCAGCCATTGCCGCACCGGTGCTCTGCCCCGGCGCCGCATCGCCTGCGAGTTCGACGGAGCTGATACCGTTGAAGCGCGTCAGGCCCGGCGCACCCACCTCCCACCTGGCGCTTGCAAAGGTGCTGAAGGGTACCATTGCCCCCTTGCCGTTACGCACAAACCACTGTGATAGGTCAGTGGGCAGCATGCGGTAATCCGCTTCAGACTGAAGATAAACCCGCTTGATCCGTCCGCGGTCCAAGAAGTCGCCGGCGTAGGTGCTGCCGAAGGCGGCGGAGAGGGTATTATTGATGTCAGAGACAGAGATGCCGAGCGCACTTGCCCGTTCCCAGTCGATTTGCAGCCTGTACTGAGGCTCGTTCGGTTGGCTGTTCGGTCGCACGCCGATCAGGAGTTGGCTCCCCGACGCCGAGGCGAGTAGCTGGTCACGCGCCGCATTCAGAGCCGCCTGGCCTCTTCCGCCCTCGTCCACAAGCTGCATCTCGAAACCTGTCGCGTTACCGAGTTCCGGCACAGCCGGCGGCGAGAAGGCCAGGATCCGTGCATCCCGGTAGCCCGCAAAATGCTGTATGACGCGGCCGGCGATGGTTGAGGCAGACAGGCGCTCTTCCTCGCGCACCGCCCAGTCCTTCAAACGCACGAAGGCCATGGCAGAGTTCTGCCCGCGCCCGGCGAAGCTAAAGCCGGAAATGCCCATGACGGATTCCACCGCCTCGCCCTCCTGCTTGAGGAGATATTGCGTCACTGCGTCCAACGCGCCTCCGGTCCGCTCGCTGGTCGCACCCGGCGGCGCTGAGATCTGCACGAAGAGCACTCCCTGATCCTCGTTCGGCAGGAACGAGGAGGGCAGCCGCACGTAAAGGACGCCGAGCCCGACCACCACCGCAAGCCAGACCGCCATGAACTTCCAGCGGCGCTTCGCCATGAAGCTCACGCCGCCGACATAACCGTTGGTCATTCGGTCAAATCCGCGGTTGAACCAGCCAGACACCCCACGCTTGTTACCGTGGTGCTTCGGACGCTGCAGCATCGTGGCACAAAGCGCCGGGGTGAAGACGATGGCCACCAGCACGGACAGGCTCATCGCCGTAATGATGGTCAGCGAGAACTGGCGGTAGATCACACCAGCCGAGCCAGCGAAGAAGAACATCGGCAGGAAGACCGCCGAAAGCACCAGCGCGATGCCGACCAGCGCGCCGGAGATCTGGTCCATCGACTTGCGTGTGGCGTGCAGCGGTGAGAGGCGCTCCGCTTCCATCAGGCGCTCAACATTCTCTACCACGACAATAGCGTCGTCCACCAGCAGGCCAATGGCCAGCACCAAGGCGAACATGGTGAGAGTGTTGATCGAGTAGCCCGCCCCAGCGAGTACGGCGAAGGTGCCGAGCAACACGACCGGAATGGCCAAGGTCGGGACCAGCGTCGCCCGGAAGTTCTGCAGGAAAACGAACATGACCACGAAGACGAGGATCATGGCCTCAACCAGCGCGTGCACCACCTCGTTGATTGAAATGCTCACGAACGGGGTGGTGTCGTAAGGATAAACCACTTCGATATTTGGCGGAAAGCTTCGCTGGAGCCGAGTGATTGTCTTCTTCACGGCGTCAGCTGTCGCGACGGCATTGGCACCGCTGGCCAGCTGTACCCCGATCGCAGCGCTGGGCCGGCCATTGTACTGCGTCGTCACGGCAAAGCTCTCTGCGCTCAGCTCAATCCGTGCGACATCGCGCAGTCGCACCTGCGATCCGTCTTCATTCACCCTCAGCAAGATATCCCCAAACTGCTCGGGGGTGTTCAGGTAGCTCGGGCCGAGCAGCGTCGCGTTTAGCATCTGTCCCGGCTTCGCGGGCCGTGCCCCTAACTCGCCCGAGGCCACCTGCACGTTCTGGGCGGCAATTGCGGTTGCGATGTCAGACGGCATAAGGCTGAGGGCGGTCAAGCGCGTCGGGTCCAGCCAGATCCGCATGGCATACTGTGAGCCGAAGAGCTGATAGTCGCCCACGCCCCGCGTGCGGGCAAGCGGATCCTGTACGTTGGTCGCGATGAAGTCGGCCAGGTCGCTGCTGTTCATCGTCCCGTCCTTGGAGACGAAGCCAATCGCCAGAAGAAAGGCCGAGGAGGACTTGGCGACGCGGATGCCTTGCTGCCGCACGGTCTCGGGCAGCCGAGGCTCGGCGAGCGAAAGCTTATTCTGCACCTGGACCTGCGCGGTGTCCGGGTTAGTACCTTGGGCGAAGGTCAGATCGACAGTCGCGCTGCCGTCACGGTTGCTGGAGGACTTGAAGTATAGCAGTCCGTCCAGTCCCGTCATCTGCTGCTCGATCACCTGCACGACGGTGTTCTGCACCGTCTCCGCCGAAGCGCCGGGATAGGCGAGGGTGATGCGGATCGCTGGGGGCGCAATGGTCGGGTACTGGGATATGGGAAGCGTGCGCAGGCAGATCAGCCCAATCAGCATGATGCCAAGTGCGATGACCCACGCGAAGATAGGTCTGTCGATGAAGAAACGTGCCATGGTAGCGCCTCAGCTCTCCGTCTGCTGGCGCCCTAGCGCCGTCGAGCGCCGGTCCAACTCCTCCAGCGTGATCTCTTCGGCCTGGGGCTTGGTCCCCGGCTGCACATTCTGGCCACCTTCGACAATGACCTTGTCGCCGGCCTGCAAGCCGCCGTTCACGAGCCAGCGCGTGCCGACGGCCTGCCCCGTCGCCAGCACCCGCTCCTGCACCGTGCCATCCGCTTGCACGACCTTGCCCACTGCCTCGCCGCGGTAGTTGCGCGTTACCGCCTGCTGCGGCACCAACAGCCCATGCGCGACGCCCTCGGTCACGCGTGCGCGGACGAACATGCCGGGCAACAGCACACCGTCCGGATTGGGAAAGACCGCGCGCAAGGTCACCGCGCCTGTGGTCGAGTCCACTGTGACCTCGGAAAATTGCAACTCGCCGGCATGGTTATATTCGACGCCGTCCTCCATCAACAGCCGGACCTCAACGCTGTCGCCGGAGGTGCGTCGCAGCCGTCCGGCCTCCATCTCCCGCCGCAGCTTCAGGAGAGTGGAGGCTGGCTGGGTCATGTCCACATGGATCGGATCGAGCCGCGTGACGGTCAGCAGCGCTGTTGTCTGATCCGCCGTCACGAGCGCACCGACAGTCACGCTGGCGCGGCCAGTCCGCCCCTCGATGGGCGAGGCGATGTTGGTAAAGCCCAGGTTGATCCGCCCTGTTTCGACCGCTGCGCGGCTGGAAGCGACATCAGCCTCTGCCTGTTTCTGTGCCGCGACTGCATTGTCATAGTCCAGCCGACTCACCGCGTTCTGCTGAACCAGTGGGCGGTAGCGGGTCACAGTAGCGCGCGCTGCCCCGAGGGTCGCCTCCGCCCGCGCTAGCGCCGCCTCGGCACTCGCCAGCGCCGCGCGGTATGGGGCCGGGTCGATCTGGAAGAGCGGCTGTCCGGCCACTACCTGCTGTCCCTCGCGGAACTTTCGCTCGCGGAGCACCCCTCCCACTTGCGGCCGGATCTCCGCCATTTCGAAAGCAGCGGTTCGGCCCGGCAAGGTTGTCTGCAATGTCACCGACTCGGGTGCGAGCTTGATCACCGAAACGGTTTGCGGTGCCCCCTGCGGTGCCGCCGGGGTGCTGGCCTTCTCATCGCAGCCTGAGGTCGCGAACGTGGCTATTAGGGCCAAGCTGCCCAATAGGGCGCCCCGGCGCCTCGCCGGCTCGATGCCGCCAACGTCGTTCAGAAAGAAGATCATCGGGGGCCTTGCCGTCCCTTGAAGGAAAAGTGGAAACGAGGCAGTTTACCTTCTGAGGAAACTCTGCCGTTTCCTTCTGCGAGTCAAGCGGCTCCCGCTGCACTGCAGCATCTGGGGCAGGGTTGGAGTGAGCAGGATGCTCAGCGAAGCGCGTGTGGCTCCCCTCCGGCCGGGGAAGCGGGGAGGAACTAGGAAGCGGATTTTGGCGGCCGCGGAAGGCGCCTTCGTCGCCCACGGATTCCGCCTGACCACAATGGAAGAGGTCGCCCGCAGTGCGCAGTGCTCGAAGAAGACGCTCTACAAGCTGTTCGGCTCAAAGGATGAGCTCTTCCAAGTGCTGCTAACGGGCTTTCGCAGAGAAGCTGAGCTGATGACCGTTGACAGCACCCGGCCACCGCAGGAGGCACTTCAAACTTTTCTGGCGAAGATGGCGGCTCTGGTTTTCCGCGATAGCTCGATCGTTCTAATGCGCATCGCGGTTTCCGAGGCGGGGCAGATCCCCCGTCCCTTTCCGGTCACAGGGGCCGCCAAACCAGAACTCGCTCGCCTAGCGCTTGAGGACTACCTGGCCACCCTGAGCCGGAATGACGGCTACGATATGCCACATCCATCCGACGCTGCACGCATGCTGATCGGTATGGCGCTCGGCGCATTCCATCACGAATTGCTAACTGGACTTGAGGCCCATGTACCGGAGCGGGCGCTGACGGATCGCATCTCCCACTCTGTGCAAATCTTTCTGAGAGGCTGCCGTATAGGTCCGGAACGACAGAGGCGGGGCGAGTCCAGCGCCAGGGCATGTGCAATCGGCCCGACGAGGACGGGAGGGCGTCCTAGCAGGCTGCTGAAAGGCTCTCACGGTTGATCCGCTGGCGTGGTTCCTCCCGGTTGACGGGTCGGAACTGGGAATGCGCGGGAGCGACGAGCGGACGGAATGCCTGCTCCACCATCATGCGGAAGGCTGCTATACTCATCAGGGCGTAACCCGTTTCACCAGGCGCGCGGCCGACAGAACCCGCTCTTGCAGCTCCTCCCGACAGCTGTCGACCAGCCGCCAAAGCACGTCACTGTCCATCCGGGCAACGGAGCGCCGCAGATCCAGATGGCCTGACAGGACGAGCGACTGACGAAGCTCGGCATGTGCAACAGGATCGAGTGTGCGAATGGCCGTCGCGATGGTGATAATGCGCTCGAGGCAACGCTCCGTCGCGTCCCGGCGCAGACCGTCTCGGGCGAAGCTCACGCGGCCGTGGCCATCTCGATAGCTTTCGATCCGGTGGATCTCGCACAGCAAGTCGCCGAGGAGGCGCGCGGTCATCCGGCGCGACATGGGGACACTCTCTCTTGGTGGCTCAGGTCGGATAGACCCTGACGCATAAATAGTCAAACGATCGACTTACATGGCCGGTGCGGGGGTTCAGTCGGCGATCTGCAAACCTCGTGATCAAACGAATGATTGACGCCGTGGCCTACGAGGGTGATTTATCGCAAATTCCACCGTTGGGGCGGCGGTTCAGTCGGATGCTTGGCTCGATAAGGGAAACCACAAGGATGCGCGTCTCCTTCCGTCTCTGCGCTGTCGTGGCAGCGATCCCAGGCTTGGCGGGCTGCACCAAGCCCTATGACCCGGGGCAGCGCGCGGTGGATTGATCGGCGATCGGAGCTGGTGGAGGTGCCGCGATCGGAGCGGCAACCGGTGGCGTGCTGGGCGGCATCACGGGCGCGGCGACAACCCCGGGCTACTACTACCAGCAACCGTATCCGCAGTACCACTACTGAGCTGTTGCGGCTCCTTCAGCTCATAGCCGCCGCCGGAGCCATAGCGCTCGGCCTCTACCTGGTCGACCACTGGATGGGGCTGGGGCTTGATGGCCCATTGGCCATAGAAGACCTGACCATCTACAGGGAACAAGGCACCGGCTGCTCGGATTGGCCAGCGGACGAAGCCGAAGCGAGAATGCTCTTCGACTAGCTGACGGATGGCTTGCCCTGTTGGGGCTGATCCGCCATCAGTTGCTGAGTGAAGAGGAAGCACCAGGATCAGGCTGACCAGGCGGTGGATGAGGGTCTGGGCCAGAAGAGATCGTCTGGGCTAAATGGCCCCATGGCGACAGTAACCGCACAGAAGATTTCCCTCCGCAAGCCCCGCCGGGTCGCGGGGCCAGCGGAGGTCCCGTCTCGCGGCGAGGACGCGCGCCGGAGAATCCTGGATGCCGCCATTGAGGAGTTCGCGGCACATGGCTATGCTGGCGGCAGTACCCGCAGCATTACCGCCAGGGCTGGGGTGAACCTGGGCGCACTCAACTATTACTTCGATGGGAAGCCGAAGCTCTACCGCGCGGTCCTGGACCATCTTGCCAAGCAGGTCGAGGCCATCCTCAAGCCGATCAGCGAAACTGCCTCAGGCGCCCTCCGCGACACTGGAGAAGACGGGCTTGCACCTCGGCAGGCAATTCTCGCCGTCCTGGATCAGCTGCTCGATCTTCTGTTGAACCGACCGAAGATTGAATGGGATCCGAGATGGAGTCTGCTCATGTCGCGGGCAGAGTTGGAGCCACCAAAGGGAGAGCCCTGGCCCTTCAAGTCACTCTGGGCCGTTCTCGTGCGTCCAGTGGCCGAACTGGTCGCCCGAGTGCTGGGACGCGGGGCGGCCGATGAGGAGTGCCGACTGACGGCGGCCCTTTTCGTTGGGCAGGTCCTCACCTTCAAGACGTTGCCCGCAGGTGGGCTACCTATCATGGACTGGAAGCGTATCACAGGCGACCGGCGCGACGCCATCCGGCAGGTTATCCATGGCAGCGTGAACGCCCTGCTCGATGCCAAGGCCGAGCCGCGGAAGACTTCTCCCCCCAAGGTTGCTCAGAGCAGGTGCGCAGGACGCTAAGATCCCGTCGATGCCCCGCTTTTTGTGATGTTACCTCGCTTTCTCCTGGCTCGCAGGACAAAAGCGACCTTTCTCTTGCGGGGGGCGGATGACTCTTACCGACGGTGGATGGCTCCGGCGATTGGAAGTGGGCTGTCCCGTGGATGAAGCTTCGCGGCTCTTCCCCCCTTCCTGGAATTTCAACACATGACGCCTTCGCTGAAGACGGAAAAGGTTTCTCGCCTTCGGGATCTCCGCGAGTGCGACGGCTGCGGCAAGCTTCTTCAACTTCCACCTTTGTCGGCGGGCATGGAGGCGCGCTGCCCGCGCTGCGAGGCCGTCCTGCGACGCAGGCGGGCGAACTCGCTCGACACGCCACTCGCCCTGTCTCTCGCCGGGCTGGTGCTTTACGGCGTGACCATGACAACCCCTTTCCTCAGCCTGCATCTGCTGGGTCAGTCGCGGGTCAGCGGCGTGGAGACGGGTGCTTCCGCCTTCATCCAGGACGGCTTCTGGATGCTGTCCATCGTCGTGCTCCTGACCCTCGTGCTGGTGCCGCTGGCAAGGTTGCTGCTGCTGTTGCTGGTTCTTCTCGGCCTACGGCTACGGCAGCCGCCGCGATGGCTCTTTCTCCCCTTCCGCTGGCACGAGCGCCTGGGGACCTGGGCCATGGTGGAGGTATTCCTGTTCGGCGCCCTGGTCTCCTACACGCGGCTGGTGGACCTGGCGGAGGTGCAGGTCGGCCCCGCGGCCTATGGGCTCGGCCTGCTGGCGCTGACCCTGGTGGCCGTGAATGCCGCGTTGGAGCCGCAACGGGTCTGGGACGCGTTGGACCAGTGCGGCGCGACGGCCTCGGCTGCGCAGGCGGCGGCGGCGGGCCCCGCCCTGGCCCGGGCACGACCGATCAGCTGCGACCGCTGCCGCCTGCTCAGCACCGCGGATCCCGGTCACCCCTGTCCGCGCTGCGGAACGGTGCTGCACCCGCGCAAGCCGAACAGCGTGGCGCGCAGCTGGGCGCTGATCCTGTCCGCAGCCATTCTTTACATCCCCGCGAACTACTATCCCGTTATGTTCATCGTGACCTTCGGGCGCGGTGGGCCGCACACGATCCTGGGCGGCGTGCAGGAATTCATCGAAACGGGCTTCTGGCCGCTGGCGCTGATCGTCTTCCTCGCCAGCGTCGCGATCCCGATGCTGAAGCTCTGCGGCCTGGCCCTGATGCTGGTCGGCATCCACCGCCGCTCCGCCACCCGGCTGCGCGACCGGACGCGCCTCTACCGGCTTGTGGAGGCGATCGGGCGTTGGTCGATGATCGATGTCTTCGTCGTGTCCGTGCTGATCTCGCTGGTTCGCTTCGGCGTCATCGCCTCGATCACCGCGCAGGTTGGCGCGGTCTGCTTCGCGGCTGTGGTGGTGCTGACGATCTTCGCGGCCGAGGCCTTCGACCCCCGACTCATATGGGATGCCGCCGGGCAGCCCGAGACGAAACGAGACGAGCGCCGCCGATGAGCGATGAGCAGGACCGGCCGCCTTCCCCCGGCGACACCCCCCTGGGCCAGCCCGAGGTGGCGCGCACGCGGCGGCAACGTTTCTCGTTGATCTGGCTGATCCCAATCGTGGCGGCGCTGGTCGCGGGTTATCTGGGCTGGCACAGCTATGCAAATCGGGGCCCGACCGTCACGGTTACCTTCCGCAACGCGGATGGCCTGACCGCGGGCCAGACGCCGGTGCGCTACAAGGCCGTGCAGATCGGCACCGTCCGGTCGATCCACCTTAGCGAGGACATGCAGCAGGTCCGCGTCCAGATCCGCATGAACACGGAAATGAGCTCCCGCCTGACCACGAACGCCCGCTTCTGGGTGGTGCGGCCAAGGCTGACGGCCGGCAATGTGTCGGGGCTCGAGACCATCGTGTCCGGCGCCTATGTCGCGTTCGACCCGGGCGAGGAGGGGGGTACGTCCACGCGCGAGTTCACGGGGTTGGAAAACCCGCCCGGGGTACGCTCGGACGAGCCCGGGCGCGTGGTCACGCTGAATGCCTCCCGAATCGGCTCCCTTGACCGTGGCTCGCCCGTGTTCTTCCGCGACGTCACGGTCGGCGAGATCCTCGGTTTTGACCCGCCTGACCTTGACGGCAAGATTACATTGCGTGCCTTCATCCGCACCCCTTACGACAAGTATCTGCGCGAGGGCTCGCGCTTCTGGAACACCTCCGGCGTGAATCTCCGTGTCGGGGCGGAGGGGGTGAAGCTGGAACTGGAAAGCGTGCGCGCGCTTGTGGCCGGCGGGGTCGCCTTCGACACGCCGCCGAACCTGCGGGACCAGCCACCCGCACCCGATGACGCGCAGTTCCAGCTCTTTGACGACCTGGAGGGCGCGATCGCGGCCACCACGAAGGAGCGGCTGGAATTCCTGGTCTATTTCGGCGGTTCCGTGCACGGTCTCTCCCCGGGCGCGCCGGTCGAACTGCGGGGGGTCCGCGTTGGCAGCGTGCTCAGCCGCACACTGGAGCATGATCCGGCCATCGGCACCTTCCGTGTGCCCGTGCGGATCGCGGTCGAGCCGGACCGCATTTCCTTTCCCGGAGGCCGCGGCGCCCGGACCAGGGAGGATGTCCTAGCCTTTGCGCAGCAAATGGTCGCCAAGGGCCTGCGTGCCCAACTCCAGAGCGCCAGCCTGCTGACGGGACAGATGCTGGTCGCCTTCGACTTCCTGCCGGAGGCCGAGCCGGCCGAGGTGCGTATGGAGGGCGACGACATCGTGCTGCCCAGCCAGGGCGGTGGCGCCAGTGACATCATGGGCGCTCTGAGCGGCGTGGCCGGTAAGCTGGAGCGCTTCCCCATCGAGGAGATCGGGCGGAATCTGAACAACGCCCTGGCCTCGGTGAACGGGCTCGTGGGCGGGCCGGAACTGCGCAGCGCCGTTCACGCGCTGGCCGGGACGCTGGAGCAGGTGCAGGGCCTCGTCCGCAGGACGGATGCGGGCCTGGCGCCCCTGCTGCGCCGCCTGCCCGCGATCGCGAACAATCTCGACCAGGCAATCGGCCGGGCCAATACCGCCATCGGCTCGATCGAGCGCGGCTACGGCCGGGATTCCGACGTGAACCGGCAGATGGAGCGCCTCCTGTCACAGGCCAACGACACCGCCCGCTCAATCCGGCTGCTCGCGGACTACCTGGACCGCCACCCCGAGGCACTGCTTCGGGGGCGCACGGACAGAGCCACCGAGAGATGAGGGGCCATCGGACGATGAAGCGCGACCAAGAAGGCCAGGGCTGCGGGGCTGGGCCATGCTGACGCGGAGGGGCCTGGCCTGCGGTTCCGGCGCAGGGCTGCTTCTGGCGGGCTGTGCCTCACCTGAGCCGGCGGTTTTTCGGCTAACGGCGGTGCCGGGAACGCAGCGGCGTGGCGGGCCGCGATCCCTGGAGCTGCGGCAGGTCGGGATCCCCGGCTATCTCGACCGCCCGGAGATCGTTCGCGGCGGCGCGGATTTCCGCCTTCAGGTGCTGAACAACGAGCGCTGGGGCGAGCCCCTCGGCGATCTCGTGGGACGGGTGCTGGCTGAGAACCTCATGCTGCGCCTGCCCGGCACGACCGTCTTCGCGGAGGGTGGGGCACTGCGCGGCGACAGCAATGTCGTGGTGGAAGCCGAGATCCTGCGCTTCGAGGCGGGGTCGGGTGGGACCGTGGAATTGCTGGCGCAGGTAGCCATGCAGGTCCGGGACGGGCGGGGCGGGCGCGATCTGCGGACGGTGCGGCTCGAGGTTCCCGGGGCCGGGCCGGGCACGGCGGCGCTTGTTGCGTCGATGAGTGCGACGCTGGGCCGATTGGCCGACGCCATAGCCGAGATGGTCGCCCCCGGCTGATGCCGGACGTGTGTCAGCTCTCTTAATCCGGGCTCTGGCTCAGACTTTGTGCAGTAGAAACGTCCGGGCGCGAAGAAGCTCGGTGCTGGCTTGACCATACATGGCGCTCCGGCCCAACAAGACGGATGCGAACGACGCCGAGGGGCTGGCGCAGCTGTTGCGCACGGGCTTCTACCGTGAGGTCCGGGCCAAATCGTGGGACAGCATGCTGCTGGGCAAGCTGGTCACCGCCCGGTGCCAGCTCGTATGCTCTGAGGTGGACCTCGCCACCCAACTCCGTGCCATCCTGAGGACCTTCGGTCTGGTCTTGCCGCCCGGCGGTTGCGGAGGGCGTGACTTCGAGGCGGCCGTGCGTGAGCCCGCATCGATGCGTCCCGGGGTTGAGCCTGATTGTGCTGCCTCTGCTGGAGGCGTGGCGAGCGGTGCGCGACCAAGTGGGAGTGGCCAGCAAGGCGGTCGTTGCCGCTGCCCGACGTGACCGGGGGACTATCGGAAATTCCGTGTGTGGGGCCGTACGATGCTGCTGAGGGAGCCATCGTATGCCACGACGCAAAGCACCCGCGATCCCGGACGAGATCCTGGATCAGCTCCTGGCCGGGGGTGATCCCCGGGCCGCCCTGGCCGACGGGGGACTGCTGGATGGGCTCAAGAAGGCGCTGGCCGAGCGGGTGCTGAACGCCGAGCTCGACCACCACCTCGAGGCCGGGGAGCCCGATGGGCGGCCGAACAGCCGCAATGGCTATGGCGCCAAGACGGTGCTGACCGGCACCGGCAAGCTGGACCTGCAGATCCCCCGCGACCGGCTGGCGACCTTCGATCCGCAGCTGATCGCCCGCTACCAGCGCCGCTTTCCCGGCTTCGACGACAAGATCGTGTCGATGTACGCGCGCGGCATGAGCACGCGGGAGATCAAGGGGCACCTGCGGGAGCTGTACGGCATCGAGGTCTCCCCCGACCTGGTGAGCGCGGTGACCGATGCCGTGCTCGAGGAAGTGGCCGAATGGCAGGCCCGGCCGCTGGAGCCGCTCTATCCGCTGCTCTTCCTAGATGCCTTGCGGGTCAAGGTCCGTGACGAGGGCACGGTCCGCAACAAGGCCGTCTACGTCGCCCTAGGTGTCCGGCCCGACGGCACCAAGGAGGTGCTGGGGCTCTGAATCGAGCAGACCGAAGGCGCCAAGTTCTGGCTCCGGGTCATGACCGAACTGCGCGAGCGCGGGGTCGAGGACATCCTGATCGCGGTCGTCGACGGGCTGAAGGGCTTCCCCGATGCGATCGCGGCCGTGTTCCCTCGCACCCAGGTCCAGGCCTGCATTGTCCACCTGATCCGGAGCTCGCTCGACCTCGTTTGCTACAAGGATCGCAAGACAGCCGCTGCGGCGCTGAACGAGATCTACCGCGCCCCGCATGCCCAGGCCGGGCATCTTGCACTCGACGAATTCGCGGACGGACCTTGGGGGCGCAAGTATCCGGCCATCGTCGCCTCCTGGCGCAGGCATTGGACGGAGGTGATCCCGTTCTATGCATTCCCCTCCGAGGTACGTCGATTGGTCTACACGACCAACGCGATCGAGGCTTTGCACGCAAAGCTCCGCCGCGCGGTGCGGGCCCGTGGCCATTTCCCGCACAACGAGGCTGTGCTGAAGCTGCTGTTCCTTGTCTTGAACCTGGCCGCCAAGGAGTGGAGGGTGCCCGCACGGGAATGGCTCGCCGCCAAGGCGCAGTTCGCCATCCTCTTCGAGGACCGCTTCACCACCACCTGATCATCGCGGTCCCACACGAAATTCCTGACAGTCCCGTGACCAGCGCTGCCGACTGCTGATGACAGCGCCCGGTGTCGGCGCCATCACGGCGTTGACCTATGTGGGTACCGTGAAGGATCCCAGGCTGTTCCAGGGCGCCCGCAGAGTGGGCGCCTGACTTGAGCCGACCTCGTCGCGCTATCAATCGGGCGAGACCGATATTTCAGGGCGCATCTCGCGTTGCGGCGACCCCTTATTGCGCACCTACCTCTACGAGGCAGCTCATCAGGTGCTGACCTGCTCAAGGTCAGACTCGGTCCAGAAGCGCTGGGGCCTTGGTTTGAAGGCAAGAAACGGACACAAGAAGGCCGTGGTGGCCGTAGCACGGAAGCTCGCCGCTGTTCTGCATGCAATGTGGTCCAGTGGTGAGGCGTTCTGCGCCGAACCCGCCCTGGCCAAGGCAGCATACTTACGATTACCCACATCTTCGGCGAACCTATTGCCTCTTACGAATCTGCCGTGATTCTGTCTGTGCCGCCGACCCACGGAGGCGTCACGAATGCGGAAAGAGACCAGCACCAGCGTAGCGGCTTGGCAGGAGGAAGAGCTCTCTGCCGCAACCCTTCCCGATAAGCGTCTGGCCCGTCGGCTACGACGATTGCTGGATCAACTGTCAGCCGCGCCAGGCAAGCCAATACCAGCAGCCTGCGGCGACTGGGCGGCGGCAAAGGCGGCCTATCGCTTCTTTGACAACCCGCGTGTGACCGAACATAGCGTTCTGGCCGGCCATTTCGCCGCAACCGCGGCGCGCGTAGCTGCGAGCGAAGGTCCGATCCTTCTCCTGCAGGATACGACTGAGTTCATCTACAGCCGCGCCCAGCCAGGCAAGATCGGCTTCACTAAAACCGTCAATGCTGGGCGCTACAAAGCCGGGCAGCCCAACGTGCAGACCTTGTGCGGAATGCTGATGCATTCGAGCATGGCCGTCACCCTCACCGGGACACCCATCGGCCTGACTGCGGTGAAGTTTTGGACACGATCGAAATTCAAGGGAACGCTTGCCCTCAAGCGGCACATCAATCCCACTCGCGTTCCGATCGAGATGAAGGAAAGCTACCGCTGGCTGGAGAACCTACGCCAATCCATCGAGCTTGTTGGCGCGCCCGAGCGCTGCGTGCACGTGGGTGACAGGGAGAGCGATATCTACGAGCTCTATTGCGCCGCGCTGGACCTTGGTACCAGCTTCCTCGTGCGGGTGCAGACGAACAGGCTGGCCGAGCGCCCTGTCGATGCTGTTCCACACAATCCTGCTCATCGCGTCTTTGTCCAACTCGCGGCGGTGCCTTGGGCGGGCCGTCATCGCATCACGGTCGATCAAGACGAGACGGTTTGGCTGCAGGTAAAGTTCGCTGCCATCAACACATTGCCGCCGGTGGGCAAGCAGAAGCGCTACCGTCCGCAGGTGATGACCTACATCCACGCCGTCGAAGAAAACCCGCGGCCCGGTCGCGCACCAATCGACTGGAAGCTGGTGACCAATCTGCCGGTGGAGAACCTCTCCGCGGCCGTCGAGAAGCTCGGCTGGTACGCTCTACGCTGGAAGGCGGAGGTATTCCACAAGGTCATGAAATCCGGCTGCCGTGCTGAAGAGGCGAGGCTTGAGACAGCCGAGCGATTGGCAAAGTTCCTCGCCCTCATCACGGTGGTCAGCTGGCGCATATTCTTCGTCACCATGTCGGCGCGTGCCAAGCCAGATGCAGCGCCCCACAGCGTTCTCACCGCTGCCGAGATAAGTGCGCTCGATCGGATCGAGGGATCACGATCGCCACCACGCCTCAAGCAACCTACGCTCGCCGCCTATCTGCTGCAAATCGCCATGCTTGGCGGCTACCTCGCCCGCAAGAATGATCCGCCTCCCGGCAACATGGTCGTCTGGCGCGGTATGACCCGCCTCCATGACATCGCTTTCGGCATCTCCATCGGATCACACCGAAGATGTGGGTAATCGTAAGGGCAGCATACGGGTTACCGGCGAGATCATCGGTTCCGCCCAGCCAGGCGGAGAGGCGTCCCTGCCGGGACGTGGTCAGGAACATCACGATATCACCGCTGCGGCCGGTGGACCGCGCTGAAGCACATCGTGAGATCCTTCACTGAACACCATTGTGCGGCAGCAGCCTCAGCCCTGACCGCGAAGACAACCCTGACCGGCAGAACGTCATCCCCTGGTTAGGCGAAAAGGAAGAAGGATGCTTGATCGGGCAGGCGCGATTAGACAACTCCGTGATAGTTCTCGAAGCGCCGTTCTCGTGCGAGCCCGCTGATGCGCAGCAAGCTGGTTACGGTGCGCTTGCCCTGAGCCAGGATCGCCACCATCAGGAGCACCTCGGCACGACGCCAACTCCGCTGGAAAAAGAGTGGAGCAAGGCTCAGGATCACCGCGGCGAAGCGGGCTGGCAGGCGGGGCATGGCGGCGTCTCTTGGCGGGGACGCATCCACCCTAACCCGTCACCCGCTCCACCTCATACGTGTCGAGCTTAGGGATTGGAGATGTCTACTGGGACAAACGAGGCCATCCAGAGCCTTCCAGGAAAGGCCCTAGCCGTCGTCGGCCGCTATCGCTGGACGATATGTGGGCTGCTATTCTTCTCGACGACCATCAATTACATGGATCGTCAGGTTCTCGGCCTGCTGAAGACCACCCTGATGGGGGATCTGAAGTGGACCGAGTCGGATTTCGGCGACATCGTTGCCGCCTTCTCTCTCTTCTATGCTTTCGGCTATATCGGCGTCGGTCGCCTGCTGGATAAGGTCGGCATCCGGCTCGGCCTGCCGGCCGCCGTGGCCGCCTGGAGCTTCTTTGCCTGCGTCCATGCGCTGATGGGCAGTGTGCTCGGCTTCAAGATCGCCCGCGCCGGCCTCGGCCTCTCCGAGGGCGGCAACTTCCCGGCTTCGATCAAGGCGGTGTCGGAGTGGTTTCCGGCAAAGGAGCGCGCGCTCGCCACCGGCATTTTCAATGCCGGCAGCAATGTCGGCGCGGTCGTTGCGCCGATCATCGTGCCGCTGCTGCTGATGGTTTGGGGCTGGCAGGGCGCGTTCCTCGTCACCGGCGGTATCGGCTTCATCTGGGTCGTCGTTTGGCTCGCGATGTATCGCAAGCCGGAGGAGCATCCGAAGGTCTCGGCGGCGGAGCTCTCCTACATCCGCAGCGACCCGGTGGCGGCGCAGATTAGCTTGCCCTGGCTGCAGCTCCTCCGCTATCGCGGCACCTGGGCCAACATCGTCGGCACCTGCTTCAGCGCGCCGGTGTGGTGGTTCTACCTGAACTGGGTGCCGGGCTTCCTGTCCAAGCAGTATGGCGTGAACCTGTTCGGCGCGATCCTGCCGCTGATCATCATCTACTGCATGGCAGATGTCGGCAGCATCGGCGGCGGCTGGTTGTCCTCGCACCTGATCAAGAAGGGCGTGAGAACGCTGCGGGCCCGCAAGATTGCCTTCCTCGTCTGCGGCCTCTGCGTGCTGCCGGTGTTCTTTGCCTCGCAGGTGTCGAACATGTGGGCCGCGGTCCTGCTGATCGGCATCGCCGCCTCCGCGCACCAGGGCTACTCGGCGAATGTCTACACGATCGTCTCCGACACGATGCCGCAGAGCGCGGTCGGCTCGGTCGTCGGCATCGGCGGGTTCTGCGCCTACATCGTCGGCATGTTCGTCTCGATAGGCGTGGGCCGTCTGCTCGATGCGACGAACGGCAACTACCACGTGCTGTTCGCCATCGCGTCGGTGCTCTACCTGGTCGGCCTGCTGATCATGCACCTCATCCTGCCCAAGACCGGTTCGGGCCGGACGCCCGCCGGCATCGAGGTCTGAGACCCGGCGGCGCCTCTCTCTCCGCGCCGCCGTTAGGCCGGGGCGTTCCCACCTCGCATGGGAGCGCCCCTTTTTCCAGACCGCGTTCATGCGTCGTCGGGCCGCGACCAGAGGAAGGCCAACTCGTGCCTGTTGTGATGGAGATGCAGCACCCGCCCGCGGGGAGGGCGGCGAAGGCCTCCGCCGTCTCGTGGTCGGTCGCCCCCTGGAACTTGATGGTGCAGACGACGCGCTTCGGCGCGCCGGCCTCGATGCAGCACCATCCGTACCGCCCGATCCTGGACCTCAGGCGAATACCGGTTCGAGGTCTTCTTCGTCATGGGTCCATCCTCTCAAGAGTTAGAGCCTCGAGGGAACCCGGTGCGGTTCAGCTGCACCTCAACGGGCGTTGTCACGTTGGCGGTCTCAGCGGAGCCGTGGCAGCCTGCGCTGCCTCCGATCCATTCCGGAGGGAATGGCATCAGACCCGCCTCCCACAGATCAAGCCGCCCACGCAAAGACCTCATGATTCGCGGGATCAAAGACACGGCGCTTCGGCCGGCGGAAGCGCTGACTTGTTGACGGCGTGCGGCCAACGCCACTCCTGGACCTCGGGCATGTCCGTGCCATGCTGCCGAATATAACGCTCGTGCTCGGTCAGCTTGTCCCGGATCGCCTGCCTGGCGTAAGCAGCGGCCGTTCCGAGGCCTGGGACACGATCGATCACGTCAGCCACGAGGTGAAAGCGGTCGAGCCGATTGCGCACTACCATGTCGAAGGGCGTGGTGGTCGTTCCCTCCTCCTCGAAGCCCCGGACGTGGAAGTTCCGGTGGTTGGTGCGCTTGTAGACCAGACGGTGGATAAGCGTCGGATAGCCATGATAGGCGAAGATGACCGGCTTGGTGGTGGTGAACAAGGTGTCGAAGTCGGTGTCGGTCAGTCCGTGTGGATGCTGCGCCCGAGGTTGCAGCGTCATCAGATCGACGACGTTGATAAAGCGGACCTTCAGGCTGGGGAAATGCTGCCGCAGCAGGTCTGTTGCGGCCAGTGCTTCCAGCGTCGGCACGTCGCCGGCGCAGGCCATGACGACATCGGGCTCGCCGCCGCTGTCGTTGCTTGCCCATTCCCAGATGCCCACGCCCTGGGTGCAGTGCTTGATCGCCGAATCCATGTCGAGCCACTGCAGCTCGGGCTGCTTGCCGGCAATGATGACATTGATCCGGTCCCAGCTGCGGAGGCAGTGATCCGTGACCCAGAGTAGCGTATTTGCATCGGGCGGCAGATAGATGCGCGCCACCTGCGCCCTCTTGTTCACGACATGGTCGATGAAGCCGGGATCCTGATGGCTGAAGCCGTTATGGTCCTGGCGCCAGACATGGGAGGTCAGCAGGTAGTTCAGCGAGGCGATAGGTCGTCTCCACGGGATTGCCTGAGCGCTCTTCAGCCACTTGGCGTGCTGGTTCACCATTGAGTCCACGATATGGATGAAGGCCTCGTAGCAGGAGAACAGCCCGTGCCG
>NZ_JBNBZS010000084.1:0-21348 GCF_049629625.1 Roseomonas chloroacetimidivorans | reverse complement strand
AAGTCTACAACCGTCGGCCGTACTGCTCCCCGGCCCCGTCCCCCTGCCAAACCCAAAGGCGTGGCAGGTGATCATGATCACCGGATTGGGTGATCACCTTCGGCTGGAACAGCCGATCAGGATCACCGGAATACGCAGCCAGAAGCGGTTGCGGCGGCGCTGGGCGACTTCATGGGCACGCTGGCGCCGGAGACAGCCCGATGAGCCGCCTACCGCCCCTTGATCCCGAGGCGCTGAGCCCCGCGCAATCCGAGGTCTATAACCGCATCGCGACGGGCGCGCGCGGTGGTGTGCGCGGGCCCTTCCTCGCCCTGCTCCACAGCCCGGCACTGGCCTCGAAGGTAGAGGGGCTTGGCGTCTATCTCCGCTTTCAGTGCGCGGTGCGCGAGCGGCTCCGGGAGGTCGCGATCCTCACTGTGGCCCGGCACTGGCGCTGCGACTACGAATGGTACGCCCACGCGCCCATCGCGGAGCGCATGGGGGTGCCCGAGGCCGCGCTGGCTCGCCTTGGCCGGGGCGAGGATGCGGGCTTCGAAGAGCCCGATGAGACGCTGGTACAGGAGTACTGCGCCACCCTGCTGCGCGACGGGGCGGTGCCCCAGCCGCTCTACGACCGGGTGCGCGAGCGGCTTGGCCAGCAGGGTATCGTCGATCTCACTGGTCTCGTCGGCTACTATACCCTGCTCGCATTGACGTTGAACGCGCACGTCATCCACGTGCCCGAGGGTGCCGATATCCCCTGGCGCGCGGCATGAGTGCGGCCGGAATCGGGCGTGAGCTAGCGCCCGCCGTGCCTGAGGCAGTGCCCCGGCACCGCCTTGTCGGCCTCCAGCGCGCGTTGCCGGCAGCCGGGGTACTAGCCGGGGTCCTGCTTGTCCTCGGCCCCCTGCTGGCCACGCTCATCCGCAGCCTCCTCGTCTGGGACGAGAGCGGCGCGCATCTGTCACTCGCCAACTTCGCCCGCGTGCTCGGAGAGGCGCGCTTCTGGGAGGCCGTCGGGAACACCGCGATCTGTGGTGCCGGCGCGACCGTGCTGAGCTGCATTCTGGGCTTCACCCTGGCCTGGCTTGTCGCCCGCACGGACATGCCCGGCCGCAGCTGGCTGGAGGTGGGCAATCTCATCCCCTTCTTTCTCTCCCCCTATGTCGGGGCGATCAGCTGGATCTACCTGATGGCGCCGGGGAGCGGGCTGCTGCAGGGCTTCTTCCTGCGGCAATTCGGCCTGGACCTGTCCTTCATCGACATCTACAGCCTGGGCGGCGTCATCTGGGTGCTGACACTCTTCTATACGCCCTACGTCTATCTCTTCGTCATCTCGCCGCTGCGGCAGATGGACGCGGCGCTGGAGGACGCGGCGCGTGTCCATGGCGCGTCCTTCTGGTACACGCTCCGCCATGTGAGCATCCCGCTGGTGAGCCCGGCGCTGATCTCTGGCGCACTCGTCGTCTTCATCACCAGCGCGGGGCTGTTCGACGTGCCGCTGGCACTCGCCCAGCCCAGCGGCATCCGCACGATGCCGACCGAGATCTTCGCCGCCGTGCAGTATCCTGCGGACTTCGGGCGCGCGGCCGCATTCGGCGTGTTGGTCCTGGGGGTGACGATCTTGCTGGCCTTGGCGCAGCGCCGCTACCTCTCCCGCCGGCGGTTCGAGATCGTCACGGGCAAGGGCTATCGCCCGCGCGTGCTGCCGCTGGGCCGCGCAAGCAAGGCCGCCGCGCTGATGTTAGAGGCCATCTACATCGGCGGCGCCGTGGCACTGCCGACGATGGCCCTCGTCATGGTCTCCCTTTCCCGCCTCTGGACCGGGCGATTCGACATCGCGCGCGCCGGGCTATCGAACTTCGAATACGTGCTGACCGGCTTCGACCTGACGCGCGGGGCGGTGGTGAACAGCCTCATCCTCGCCGTGGTCGGGGCAACGCTGGGCACGATCTTCGCGGTCCTGCAGGCCTACTACCTGAACCGCGGCGCCCCGCAGCGGCGCGCGATCGCGGATGCGGTCCTCTCTCTGCCGTTGGGTATTCCCGGCATCATCCTCGGCCTCGGCTTCCTCATCCTCGCGATCCGGACGCCGCTCTATGGCACGTTGACAATTGTGCTCATCGCCTATGTGGCGCGCTTCTTTCCATTCGCTACCCGCGCCGTCTCCGCCATGTTCCTGGCCATCAACCCGGAGCTTGAGGCCAGCGCGCGGGCAAGCGGCGCGAGCTGGGGGCAGAGCATGCGCTGGATACTGCTGCCGCTCCTGCGTCCGGCGGTGACTGCCGCCTGGCTCATGCTTTTCGTCATCTTCGTCCGGGAGCTGGGCGCGACCATCCTCCTCTACGCTCAGGGAACGGAGACGATCAGCGTGGCACTGGTGCTGCTGGCCGACCGCAGCTCAGGTTATGTCGCGGCACTGGCGGTAGTGCAGCTCGTGTTGCTCCTCCTCGCTTTCGCTATGTTCCGTCTCACCCGTACCTCCATCAGCCAATCCTGAGGCGCACATATGGACGGCAGCAACGAACCAGGATCTTTCATCCGCATTGAGCGGGTGGAGAAAAGGTACGGCGCCCATCGCGCGCTGGACGGCGTGTCCTTCGGCGCGGGCAAGGGCCATACCCTGGCCCTGCTCGGTCCCAGCGGTTGCGGCAAGACGACGATGCTTCGCTGCATTGCTGGGCTGGAGACCCCGGATTCCGGCATGATCGAGATCGGCGGCCAGACCGTCTTTGACTCTGCACGGGGGATCAATCTGCCGGCCGAGGAAAGGCAGCTCGGCATCGTGTTCCAGTCCTACGCCGTCTGGCCGCACATGACGGTGGCGGAGAATGTGGGCTTCCCCTTGCGCGTCCGCAGGATGCAGAAGGCGGACGTTACGGCGCGGGTGTCGCGCATGCTCGATATCGTGGGCCTCGGCCATGCTGCAGGGAAGTCCGCCACCCAGCTCTCCGGGGGCCAACAGCAGCGCGTGGCCCTCGCCCGTGCGCTGATCCACGAACCCCGGCTGGTGCTGTTTGACGAGGCACTCTCCAATCTCGACGCCGCCCTGCGGGAGCACATGCGGATGGAATTGAAGGTGCTGCAGGACCGGTTGGGCTTCACCGCGATCTATGTCACCCACGACCAGACCGAAGCCTTCGGGTTGGCAGAGCGACTGCTGGTGATGAATGCAGGGCGGGTGGAGACGGAGGGCAGCCCCCGCGAAGTCTTCAGATGCCCCGCCACACCCTTCATCGCGCGCTTCCTCGGCCTGAATGTTCTGGAGGCAGAGATGCTGAGGCAGCACGGCGAACGCGCCGAAGTCCGCCTGCCCGGGGGAGCCACCCTGCGCGGCACGCTCGGCGGCGGCCTTGCCCCGCCTGCTGGCAGCCGCGTGCTGGCCTGCATTCGTAAGGAGCATGTCCGTTTGACGCGCGAGCCCGACGTCCCTCCCCTTCACGCGGAACTCCGCGCTGCCTCCTTCCTCGGCCTCGCCGAGGAATATGTTCTAGACATTGGCGGCGCGGAGTTGCGTGCCGTGCAGCCACCCTGTGGCGGCGTGCCGGGCGACCGCCTAGTGGTCACGATTCGTTCTGACGAGTGCGTGATATTACTGCCGTGAATGCATAAAAGCCCGCGCACGCCTCGTCACCGTGACAAAAGGAGCGTTGAAGCTCCTAAAGCGATCAAGAGGATGCTGGAACTGTCTGGAGCGGGCATGGCGGCCGGCAGAGATAGCCAAAGATGTCGCGTGCCACGAAGCGTTTCAGATAGCGGGTGACCTCGGGCTTAGTCTTCCCCTCGGCAGTTCGCCGCCTGAGGTGGTCGTGGGCGGGCTAATGGGCTCGCATACGAACGATGACAACCCGGCAGTGGACTTGCCCTAGAAAAGTCGAGGGTTCCTGATAAGGCAAAGGGAACTCCATCACGCAGCATAGACGGTTCACGAAGGAATTTGAGGACCAGGCGGTTCGGCTGGTTCGGACAAGTGGGCGAAGCCAGCGCGAGATCGCCGAGGATCTTGGGATTGGTTTGTCGACGCTGGTTCGGTGGATCAGCCAGAGCGGGGACCGACGGATCGATGAGCCGGACCGCTCCGGGCAGGAAGACGTCGCAGCCGAGTTGAATCGGTTGAGGCGGAAGAACGAGATCCTTCATCAGGAGCGGGACGTCCTCAAGTGGGCCACTGCTTTTTGTCAGGGAGGGAAGTCGGTGAGGTTCGCGCTCATCGATGAGGCGAGAAAAAGTTCCTCGTGCACCGGCTGTGCAGCGTGCTCGGCGTCACCCAATGCGGCTATTTCGCTGGGTGGGCCATCCGGCCAGCCGCCGCCAGCATGAGGACATGGTATTGCTGGACTCGCCCGCAGCCTCGGCCAGGGTCGGATTTCCCGGCACATCGGCCAGGCGCAGGCGGTTGGAGACCCGCACGGCGCGCTCCGCCGCGGCATGGTCCAGATCGGGCAGCGCAGGCATGAGCGGCCAGACCGGCTCCAGATCGGCGCCCCCGCCGTCTTGGGGCGGAACGCCGTCATCCTCGCCCTTCGCCGCCAGCTTCGGGTACTCGAACGGCAGCGCGGCCTTTGCCGCCTCCATGCGGGCGCCCAGCGGAGCATCCGGCGATTGATAGACCGCCTGCATGAACTCCAGCGAGGTCAGACCATTGATCACCGGCAGGTACCGAGCCGGGGGATTGATGCAGTCCTTGCTGTCCTTCGGCCGACCTGCGCCCGGGCGCTTGCCGCAGCAGGGCATGTCTGAATTCTCCCAAGCGTCTGACTTATGTCATCCGACCAGAGCGCTAGAATCTGCGCGTGAGCCCCCGTGCGGTTGGAAACCCCTGGCCGCGCCAGAGTTTGGATCCCCCCTCCGGCGATGGTGCTTGGCGCGTTCCGGCCGGATGCTGGAACCGCTGAGGCGCTAGCCGAAGGCGCGTTCCAGCCGTTCCAGCATCGCCTGCTCCGCTGGCGAGACACGCTGGGCATGGCCGAGGAGCTCGCCCGCCGCCTCAGCCACGTGCCGAGCACGACCGAGGAGATGGAGCCGCAGGGCCCGACTTGCGTCGCGCTCCATCACCGCGGCGCGGTCCCGGACATAATGGCTCCAGGCTTCGATCAGTTGCGGCGGGGGCGGATGGGCAAGCCAACTCTCCAGGAGGTGAAAGGCCGCGCCATGCCGCTCGATCCCGCTGTTGCCGGCGGCGTTGAGGAGCGCCGCCCGTTCCTTGCTGTCCAGGGCGCCATCTGCCCAGGCCACGGCCACCAGCGGCACGAGCGAAAGGCAGGTGAGCGTATCCCCGTCGATCCCGGCCGCAACCAGTCGGGCCAGCAGCGCGGGATCGGTGATGCCGGAAGCAGCAGAAAGGGCCTGCGGACGCATGTCGTGCACATTGGTGGGATCGCCGTGGCGCAGAAGCCCACCCTGCTCTTGCGCAAAAAAGGCATCCTCCAGCGCGCGTCGGGGGTCCTCGGTAGCTTCCTGGATCATCCTCGCTCCATCAGGTTCCAAGCCTCCAGGCTCGGCGCTGGAGGCATAGATGGGGACCATGACGTAAATATGGACCAGTAGTTACAATGTATCCATGATTTACGCCTTGAGATGATCCTAAGTGTTTGAGCTTGCAGGAGTGGAGCATCCCACCGCCCGGACTGGCTGATTCCGGCCTGCAGCCCATGGGCCGGTGCAGGGGCGATGAGCACCTTCCATCTTCCCTGCCGTTGCGGCCTAGACGGGCCGCCAGCGGCGCCTACGCTGGCCGGTGGGATAGTAGGGGTCGGGCCTGTCGGGCTGCCCTGGCACGCGCCGTCCTGGCCATGTGGCAGGCCCGCAGAGGGCCTGACCGTTGGTGGGGTCGAAGGGGGCACCGCCGTCCTTCATCTGGATAATTTGGTCGGCGAAGAGGCGGACACCGGAGCGCCCAGAGCGGGACGCCTGGTACATACCACCGGCCCTGCGGGTCACCTCGGCGCGCCAGCGCTGATGCTCGAGCGTCTGGTAGTGCGGACCTGCCTGCTTCGGCGGCGGCCGAGCAGAGCGGGTACCGAGCGTGCCAGGAGGGGAAGGCATGAAGGCCAGCACTGCCCGCTTCGGCTTCGCCATGCGAACTGGCCCCCGGGTCCACACATGCCCTGTTCGAGCTGGCTCGCTTGGCTGGACCAAGACGACCGAGGACCGCCCCTGCCATGATCACCTACATGGTCCAGCTCGACGGCATTGCCTGGAACATGATTCGAGGCACTTTGACCTATTCTAGCTACAGGTCTGGGGCCTCGGCGCCCAAGGCGGCAATTGCGGTGGCTACGAAGGTTAGACTGACTGGCGAAGTGACTTTCGTGGAACTCGCGAAGCCGGATGGCAACTCTGAGCGGATCGTTGCCTCTAACCCAGAACGGCCCCCGCTCGACAGTAGGTTGCGAGCGGCGGGTTACGTGGCCGCCTGACCACGGAAAGTTCACTCCGAATGTGAGGCGCCCCAGGGTCGATGGATCTTAGGTTTCTGTTACTTATCGTTACGCTGCGTTCGTTGCAGCCCAAGATTGTTGGATGTAACTGACCTTCAATCCCGCGCTGTGGCATTTCCCGCTGCGGGTTTCCCGGAACAGAGAAATGACTTTCGGCAACCTGCCCTCCCCTCAGCTGGAGGAGGCGTTTGTCCGCGCAATCCGACGCTTTCTGCCGAACACGCCAGACCGCTCGGAGCGTCTTGCCATGGCGACCGCTGTGAGAGAAGAGATCGAGTTGGTCCTCCGCACGGCCCCTTACGGCAAGAGTCCAGGAGATGAACTGATTGTTCGCGTCACCCTCGGGGCGACACTCGATGCAGCGATGGCCAGGGTATTGAGTGAAGAACTGGCGGACTTACCGGTTTCAGATCGGGGGTCCTAGCAAGCGAAGAGCCTTGACCGATGAGGGCCCTGCACCATCGCTACGCGGGTTTTTTTATCGCGCCGAGGCGGTCGGACATGATCGACAGGGCCGCATGCTTTGGTTCTGCCGTGCTATCCTCCGCGCATGTCCTCCGATCCGCCCACCTCAGACCCGCCACGCATTACGGAGCAGCTGGGCCCTCTCGGTGGACCTAGCTACATCTACCGAGGGGTCGTCATCGATGCGAACGCCCAGGGGACCATGTTCCGTGTCACTTGGCCCAATATGGATGCCGACGACTGGGAAGGCTCGACGGACCTCGACCATGTGTGCCGACAGATCGACCAGTGGCTTACCCGGCACCATCCGCCTGAGGTCGGCGGGTGAAGAGGCTCCGTCACCACCCGGGCGGCATAGCCATGGAACGAAAAGCGCCCGAGGCGGTCAGGCTCCGGACGATGAGTCGGAACTATCTCCTTGATGGGGAGCGTGTGACACACCCGTCGAGCGTTGCCTGACGCCATGTGCATCCAACATCCGGGCCACTCATGAGGGTAAGTGAGGACCAGCTTGCGTTGGCCCTGTGCGCCTCGCCGCTGTATCTCGCCCGCATCCCAAAGCGCTGACCAAGATATCCCGTTCGCGGCATCCCAAAGTCAGATTACCCGAGCCTATAAGTAACCGAACATCTTAAAATCTTTCTTCCTGGCTGTTCGCATATACAGTGACCGCGTCACGTCTTCCTCTGCGGCAGATCGCTCCCGAGGGCGAAGAGCGTTCATGCCTCAGGAGCCCCGCCACTCAGCCAGCCGCGTAAGCGTGGCCTGTACCTACCCCATCGTGACCTTCTGGTCTTCGTCCCGCCGCTCCGAGATCTGCCGCACCGAGAAGTTCTCGAACACCAACAGATCCGCTAGCGCCCGCCCGTTGTTTCCCACCGCCGACCGCACACCACGCAAGCTGACAGCCGCCCTCACCTGCATCTTGGCCGGATGCCCCTGCAGCCAGGGCGGCGTGCGGCCCGTAGAGGAGATCGGACGGTCCCGCGCCCCCTGCTCCATCTCGCTCTCCATCAGGTAGCGATCGAAGGCCTCGCGCTGGGCATCGTCGATCGCGCCACGGCGCCAAAGCTCGTCGTAGTAGCAGACCCGCCTGGCACCGCGCAGGATACGCCTTGGAGGCTTCGGGGGCGGCCGCTCCACGGCTTCCACGGCCTTGGAGTAACCCACCGACGCCTTCTTGCGCCGGATAGACGGGCCATAGTCTCTCACGAGAGCCAGGGCCACGGCCCACTTGGCTTTACGACGCGCCATTCAGTATCCCCCTGCTCATCGGCCACCCTGCTCCTCCCCCGTCACGTTCGGCAGCACCCCCACCCAGCCGGTCGCGCATGGCCTGGAGGCGGATGTGCTTGGCGGCCAGGAACGCCGCGTTGTTCTTCGCCAAAGGCACGCCAGCAGCCGCCTCGGCGCATGCGGAGATGTCCATCTGCAGCAGCAGGTGATCGAGGGTGTGAACACCCTCCTGGTCGGCCACGCGACGGCCGACGACGGCCGGGGTGGGGTTTGCCATGGGGCCACCTCCACCAACTCGGCCTAGCGCATCTCCTGCGCCGCAGTCAGAGGTGCCCATCAGCCAGAGGAAGGTGACGATGAGGGTGGTCTTGAGCATGTCTCAGCCCCACACCCACCAGGCGACCAGCGCCCAGAAGACTGCAGCGAAACCGGTGAACCACAGGATGGGAAAAATCGGCGGCAGAGGCGGAAGAGGAAACTGCCCCGGAAGAACCAACGCCATGACGTCGCCGCCTCGGATCACGTGGGCTACCTTAGGAATCGCATCAGCCAGTGCGCGAGCATGAAGTGAACACGACGAGAATAAGAGCCAAAAATGCGTATGGCTGGAACATGCCCGCGAGGGACCTTGCTGGTTCCAGGTCGGCCCCGCTTCCCTGGTCAGGCAGGTTTGCCACACTCCCTACCCGCCCCGCTCTGTTGGTGGGGTCTCATCGTAACGCCGGGTAGCCTGGACGTGGCTGGTCGCGTTCGACTGGTTGGCCTTGCATGCAGGCCTGCGTGACCTGAGCGCGGACAATCGCGCCGTCTATGCTCATGTCGCTCAGGGGGCCGTGCACCCTATCCTCTGCCGCAGCGCCCCGCATTTGACAGGCATAAAGTCTACTCTCGGCAGTGGTGGGCCTGTCGGCACTGGGGGAACGCGCACCAGGTGCACACGCGGCGGCAACGACAGCCAAAGCTGCACCAAGGAAGGGTCTGAGCATTGGGCGCCTCCGGGCCAGTTTATTCAAACAAGGTAACGGGGTGGTAGGGCCGAGGGTTAACGAACTCGCCCGCGGTCCGACCCCGCCCGCTTCGGAACGGTCTTTTGGTCCGGAATCATTAGTAGAGTATATTTCTACGAAGTTCACTGACCGTATAGTATTCCTGTACGATACTCCTCCTCACCGCCCGCCACCCCGGCCGGGATGTGAGGACGCCCCATGGACGCCACAGAAGGCACCCTCACCCGTCCCACGCTGCCTGTGCGCGGATGCGGGACGCCGTCGCTGCTGAGCAGATCCGTCCCGAGCAGCGTCTGGCTCCGAGTAGCGCGCCAACCTCGTGCGCATCCTTCGCCGCGAGAAGGTGCAGCAGCCCTTCTGGGCTTGGCACGCAATAGGCGCGCGGACGAGGGCGCACCACACCGCCGTGGCGAGTGAGCTGCAGGCGCTGATCGAGGTGTTCGAGGTGCAGTCGTGACCGCGCCCTCCTCCAATCCACCTGCCGCGGAGCTGGACGAGGCGAGACGGCTGGCAATCTTCTTCCGCGCGGTGCTGGAGCATGCCGGCGAGGCCGGCACCGTCGGTGGTGACGATCCCCAAGAAGCGATTGTGGAGGCCGGTCGGACGAGTTGGCAACGCGCCATGCGAGAGATGGCGGACTGCCTCGACGGCTATGAGACGGCGACCCGGTCATCGTCCTTACCACAGAGGGCAAGGCGGCACTTCTCCGCGCGGGCGTCGCCCTCGACGCGGAGAGGAACGGAGGGGCGTGATGCGCGCGGAGCCTCTTTAGTGGCTAACGAAGGACAGCAATGCCTCGTGCCTCGCGCTCAATGAGCAGCGCTACTCGGCCTACCGCTACCGAGATGGCCGAGTGCGGAAGCTCTTTGCAGGACCGGGAAGAAAATCGTGCTCCGTACGGCAGATCCCCGAGCTGCCCTCGTCTGGCGCAAGTTCATCGACGCCAGCGGACAGCAAAGCATCAAATGTGCCTTCTTCCGCAATGAGGGCCCGCACAAGACGAGTGAGCTTGTCCTACAGGTTGACGCTGTCGCTGATCACGTCTGGCCTGGTGATAGACATTACACCTACGTCGACGCGGCGTCAGTCCGGAGCGCCAAGCCTGGTTACTGCTTCCTGGTCGCAGGATGGCGCCGCTGCAGAAGAGCTTAAGGCGGGCTGCTAACCCTCAAGTGTCCCACCCCACCCTGCCGCCGCGTCCCCGGGGAGGGCGGAAACTGACAATGGCTGATGAGATGACGAGGGCCTGGGATGGTCGGCTGCCGAAGGAGCACGAGAAGGCGCCGGCGCATCGGGTCGCGCTAGATGGCATTACCTGCGTCGCGGTCTGGAAAGATGAGTATGCCCAGAGCATTGCAGGTGGACCCTCATGCATCTTCCCATTCGAGATGAGGGAGCGTGAAGGCCAGTACATCTCCCCGGTCTACCCCGCCGCGCCTCCCGTGCGCGCCGTGTGTGTACCGGTGGAGATCGTGCGTGACCTCATGAGCTACAGTGAGAGTGGGAAGGCGCCGGAACCCCGCATGGTGGCCCCGCTGAGAAGAGTACAGCCATTCCGTCCCTGGTATGTGGCACCGCCATTCTCGTGCGCCAGAGCAAGCCCGCGGCGGTGACGCGTGTGCATCGGGACGCTCGGAAAGGAGCGAAGGCATGAGCGCGAATCATTGGGATGGCAGGCGGCCTTCCGAGCATGAGGACGCGCCCGCGCATCTACTGCGCGATCGCTACGGCAACCCTCGTGTGGCCGAATGGAGCCCACCCGGCGTGCCGCACGACTGGCATCTCGACGGTGCGCTGATCCGGCCCTCGCATATGCGCCGGCGGCAGATCACCTACATCAGCCCGCTCTGCACCAAGGCCCAAGGCGCCGCCCGCGTGGAGGAGGCGGTGCAGACGCAGCAAGATGAGATCATCGCCGCGGCGCCGGGCTACATCGGCAGCAACACGGCGAGCATCTTGGAGCGCCGCATCCGCGCCTGCGGCCCCAGCCCCAGCCAGGCCCAAATGGGGTCGCGGGGGGCGGGGGCGGAGCGACAGGTGAGGCTGCCCCTCCCTCCCGCGTTCGGGCCGACTGCTTCGCGCGAAACCACTCTCTTAATCCGCAAGGTGCAGGAGCACGCCGCGGCAGAGCACATTCCTGGCGCGGCGAAGCTCGGCAGTATCTGGACATTCGACCCTATGAAGGTCCGCGCCTGGATCGCGGCCGAGGAACGCAAAGCATGGCGAGGACGCCTCGCAATCTCTACCTCCGTGGTGACACCTACTGGGGCCGCCCCAAGATCGCCGGAGTCCAGTATCGAGCTAGCCTACGGACAACTGATCCACGGGAAGCGGCGCGTCTCTTCAAGGCCTGGAAGAAGCAGCTCGTCCGCGAGGTGATGGGCGACCACGACGCGCCCACCTTCAAGGAGGCCGTCGTGCGCTGGGCAAAGGAGGTGCTGCCGGAGGCGGTGAAGCCGGCCGTCGCTCGCCGCTATCTCGCCAGTGTCGGGCAGCTCGATCCGGTCTTCGGCAGGCTACGTAGGGACCAGATCACGCCCAAGACCATCGCCGACTAGGTGAGCGCCAGGTCTGGCCAGGTGACCAATGCCACCATCCGCCGCGATCTGACCGCCCTCTCCCGCTTGCTGGCCGCTTGCGTCTCTTGGGGGTGGCGC
The DNA here is from genome assembly GCF_049629625.1 of Roseomonas chloroacetimidivorans. Classification (NCBI taxonomy): domain Bacteria; kingdom Pseudomonadati; phylum Pseudomonadota; class Alphaproteobacteria; order Acetobacterales; family Roseomonadaceae; genus Roseomonas; species Roseomonas chloroacetimidivorans. The sequence goes on along the minus strand of NZ_JBNBZS010000084.1, from coordinate 9,564 downwards.
ACGGACAACCCGGCGCGCGACGATGATCGGTTTATGGTCCGGGAGCGCCGCGATCCCATCACCCTGCCGGGCGACCGGGAATGGGCGCTGCTGCGCTCCTTCTTCGAGAAGCACGGCATCGCGCTCCGCCTCGCCACCCACGCGCTCCGGATCGACCGCGAGGCCGCACGCGTGCTGGTGGAGCCGGGCGGCTGGCTGGGCTACGACCGCCTCGTCCTCGCCACCGGCGCACGGAACCGGCCGCTGGCGCTGCCCGGCGCGGCGCGGCGCTGGAGAACGTGGTTTCCCTCCGCGGGGCGGAGGACGGGCTCGCCCTGCGCGCGGCGCTGGCGCGCTCCCGCCGCGTGGTGATCATCGGCGGCGGCTTCCTTGGATTGGAAGTCGCCTCCTCCGCCCGCGCCATGGGGGTGGAGGTGACGGTGATCGAGGCCGGGGAGCGGCTGATGGGCCGTGCCGTCAGCCCCGCCGTGTCGCGCCACTTCCTGGAGTACCACCGCTCCCGCGGCGTGGTGGTGGAGCTGGGCCAGACGATTTCCGCCATTCTCGGCGAGACGAGGGCCGAGGACGTGACCACCACGGAGGGCCGCGATATTCCGGCGGACCTTGTCGTGGTGGCGGTGGGCGTGGTGCCGAACGCGGAGATCGCGGAGGCAGCAGGGCTGGCCGTGGACCGGGGCATCATCGTGGACCACGCGCTGCGCACCTCTGACCCGCGCATCCACGCGATTGGGGATTGCGCGCGCTTCCCCAGCGCCCAAGGCGGCGGGCTGACGCGGCTGGAATCAGTGCAGAACGCAGTTGATCAGGCCCGCTGCGCCGCGGCCGATATCCTTGGCAAGCCGCAGCCCTACGAGGCCGTGCCCTGGTTCTGGTCGGACCAGGGCGAGCGGCTACAGATCGCCGGGCTGACGGCAGACGCGGAGGAGACCGTGACGCAGGGCGGACCCGAGGCCTTCTCCGTCTACTGCTTCCGCAGCGGCGTGCTGATCGGCGCGGAGTCGGTGAACCGGCCCGCGGACCATGTGAAGGCGCGGCGGATGCTCGCTGCCGCCGAGCGGCCGCCCCGCGCGGCCTTCGCGTCGTAGGAGTAAAACGCTATGTCACCCGCAGGGAAGCTGAGAGCGTTGCTGGCAACGGGCGGCATGGTCCGCGCGCCCGGCGTCTATGACGGTATCACGGCCAAGCTGGCCGAGCAGGCCGGGTTCTCCGCCCTCTACATGACGTGGGCCGGCACCTCAATGGCGCGCGGCTTTCCGGATTTCGGGCTGCTGACGCTGACGGAGATGGCCGCGAATGCGTCGATGATCGCGCGCGCGATCAACCTGCCCCTGATCGCCGACGCCGACACGGGCTACGGCAACGAGCTGAACGTCACGCGCACCGTGCAGGAGTACGAGCGTGGTGGCGTGGCCGGGCTGCACATCGAGGACCAGGTGACGCCGAAGCGCTGCGGCCACCTGGACGGCAAAGAGCTGGTTCCGCGCGAGAAGTTCATCGCCAAGATCCGCGCGGCAGTGGCCGCGCGGCGCGACCCGGATTTTGTGATCATCGCCCGCACCGACGCGCGGGGCGTGGTGGGGCTGGACGAGGCGGTGGCGCGCGCGAACGCGGCGCTGGAAGCGGGGGCGAACGTGGCCTTCGTGGAGGCGGCCGCCTCCATGGAGGAGGTGGAGGCTATTCCCCGGCGCGTGAAGGGGCCGTGCCTGCTGAACATTGTGGTGGCCGGTAAGACGCCGGACATCGGCCTCGGCGAGGCGGAGGCCATGGGATACCGCATCGCCATCATGCCGAGCCTGCTGCTGAGCACGGTGATGAATGCCTGCGACGCGGTGCTGAAGACCGTGCGCGAGACGGACCGCCCGACGAGCAGCGCCGGGCAGGCGCCCGTCTCGGCCCGATTCGCGCGCTTCGGCGCGGACGAGTGGGGGGCGCTTCGCACGCGGTTCCGGAGCGAGCCGGTGGTCTAGGCCCCGCGCCCAACGAGAAAGAGAAAGGCCCGGAACAGGGTCTGCGGATGAGGAGGAGAGAGGAAGAATGGCGACTTCGTTAGGCCTGGTTACGCGGCGCCCCGCCGTCGCGGCAGGCGGCCTCGCGGCCCTTCTCGTGCCCTCTGTCCTCCGCGCGCAGGAGGAATGGCCGCGCCGGCCCATCCGTATCATCATTCCCTACACGCCGGGCGGCGGAACGGACATCGTGACGCGGCTATTCGGCGAGGCAATGCGCGCCACGCTCGGTCAGCCTGTGGTGATCGAGAACCGGCCGGGCGCGAACGGCATGATCGGGACGGACCTCGTCGCCCGCGCCCAGCCGGACGGCTATACCCTCGTTTCCGTCACGGCGGGCCATGTGGGGAGCAAGTACACGATCCCCAACATCCCGCACGACGCGGTGAAGGACTTTACCGCGGTCTCTCTGATCGCGAACTATCCCCTGGTGGTCACCGCCAGCACCCTGGCGCCCTTCTCCGACTTTCCGGGGATGGTGGGGTATGCCCGCGCCAATCTGCGGGCAGTGAGCTACGGCACGACAACCTCCACCAGCAGCTACGCGGCGGCGGAGCTCGCCCGGCTCGCCGGAGTGCAGATGACGGAGGTGCCGTACAAGGGCTCCGCGCCGATGATGACGGACATGATGTCGGGGGCACTTCACGCCGGCTGGTCCAGCCCGGAGAGCGCCTTCGCGCAGATCCAGAGCGGCAAGACCCGCGTGATTGCGCAGACGGGCGCCCGGCGCGCCGAGGCCCTGTCCGCCGTGCCGACAGTGGCGGAGATGGGCTTCCCGGGATTCGAGATGCTGGGCTGGGTCGGCCTCTACGGCCCGGCCGGGCTGCCGCCGCAGATCTGCCATCGGATCTACTCTGCCCTGACCGAAGCGATCGCGAAGCCGGCGCTGCATCAGCGCTTGGTGGAGATGGGTAATTTCGGCGTGATCGAGGGACCTGCCGAGTTCACGCGGCGCACGCTGGAGGACGACGCCCGCCTCGGCCGCGCCGCGCGCGAGGGCCTTTTGGTAAGAGCCGGCTGAAGGACGAAGGCCAACGTCGAGAGACCTCAAGTACCACCTCCGGAGTGGTACTCATGGAGGATGGGACGGGAGGTGGGTTCAGTGCCTCTTTTCCCTCCCCAGCAGGCAATCTCATGTGCAGCATGCCGCAGCCGGTCGAGCTCGGCTAACCGCATCATCCTCTTTTTGCGAGCAGGCTGGAACTGTCGCTCGCCGCTCTGCTCCGTTCAGGGCACCTCCATTTTGCAGCCCCTCAACAGTAACCGTGCAATGCCGATTTTGGCTGCATCTGGCGCCGGCTGCCCATCATGTCGGCGCCCGCTTCAGGCCGTGAGAGGCACATGCCGCGCCAAGAATGCCAGTCAAACAGGTGCTTCCTACCCTTTCAGCCCGTATCGCCCGCTCCAGGCCGGTGTCTAGGCACGATAATCCTCCTGCAGCGTGTGCGATGGACGGGGCAGAGGTCTTGCCACAATCGCCGGACGGGTTGCACGACCCACCAAAGTCCGGTTCCAGGTACGCAGCGGCCGTAAGTACAAGGACGGCAAGATCGGAAGCGTCACGCCGAAAATAGCATCACCTTAGCGTCTTTAACGGAGCGGTGAGTCACCCACCTGGTGACTGATTAGGTAAGTGGGAGGTGACGATGGCGGAACGTATGGCGCGCCTCGTCAGCAAAGGGGAAGATGGACGTAAGCGGTCAGGTGCTCACGCGGTAGCCGCCCCTGGAGGGTTCCTATGACCGCGGGCCTGCAGACTATACGACTTGGCTCACCAAGAAACCTGCACAGGGGCGTCGATGCCAGCCGAGAGCACCATAGACCGCAGACGGTTCCTTGCACTTCTGGGCTTGGCCAGCGCGCCGTACCAGCGTGCCGAGGCGTTGGAGCTCGCCGACGTCAACGGGCTTATCACCGAGAACCGCCATGACGGTGTCCGCATCCTTAGCGCGGGCGGTGAATTCGTCGGCGCGCGCGGGGCGTATTACGGGCCGCCGGTGCCATTCGCCCAACTTCCGGTTCACCTCGTCAACGCGCTCGTGGCGAGCGAGGACCGCCGGTTCTACGAGCATTGGGGGCTGGATCCGAGGGCGATGGCGCGCGCGGTCTGGTCCACTGTTACCGGGCGCACCCAGGGTGGCAGCACGCTGACGCAGCAGACCATCAAGGAGATCTACCTGAGGGAGCACAGCCCGATCATCCGGAAACTGCTTGAGGAGCCGGTGCTGGCCCCCATCCTGGAACTCAACCTGAGCAAGGAGGACATCCTGTATGTTTACTTGAACAGGGTGTTCTTTGGTGGCAGCGCTTACGGGATCGAGGCCGCTGCCCGGGTGTACTTCAACAAGTACGCGCGCAGCCTCAGCATACTCGAGTCCGCCATGATGGTCGGACTGCTTCCGGCGCCCAACCGCTTCAACCCTCACCGGAACCCACAATTGTCCCGCGACCGGGGCATCCGGGTCATCGAGCAGATGGTCGAGGCCGGATCCCTCAGCCGGAGCGCGGCGGACCGCGCCAAGGTGCAGGAGGTCGCCGTAGCTCCATCCAGGTCGGCCCGGGGCGGCTTCTATCCCCGCAGCTTAGGGATCGGTTGGTTCGCCCGCTGGGCGGAGACCGAGGCCAACGCCAATTCCGCGCCGGCCCAGCGGAGCGGCACGCGGACCATCACGACGACCTTGGACCTGAAGATCCAAGCGGCGGCAGAACGGCAGTTGGAGGTGGCCCTGCGTCAGTACGCGCGGACGAAGCAGATCGAGGAGGGCGCGGTTGTCGTCATGCGGTATGATGGCGCGGTACTGGCGCTCGTCGGCGGACGTGATTACCGACAGCGGGAGTGGGACCACGTCACCCAGGCCAAGCGCCAGCCGGGCTCCGTAGCCAAGCTATTCGTCTATCTCGCGGCACTCGGCAAGGGCAACACGCCGGACACAGCGGTCAGCGACGCCGCCCTGACACTCGGTGGACGTGCCGTGAGGAACTATGACGACAGGTACCTCGGTGAAATCACGCTAGCCACCGCATTAGAGAAGTCGTCGAACACGGCTGCGGTCCGGCTGGCTCTGCAGAACACCCGCGAGACGAGGGACCTGGTCAGGGCCATGAACGTGGCAGAGGATGTTGAGGGCGAGGCCGGCGACCTCGCACTTGGAAGCTATGAGGCGAGGCTTATTGATCTCACGGCGGCCTTTGCCAGTGTCGCCAACCGCGGGAGGATGGTCATCCCCTATTCGGTGCAAAGGGTTCAGGACCCGGCAGGCGCCGAGCTCTTGACGCGCGTGCTCCCGGCACAATCAGACATCAGGCAGGTCCTGGAGCCTCGCCAGGCCGAGGTCATGAGGCAGATGCTCGCCCGCGTAGTGCAACGGGGCACAGGAAAAGCTGCCGATCCGGGGTTCTGGGCCGCCGGTAAGACCGGGACCACCACAGCAAGCCGCGATGCCTGGTTCATCGGTTTTACCGAACGCTATGTTGCGGGCGTCTGGCTCGGGAACAGTGATAGCAAGCCGATGCTCGGCGTGTCGGGCGGTGGCTTGCCCGCGCAGATATGGCGCGCGGTGATGATTGACGCTCATAGAAGCGCGTGACCAGCCGATTGACGGACGCAACCTCGGATCCAACTGGCGACGGGTACGGTGGCGCGATTACCCTACCCAGAAGCGACACGGGTGACTTGCATCCTCGTCATCAGAAGTGACACCCATTTGGTGAAACGGGAGGGTCGTGACAGACGTCCTCCTGTACTCGGCGGACCTGGCCGCCCGGCGCTCCAACCTGGCGGGCCCCACGAGGTTGGACCTAACCCCGCGTGACGGGCGCGAGGCGACCTGATCAGGGCTGGGAAAAGCCTTGGGCCGTCTTCTGGAACGCCGCCAAGTTATTATTCCCGCATGGCTTTATTTTTACCTTGTTTGACACTCGACGATCCCGTTGGGCTGGCGCTCTGAGTCCGGCACATGAACCGTTCGAAGTTCAAAGGTATCGTTCTGCTTACAATGTTTCGCTCCGTTGCCCCCGCTTTTGCTTGAATGGCGAGCCGCGGAGCCGGCCTACAGCGTCCCCCGCGTGCCAAGGATGTTGGTAGCAACACCTTGTTGCACGGACCGGCGGCTTGGGGGTGGAGGCCCGCGGGGTTTACGGGTCAGGTCCCTGCCCCGGCCGCTTGTATGCCAGCATGCCGTTTAAAACCAACTCTCTCCGCCGGCACCACATCCCGAAGCAGCGGCACCGCGTAACGACCTGGTCTGACTACGGCGCTGGTCTGCGGCAGCGTGGGAGCTTGACCGTGCGGTTCACAGAGGTGCGGTCTCGGCCTGGGAAGCGGAGCCACGTAGCACGCCGGGCGGACAGCGCGTCTACTCCGCCCTGGCCATCACCACGGCGCTGACGTTGCGGGCCGTGTTCCGCCGGGCCCTGCGCCAGACCGAGGGGCTGATCGGCCCCATTTTCCACCTACTCGGTCTCGACCTGGCCGTGCCTGACCATTCTACCCTGAGCCGCCGAGCCAAAACCCTGGAGGTGCCAAAGCCAGTGCCAGGGGCGAGTGGAGAGCCCGTGCACCTGCTGGTGGACAGCACGGGGCTTAAGCTGTGCGGCCTTGGCGAGTGGCTGGTTGAGAAACACGGTACCCGGACAAGGCGTGAGTGGCGCAAACCCCATCTCGGCACGGACGCCAACACCGGAGGGATTGTCGCGCCGGTGCTGACCCGTTGCAAAGTTTGCGGCGGGCCGCAAATGGCCTGGACAGCAGGCGGACCGAGGAGGGGCTGACCGCGTGGGCCGCCCACATCGTCCGGGTCCGGTCGAGGCCTCGCCCGACGGGCGCTCCCGAACCTACCACGTGCTGCACCTTGTTGCACGGACCGGCGGCTTGGAGGTGGAGGCCCGGAGGGGTCACGGGTCAGGTCTCTGCCCCTGCCGCTTGCTCATCTGGATCGACGGCACGAACCGGCGTTTCGACGGCTACAGCTACCTGCCGGGAAACCCGGAGCCGATGATCGCCTGGTTCGGTTGCTTCATCGGCTAGCGGCGGGCTCGAACAGTACCTCCGTCGCACGCAAACCTTTCGGATCAAACGGTGGGCTCCACAGAGCGGAGCCCACCGGGTCGCCACGACCAGTGTGGGCATCAGTGGCCGGATGATCAGCAATATGATGCTGGCCCGCATCGAGGGGCGACCCGGCCAGCGGCTAGTGCCGTTCGTGACGAAAGCGGCCAGGTCGTGATCTGCCTTCTAGCGGCCGCTTCCCCGGACACTCCACCCGGAAGCGGACCTGCCGCCATTGGCCAAACCCGGTCATAGTGGCTGAGCGCCCAAGACGAACTTCGTTGGCTCTCCCTGGTCGAGATTCCTGACTTCGATTTACACGACGGTTAGGGAGCTGCGGATGCGGGCGCGGAGTACAAGTGTCATAATGATCAGCACGTTCGCCATGTTCCAGGCGACACCGTTGAGGAACGCCGCGGCGTAGCTGCCGGTCGCGTCGAAGATGACCCCAGACAGCCAGCCACCCAGGGCCATCCCGACGAGGGTCGCCATGACGACGATGCCGACCCGCATCCCTGCCTCCGATACGGGGAAGGTCTCCCGCACGACCACAGCGTAGGAAGGGACGATGCCTCCCTGAACCAGTCCGAAGAGGGCTGACAGCACGAACAGCGAGGCAAGCTCGTCAAAGAACAGGAAGAGCGACAGTGCAACTCCTTGTAGGATCGAGCCAAGCAGCAGCGTGCGAAGCCCGCCAATCCGGTCGGCGATGAAGCCGGATCCGAGGCGCGATACGATGCCGCAGGCGAGCATCACTGAGAGCATCTCCGCTCCCCGCGCAACGCCGTATCCGAGGTCGCCGCAGTAGGCGACGATGTGGACCTGGGGCATGGCCATGGCAACACAACATGCCACGCCAGCGGCGGACAGGATGACCGTCAGCCCTCTGCGCGAGAAACCCAGGGGCTTGGTTCGGTCCGGGATGGATCGTGATATCCCGCCCTGGGAACCCGGCGCTCGTGCCCGCAACATGAGGGAGAGAGGCAGCATCGCCACCAGGCACACGGCGCCGACGATTAGGTGGGCTGTGCGCCAGCCATGCGCCGAGATCAGCCAGGTCAGTATGGGGGGCCAGACCGCCCCCGCGAGGTAGTTACCGGACGCCGCGATGGCCACCGCAATGCCCCGACGGCGCTGGAACCAAAGGGAGGCCTCCGCCATCAAGGGCCCGAACACCGCGGAGGAGCCGAGCATCCCAATGAATAGACCCTGTGCCAGTGTATAGACAGTAAGGCCTGGCGCCCACCCCGCGAGGGTATATCCGCAGGCCAGCATCACCGTTGCACCGAGCAGCGGCCCCATCGGGCCGAACCGGTCGGAGAGCCGCCCCATCAGAATGCCACCGACTCCCGAACCCATCATGGTTAGCGTGTAGGCGAAGGATGCGGCGCCACGGGACACGCCGAACTCCGATTGCAAGTGGGGCAGCGTCACGATGGCTGACCACATGCCCACGCCACCAATCGTCGCGAGCGCCACGATGACGCAGAGACGGATCCAGGCGGTCCGAGAATCGAGAAGCTGATCTTGGTTCATGTTCTGCGCCTGCTACCCCGCAGCCGAGTAGTACACCGATGATGCCGAGGACGGCACGTGCCTGCGGGCCGCCCCTTCAGGAACGGTCCACCCGCACCCGTCTTCCGCAGGGTAGTCTCCTGGTCAAAAGACATGCCCGGCTAGGACCCCTTGGCAGAGAGCTTCTCCTCATTTGCCTCGAACCGGACCATTGGCAGGTAGTACTGCGGTGCCTCCACCCGGCTGAACATGCCGTAGTTCCGCTCCAATTCGCAGGCCCGCGCCGTTGCCCCGGCCGCACAGAGGGCATCAACCAGGGCGGCCGCATCGGCCACGTCGGCCACCTCGAACAGCCAGAGGCGCTCCCCCTTCCGATTGATGCTTTCGAAGGTGTCGGCCGGGCACCGTGAACTTGCTGGCTTCGGGGCGAGAAGGCTGACCGATTGACGGCGGGATCAAGGGCGATCAAGCCCGCGCGGCGACCCCGGTGATGTCGGACCACACCTCGAACGCGCGCGCCCTTGCGGCGCGGTACTCGCTGGCATTGACGTACTCGCGGCGGAGATGAAAGAGGTTGTTGATCCCGTCGTGGGCGGAAAGGAAGCGCTGTGCCCGGCCGGCTGATTTGAAGCGCTTCATCTGTCGTTCTCGTCGTCGCGTCGGCTGATGCGAGTTCTCCGCCCGGTTGTTCAGCCCCGGGACTGTCAGGAATTTCGTGTGCGGGAGGGCGGTTGCACACGTTCAGGCCATGGCTCTGGTGAAGCGCTCGCCAAAGAGGACGGCGAACTGAGCCTTGGCCATCGACCACTCACGGGGTGGCATGATCCAGTCTTTCTCACTGCGGTTCAACACCAGATAGAGCAGCTTCATCGCGGCCTCGTCGGTCGGGAAGTGGCCGCGTGCCCGCACGGCCCGGCGTAGCTTCGAGTTCAGTGCCTCGATAGCATTGGTGGTGTAGACGATCCGGCGCACCTCGATGGGAAAGGCATAGAAGGGGAT
>NZ_JBNBZS010000083.1:0-21562 GCF_049629625.1 Roseomonas chloroacetimidivorans | reverse complement strand
AAGGCGCCGAAAGCAACGCGGCGACGCACACGCACTTGGCGGCTCGGGTGCTCACACTCGGCAGCCGCTCTCACCACACCGTCGCTGTCCAAAAGAATGGCACAGTCCGAGGCAAGTGACCCACTAGGGCGGAGTCCGCCGCCGGCCTGGAACTTCGTGCCGCCTACAACCCGAATCTGACGACCTCCTGGTTCACCGGGGTGATGGCTATCCTGAACAACGTTACCTTGCTGGCTGTCCTGCTCGCCGGCGCTGCAGTCGTTCGCGAGCGGGAACACGGGACGCTGGATCATCTGCTGGTGCTGCCCGTGACGCCCTTCGACATTGCCATGGCCAAGGTCTGGTCCAACGGGCTCGTGATCACGACCGCAACAGGGTTGTCGCTCTGGTTCGTTGTTCATTACCTGCTGGGTGTTCCCGTCGCCGGGTCGATCTCCCTGTTTCTCGGAGGAGTCGCTCTCTATCTCTTCTTCGCGACGGCGATCGGCCTCCTGCTCGGGACAGTGGCTCAGTCGATGCCACAGCTCGGCTTGCTCTTCATCCTCGTCGTGCTGCCGATGAACCTGCTCTCGGGCGGAAGCACTCCTTTCGAGAGCATGCCGCATCTTCTCCAAGCCGTCATGAGCATCTCACCGTCTACTCACTTCGTGAGCTTCGCCCAGGCAGTCCTGTACCGGGGAGCCGGACTGGACATCGTGTGGCCTCAGCTCCTCACAAGTGCGGGCATTGGAACTTCTGCGCTCTTAGCCGCACTGCTACGATTCCGAAGCTCGATGGCAGCCGCGTCCGGGTGAAGCTGGCCACCGCAGGACACCAGACCTGCCTACGGCCATCGTTACCTGAGCTACGGCCTACTCTCGGCTTGATCCCTGTGCCTGGCTGTACACCGAAGCCCTCCCGCTGTGCGCATGTCTAATCATCTATGCTTGTGGCCTGCAGAGGGTCAGTGCAGCCCCGCTGCTACTGGCGCGGAAGGCGCTTGGCCCGCCTCGGATCCGAGGGAGTCAGCGGAGTATCTCGAAGAACCGATTCTCCTCGTTCAGCCGGGCATGCTCCATCGCACGGAAGTCATAGCGGGACACGATGCCTACGACACGGCCGTCACGGCACACCGGGAGGTGCCTGAACCCGGCGTCGTCTAGGATGCGGAGGGCGTCGATCGCGTGCTGGTCCGGGGAAAGGGTGACCGGGTTTCGGGTCATCACCTGCTCAAGCAGCGTCGTGCTGCCCTCCCAGCCCTGAGCGAGGCAACGGATTGCGTCTCTACCGGTGAAGATCCCCACCAGGCGGTCCCCATTCTTCACCACCAGAACGGCACCGACGCGTCCCTGGTGCATAGCCGCACAGGCCTGCGCCACGGTCGCGTCCGGCGGCATGGCGAGCGGGTCTTGGTTGCGCACGATCTCGGCGCTGGTGCGGTCCTGCATGGTCGCGTTTCCTGGACGAGAGAGTGCATGGTCCAGCGAGCCGACACGGCATGCCCTGGTGTATCTCAGGAAAGTGGTGATTTCTCGGGTGCAAAAGGTGCGGCGGCTCGCTGATTAGGTCAGCACCCGGGTGTCGCGCCTGCGGAATCGGCCTCGGGTGAAGCTGCTGGCAGCTGGGGCAAAGCCGCCACCAACGCAGTACGGAGGGCGCTCCCCTCCAGGACAGATCAAAGCGTGGCACGCAGGAACAGAGGCATCGGGTCCATCTTGTCCTCGACCGTGGTTACGCCAGGCACATCTCGGACCAGTACTCCTAGTCCTTGGCGCACCGCGTCTGAGCGCGCGAAGCCGTGGAGGGTCACTTTTCCACCCTCGACGTAGGGAAACACCCAGAAGTTGTCGATCCAGGGCTGCTCGCGCATCCTCGCGATCACTGAGCGCATGATTGCCGCGTCGTCTTGGTGTAGCGGCGCGGGTGGCTGGGGCCGAAGGACAGCCCGCAACAGATCCGCGCGCGAGACGAGGCCGACCATCTTCCCGTCCTTCACTACCGGCACACGGCGGATGCCATGCTCCTCCATGAGGCGCGCCACCTCCTCCGCCGTCGCGTTCTCCTGGACCGTGACAAGTTCCGCCGTCATCACGTCACGTGCCGTCTTCCCGTGCGCCTTCGCAAATTGCTGCGCCTGTGGCGTCGGGCCGCTGAACAGGTCCAAAAACCAAGTCAGCGGTCCCCGGGGCTTCTCTGCTAGGCGGCGGATCAGGTCTCCCTCAGTTACAATCCCAAGAGACTTACCCTCCTTATCCACGACGGGCACGGCGGAGATACCCCGGGCGGCGAGCAACTCGGCAACGGCCAGGATAGGCGTCTCCGGCGGTACCACGACAAGGTTGGTGGACATCAACTCGCTAGCTCGCATGACCGGGCGCTCCCAACCATTAACTCGTTTTAATATTCCAACTTTCTGCACCCGTTTCAACCCATTCCGGACGGAACCTCCTTGGGATGGAGGTCTACCCCTCTTCCTGACCTGCTCCGCCCATTGCCGTGGGCCTACCGCATGCGCGGTTCCCATGCCTCCTTGCCTGACTTGGCGGCGGCGGCCATTACGAATGGTCTCACGCAGCATCGGCCATCATGCCACGCTCGGACTTGGCCGACAGCTGGCGCAGGATTGTTGGTGCGCTGATGAAGGGAGATTCGGCCGATGTCGGCACCGGGAGTACATGACCAGAGCCTGAGGCATGACGACCTGGAGCCCTACCAGCGCACAGTAAGCGATGTCCTGGCAGGGCTGCGCACCGAGGCCCATCGCGGGCTGACGGCTGATGAGGCCCGTTCACGACTGGGGCAGTTTGGCCGGAACGAGTTGGCGGCGGAGAAGCCGGTCCCCGGGTGGCGCAAGTTCCTGGCGCAATTCCAGGATGTCCTCGTCATCCTGCTGGTCACCGCTGCCCTGGTATCGGCCGGGCTCTGGTTGACCGAACGGCACGCCGCGTTGCCCTACGAGGCCCTCGCGATCCTGGCCGTCATCCTGCTCAACGCCCTCATGGGCTATCTCCAGCAGGCGCGGGCGGAACAGGCGCTGACGGCGCTGCGCCAGATGTCGGCGACCATGGCCAAGGTCGTCCGCGACGGCAGGCAGCAGAGCATCCCGGCAGCGGAGTTGGTGCCCGGTGACGTCATAATCATAGAGGAAGGCGACACCATTCCGGCTGATGCGCGCGTGATCCATTCCGCTGCACTGCAGACGGCAGAGGCGGCGCTCACGGGCGAGAGTCTACCGGCGTCGAAGGGCAGCGCCGCCATCGCGGCCGATGCGGAGCTGGGAGATCGGGCCAACATGGTCTTCAGCGGCACGGCCGCGACCTACGGCCATGGCCGGGCCGTGGTGGCGGCCACCGGCATGAGCACCGAGATGGGCCGTATCGCCGGCTTGCTGAAGGCGGAGACGCTCGATGAGACGCCGCTACAGCGGGAGCTGGACCGCGTCGGCCGCACGCTGGGCATGACCGTCATCGCGATCGCCGTGGTGATGGTCGTCACCATCCTCCTGGTCGAGGACGTACACGGGGCGCGCGCGGTCTTCGACGTGCTAATCCTTGGGGTGGCGCTCGCGGTCGCCGCTGTGCCGGAGGGGCTGCCCGCGGTGGTAACGGCGGTCCTCTCGATCGGGGTGCAGCGGATGGCGCGGAGGAACGCCATAGTGCGGCATCTCGCCGCCGTCGAGACGCTGGGGTCCGCAGACGTCATCGCTTCGGACAAGACCGGCACCCTCACCCGGAACGAGATGACGGTGCGCAGGGTGGTTACCGCCAGCGGAACTGTTGAACTGGGCGGCGCCGGCTATTCGCCAGAGGGTGAGATGCAGCGGGAGGACGGCGCCGCCATGACTGACGCCCAGCACTCCGAGATCATGCGCACACTCTCAGCCGCTGACCGCGCCAACAACGCCGTGCTGCAGGAGGCCGAAGACGGGCGCTGGACGGTGCTGGGCGATCCAACGGAAGGCGCGCTGATCGTCGCCGCGCGGAAGGTGGGCCTGAGAGCGGAGGCGCTAGAGGCGCGGTTCGCCCGAATTGCCGAGGTGCCTTTTTCCTCGGAACGCAAGCTGATGAGCACCGTGCACAGCGACGCCGAGCGCCGAGATCGCCTGCGGGCCTTCACCAAGGGGGCACCGGACGTGCTCCTCGGCCGCTGTACCCACGAGCTCGTGGGTGAGGAGGCGCGGCCACTGACTCCAGAACGCCGCGCCGCCATCCTGGCCAGCAATGAGGAAATGGCCGGCCAAGCCCTACGTGCCCTGGGTGTCGCCTTCCGCTCCCTGCCGAATGAGGTCAAGGAGGATGATCTGGACGAGGATGTCGAGCAGCAACTCGTCTTTCTCGGCCTGATCGGGATGATCGATCCGCCACGCGACGAGGCACGGGCGGCGGTGGCACGGGCGAGAGCGGCCGGCATCCGCCCGATCATGATCACCGGCGACCACCCCCGCACCGCTGCCGCTATTGCCCAGGAGCTCGGCATCGCCGCCGTTGGGCGTGCGGTGACCGGAGGTGAGCTGGAGAGGATGAACGAGGAGGCGCTCGACGGCACGGTACGCGACATCTCAGTCTATGCGCGGGTCAATCCTGCTCACAAGCTCAGGGTCGTGAAGGCGCTGCAACGGCAGGGTGCGACTGTAGCCATGACAGGGGACGGGGTGAACGATGCCCCCGCGCTCAAGGCTGCGGATATCGGCGTGGCCATGGGCATCACCGGCACGGATGTCTCGAAGCAGGCGGCTGACATGGTGCTCGCCGACGACAACTTCGCAACCATCGTGGCGGCCGTCGAGGAAGGGCGCGCGATCTTCGCGAACATCAGGAAGTTCCTGCGATACCTCCTCTCCTCGAACATCGGGGAGGTGATGACAATGTTCTTCGGCGTGTTGCTGGCAGATCTGATCGGCCTGTCGGGGCAAGGGGGAAGTGGCGTGGTGCTGCCGCTTCTCGCGACGCAGATCCTCTGGATCAACCTCGTCACCGACGGCGCTCCCGCCCTGGCGCTTGGCCTCGATCCGGCAGAGGCCGACGCGATGAGACAGCCGCCCAGGCCGCGAAGCGAGGGCGTGATCACGCCCCGGATGTGGGGAGGCGTCTTCTTCGTTGGAGCCATCATGGCGGCTGGGACGTTGCTCGTGCTCGACCTTTCCCTGCCCGGGGGAATGATCGAGGGTTCCGGGGATCTGCGCTATGGGCAGACCATGGCGTTCACCACGTTGACCCTGTTCCAGCTCTTCAATGTCCTGAACGCACGTTCGGACGAAAGAAGTGCCTTTGCCGGAATCCTCGGAAATCGCTGGCTCTGGGGTGCGATCCTGCTCTCGATCGTGCTGCACCTTGCCGTGATCTATGTGCCCTTGCTGCAGAAGGCCTTCTCCACCGTTCCGCTGCATGTCAATGACTGGCTGATCTGTGTTTCGGTCGCTAGCCTGGTGCTATGGCTGCGGGAGGCAAGTAAGCTGCCCTACCGATGGCAGGGGCAACCTGGGCAAGGCTAGCGCATAGCGCAGCTGCGGGCGTCGTGGCTCCGTCCGTTCATGAGCGGTGAGCACCGCTGCGGTGCAGCCATCGGCATATGACGCCTCCCCCCAGTCAATCGAGCCGCAACAGGCATGCTTGGACTTGCCGAGAGCCACCACCTACGCCGTCGTCGGACAGCCGGCCCGAGGCTCGGCGGCGGTCAGGAGGGGAGGGCAGACGTCCGTCCCAGCGGGCCGATGCGACGCCGCATCGGGTGCGGGCGCCGCCCCCCGGCTCGCGCGATCAGTGCAGCGCTTCTCGCTTGCCATCCTCCTCGACGGCCAAATTGGCTGTCTCCGGCCGCAGTTGGCATGCGTTGGCGTTCACCGCCCGGGCTCCGATGCCGTCGAGCGCCTTACAGCCTAGCCGGGTCGGCTCGGCCCAGAGCCGCATCATCCTGCCTGTAGCATCAAGCATCATATCTTGCTGACGACGCATGAAGTCCCTCCCTGCATCGAGAAGCTCCCGGTTCATCGCCAGCGCCGCCTGCAGGCCGTCGAGCGCCGTGAGAGCCGCATCCATGCTCTCCCGCTGACTGCGGGTGAGCGAGCCCTCATGCACTTCTGAGACCTGCCGCACCTGTACCTGTACGCTCTCCGAAGTGGGGCCCACCGGCCTGCGCTCGGCTCGGACGGCCGCCCGGGAACCAGCTTCGAGTCCCGCCATTCTGTCCTCCTCTCCTGGCACGGTCGGGCTAGATCGCCTGCCCATCGCGCCGCGCTTGGGCACCTGTCCCGACAACCACGCCAATATCGGCAGTCCGTCTCGCCTCTCCCTGATCTAGGTCAGGCGCACGCAGGTCATTGCGTGATGGCACCCTTCAGCACACCGTCGCGCCGATTGCTGAACAGCTCGTAGGCGTCCTTGATCTGATCGAGCGGGAAGCGATGGGTGATCATCGGCCTCAAATCCAGGCGCCCACTCATTATGATGTCCATCAGTCGACGCATCCGTTCCTTCCCGCCGGGGCAGAGGGTAGTGATGATCCGGTGGTCGCCCAGCCTTGCCGCGAAGGCACCGAGCGGAGCCTGGAGGTCCCGCGAGTAGACGCCCAACGAGGACAGGGTCCCGCCCGGGCGGAGCACCCGAAGGCACGCTTCGAAGGTATCCTGGGTCCCCAACGCCTCGATGGCAACGTCCACGCCACGGCCCAGCGTGATGCGCCGGATCTCATCGGCAGGGTTCCCCTCCGAGGCGTTGATCACGAAGTCTGCGCCAAGTCGCTGAGTAATCTCCAGTAGCTCAGGGACACGGTCGACCGCGATGATGCAGGTCGCTCCCATAAGCCTGGCACCCGCGGTGGCGCAGAGACCAATTGGCCCCTGTGCAAAGACGGCCACCGCGTCGCCGATCTGGACTTGCTCTGGCTCGGCGCCGCCAAATCCCGTGGACATGATATCGGGGCACATCAGTACCTGCTCGTCCGTCAGACCATGCGGTACCGGTGCCAGATTGACCATCGCGTCGGGCACCAGCACGTACTCGGCCTGGCAGCCATCGATGGTATTGCCGAGCTTCCAGCCTCCTGCCGGCTTCCAGCCAAGCGCAGCGCCGCCGCCATCTTGGGAGCAGAAGCCACAGAGGCAGGCATTGCTGTGCCCGCTCGGTGTGATGGCGCCGGCAATGACGCGCTGCCCCACCCTGTAACCCTGCACCGCCGAGCCAAGGTGCTCAATGATGCCAACTGGCTTGTGCCCGATGGTCAGGCCCTCCGCGACGGGGTACTCGCCGTTCAGGATGTGCACGTCCGTGCCGCAGATCGCCGTCGTGGTCACCCGCAGCAGGGCGTCCATCGGCCCCACCTTCGGGACGGGCTTCTCGCGCCGTTCAATGAGCCCCGGGCGCACGAAGACGGCAGCCCTCATGGTTCGCGACATGGGATGTCCTCGGTGATAGTGTTCGCTGCAGGCCCTAGGCAGCGCGATCCTCGTCGAGATGACAGGCGATCTCTCCGACCCGCCGGTCGGTAAAATCCTTGTCGATGCAGCCACGCAGCTTCGCCCGCACGCCCTCTCCCAAGGCTGCGCGCAGGTGGAAGAGAAACCCGGAGGGCGCGATCAGGAAGAGCCGCCTGTAGCGACCAGCCTTCGCGCCCCATTCGAGCTCGTCTGCCACGCTGGCCGCGAAGACGGCCTCTGCCTCATCCTGGGCGTCCTGCTCCGGCTCAGTGAGGCTGCATACATCGTCCGCAGACCCGTAGGCTTTTCCGCCGAGGCGGGCTGGCCGCGCGGACCTCACCCTTCGGTTCATCTCCAAGTGCTCTCGCCAGGGACCGCCTGATCTCAGCGCTCGATGACCCGGACTCGATGGTTATCGGCCGCGAGGACCCAGACGGGATGTTCCCGCATGCCTTTCCCTCCTCCACTTCAGGCTGCGTACCCCAGGGTTGAGCACCCCGGACCGCGCGGCGCTGATCCAAATCAGCCGCCACAGGGAAGTGGACGTGACCCCGGACGGCGCGGCCAGCCGGTTTCCTGATGCAGGTCAGTGCCATCGGCCATGGCTCCGGCAGGGTAGCGTCCTCGGACATCGCTGGGAGTAGGTGCCGTGCAAGGAGTTGAGGATATCCGCTGGTTCGCGGAGACCGGGTTAGCGGAGGTGTCGCTCGTAGGCGGGAAGAACGCATCGCTCGGCGAGCTCTACTCCCGCCTGTCTGCTAAGGGGCTGCGGGTCCCCAATGGCTTCTGCGTGACTGTGAACGCTTATCACCGCGCCCTGAACGCCGCGGGCGCTTTGGACGAGCTTCACGCACTGCTGGACGGGTTGGACGTCACGGACGTGGCGCTTCTGGCCCGAAGGGGCGCGGAGGCACGCCGCATCGTCTATGATGCGACAGGCACGCCAGACCTGAGGGCCAGCATCGAGGCGGCCTATGCGCGCCTCCAGGAAGAGTACGGTCCAGATCTTGCCGTCGCAGTCCGGAGCTCGGCCACCGCTGAGGACCTGCCGAACGCCAGCTTCGCGGGCCAGCACGAGAGCTTTCTGAACGTGCGCGGCGGCGAGGCGCTGTTCGAGACCTGCCGGCGCTGTTTCGCCTCGCTTTTCACCGACCGAGCTATCGTGTACCGCGTCAACAACGCCTTCGACCACTTCAAGGTCGGCCTCTCCGTCGGCGTGATGAAGATGGTCCGCTCGGATATAGCATCGAGCGGCGTGATCTTCACGCTGGACACCGAGTCCGGCTTCCGCGACGTCGTCTTCGTCACCGGCTCCTACGGCTTGGGCGAGAACGTGGTGCAGGGACAGGTGGATCCAGACGAGTTCTACATCCACAAGCCTACCTTCCGGCAGGGTCACCGGGCCGTCCTGCGGCGCTCGCTCGGCCGCAAGCAGACTCGCCTAGTATATGCGGAGAGGAACGCCCACAGGGTCGCGGAACTTCCGACGGCCATGGTCGACCAGGACCGCTTCTGCATCACTGACGTGGAGGTGTTGAAGCTCGCCGAGGCGGCCCTGACAGTCGAAGATCACTACTCGGTTGTGGCCGGCCATCCAGTGCCGATGGATATCGAGTGGGCGAAGGACGGCCTCGACGGCCAGCTCTACATTGTCCAGGCCCGCCCCGAGACAGTGGCCTCCCGCCGCGCCACGGGGCAGATCGAGACGCACACGCTCAAGAGCAAGGGCCATGTGCTCGTGACCGGCAAGGCGGTCGGGGAGCGCATCGCCTCTGGTGAGGTCCGGCTGGTCCGTAGCCGCGCTGACCTGGAGGCCTTCCGGCCCGGGGAGGTGTTGGTTGCGGCCTCCACCAGCCCGGACTGGGAGCCGGTTATGAAGACGGCGGCCGCGATCGTGACAGACCGGGGTGGCCGGACATGCCACGCCGCGATCATCGCCCGGGAGCTGGGCGTGCCGGCCGTGGTCGGGGCCGAGGGCGCAACCACGTGCCTTGCGGCCGGCTCGCGGGTGACGGTCTCCTGCGCGGGCGGCGACGTGGGCGAGGTTTTCGAGGGTGACGTACCCTTCGAGGTGACCACGGTCGTCGTTGGGAACCTGGAGCTACCCAGGACTGACATCATGCTGAACCTCGCCAACCCCGACATGGCGTTCCGGGCCGCGATGCTGCCCAGCACCGGCGTCGGCTTGGCACGCATGGAATTCATCGTGAGTGAACAGATCCGGGCTCACCCGATGGCGCTGGCGCACCCGGAGAAGGTAGCCTCCGCCGAGGAGCGTGCGAGGATTGCTCATCTGGCTCGGCACCGTGCTTCCCCGGCAGAGTTCTTCGTGGAGACCCTGGCCGAGGGAGTCGGCACCATCGCTGCCGCTTTCTACCCGCGCCCGGTCATCCTGCGCCTCTCGGACTTCAAAACGAACGAGTACGCCCGGCTCCTGGGTGGCGGTGACTTCGAGCCGCTGGAGGAGAACCCGATGCTCGGCTTCCGGGGAGCATCCCGGTACGCGCACCCGGCCTACGCGCCCGGCTTCGAGCTGGAATGCCGGGCCCTGCGCGTGGTGCGAGAGCGAATGGGGCTGACCAACTTGCGGGTGATGGTGCCGTTCTGCCGCCGCGTCGAGGAGGCGCGCCGGGTCCTTGACGAGATGGCCCGGCTGGGCCTCAGGCGCGGCGAGGCGGGGCTTGAAGTGTACGTGATGTGCGAGATCCCGAACAATGTGATCCTGATCGACGCCTTTGCTGAGCTCTTCGACGGCTTCTCCATTGGGTCGAACGACCTTACCCAGCTTACCCTCGGCGTGGACCGGGACTCCGGCATCGTCGCCTTCGACTTCGACGAGCGCGATCCCGGAGTTCTGGAGATTCTGCGCTTAGCAGTGGCCGGTGCCCGCCGAAATGGGCGGCATGTAGGGATCTGCGGAGAGGCCCCAGCCAACTACCCTGACGTCGCTGCCTACCTCGTCTCGCTCGGGATCCAGTCCATCAGCGTGACCCCCGCCAGCCTGATGCGGACCATAGCCGTGGTCCGCGAGGCTGAGCAGCGCCGGGAGGCGGAGGCGTCGGTTGTCAAGGGGACAGCCGCATCCTCTCCGGAGTGCGCCGAGGCGACGGCTTGACGAATGGCTCCAGGAGCAGATGACATGCCCATCAAGGATCTTCTCGTGCACCTTGATCCCTCCGAGGCCTCTGAAGCCAGACTGGCCGTTGCGGTGAACCTTGCACACCAGCACCAGGCACATCTGACGGCCGTCCAAGTCATCGATGCGAGCGCGTTCGTCACGGTCCCGGCCGCCCTCCTGGACGGTGGCGACTGGCGGCAGGTTGACGAGCTAATTCGCCGTATGGCGGAGAGATCGACCGAGGCGGCCGCCCAAGTCGAGGCAATCTTCCACCGGCGAGTTGCTGCGCAGGGCGTCACAGGAGAGATGCACCTCGTGCATGGCGACCTGAGCGACACCCTGCTGCGATACGGACGATGCGCAGACCTCCTCGTCCTCGGCCAGCCAGATCCGGAGGCGCCCGATGCCATGGCACGAAGGGCGATCGTCGAGACTGTCCTATTCGCCCTCGGGAGACCGATCCTGCTGGTCCCCTATGTCGGCAATTTCAGGACAGTCGGGCGCAACGTGCTGGTCGGCTGGGATGGTGGGCGCGAGGCCACGCGCGCACTCCACGACGCAATGCCCCTTCTCCAGAACGCCAAGGTGGTAAGAATGGTGGTAGCGAACCCGTCGGCGCAGACTTCCGGCTTGCGATCGTCGGGCGCAGAGGCGGCGCGGCACCTGGCCCGCCACGGGCTGCCCGCCTCGGCCGAGGAGATCCTGAACCCCGAGCTGGGCACGGCGGACATCCTGCTCAACCGCGCCGCCGACACCGGGGCGGACCTGCTCGTGGCAGGCGGCTACGGCCACTCCCGCGCGCGGGAGATGATCCTTGGCGGGGTAACGCGGTCGCTGCTCCGCCAACTTACCCTTCCGCTGTTGCTCTCCCACTGAGCGATCAGTCCGGACCAGAAACGCTGATCTAGCGCAGGGCCAGCAGCCTAATCCCGGCGTAGATCTGGACCTAGCCCGTCGAGGCCGGAGGTTATTATGAGCATGGACTCACTGCTTGCGCGCGACCTGATGACGCAGGAGGTCGTCGCCGTTCCACCGAGCATGGAGGTCACGTCGCTGGCTGGCCTGCTGGCACGGCGCGGCATTTCGTCCACCCCAGTGACGGATGCCGAGGGCAGGTTGCTGGGCATCGTCACTGAGGCTGACCTGGTCCGGCGCCTTGCCGGGGCGGCAGAGCCGAAGGTGAGCTGGATCCGCAGCCTCTTCCAGAATCGGAACCGCCAAGCCGAACAGTACGCCCGTACCCACGGCATGACGGCCCGCGACGTGATGACGAGCAGCGTCGTGACGGTCGGCCCCGACACCACTGTGGAAGAGTGCGCCCGCATAATGGAGCAGCATGCCATCAAGCGCCTGCCCGTGGTGAGCGAGGACAGGCTGGTTGGGATTATCTCAAGGTCAGATCTCCTGGTCGCCGCGCTCGAGCCACCGGAGAGGATTGGAACCCTGGAGCAGTCCCACGATGCCCGTATCCAGGCCGCTCTCGAAGCCGAGATGCGCGAGCACCCCTGGGCGCAAAGCCTGTACACCTTCGCCGATGTGAAGAACGGCGTAGTCACGCTGTCCGGCTATGTACGCTCTGAGGAGGTCCGGCGCGGGCTGGTGGTCCTCGCTGGCCGGATCGAGGGCGTGGAGCGGATAGAGGACCACATGGAGGTCACCTCCTTCCCGCTGCCGGGCGAGCTCGTCTAGGCCGGTCCGGGGCGCCCCCCGTCGGGGTCTCGCTGCGATGCAAGGGCGAGGCGCTCCGGCCCCACGGGGCAGCATTCGCCTTTTCGGTGCGGCGCACCGCCTCAGCAGGGGAGAGTAGCTGGACCGGCAAGGCGAGCGAGGCGCCTTTCGAACTGGCCCGCTCGTTCTATTCCTGAGGGCGTACCGCTGGCATCAGCACGTCCGCGAGCTCGTCGGGGAGGGTCCCGACTGGCAGCGGCTGGGACGAGCCGTGCGCCAGCCCTGGACGCGGCAGGGCGAAGTGATGCACCCGAGCGGTCGCGTGTCTGCTTCACGTCCAGTACCTGGTCCAGGAGAGCGCTTTCATGTCCCAGCTGATCGCAACGCTGACGCTGAATCCGACGATCGACATCGCGAGCGAAGCCGGGGCGGTGCAGCCCGTGCGCAAGGTGCGGACCTTCAATGAGCGGCAGGATCCGGGCGGCGGCGGAGTGAACGTCTCGCGCGTCGTGCGCGAGTTGGGCGGCGATACCCTGGCAATGATCCTGGCCGGCGGGGTGACGGGGCGCTTCCTGGAGGAGTTGCTGGACGAGGCGGGGGTGCCGCGGCGGAGCATCCCCGTCGAGGGCCGCACACGGATCAGCCAGACGGTGCTCGATTTGGGGGCCGGGCAGGAATACCGCTTCGTGCCCGAGGGCCCACGGATCAGGGAGGCGGAGTGGGGCGCGGCTCTGGCAGCGGTCGAGACGGTGGAGGCGGGCTGGCTGGTGGCGAGCGGCAGCTTGCCGGCGGGGGTGCCAGACGACTTCTACGCACGGGCAGCGGGCATTGCAGCGCGCCGGGGAATGCGCTTCGTGCTCGATACCTCAGGTGCTCCGCTGCGGGTGGCGCTGGAGGCAGGCGGGATAGAGCTGGCGAAGCCGAGCCAGGGAGAGTTCGAGGCGCTGGTCGGGCACGAGTTGCGGGATCCGGGGCAGCTGGAGGAGGCGGCGCGGGGGTGGGTGCGCTCGGGCAAGCTTCGCTGTCTGGCCGTAACGCTAGGGCAGCAGGGAGCCTTGCTGGCGACCGCGGAAGGGACGCTGCGGCTGCCCGCGCTGGAGGTCATGGTCCGCGGTGCGGTGGGGGCTGGGGACAGCTTTCTGGCGGCGATGACACTGAGGCTGGCACAGGGCCGCGCGATCAGTGATGCCTTCGCCTGGGGCGTGGCGGCAGGTGCGGCGGCGGTGTCCAATGCCGGCACGGCGCATCCACGGCGCGAGGAGGTAACGGCCTTGCGGCGGCGCATACGGCAGATCCCGACGAGCCTGGCGCGAGGCGAGGAAGGCTGAGCATGCGGCTCATCGGAGATATCGGCGGCACCAATGCGCGCTTCGCCCTTTGCGAGCCGGGCGGGCTGCCGCAGGACGAGCGTAAGCTGCCGGTGAATGCCTACCCCGGCCTGGTCGAGGCGGCGCTGGCCTATCTCGCAGGACGGAGCGTGGACGAGGCGGTCCTCGCTGTAGCAACGCCCGTGCTGGGGGATGTGGTGGCTTTCACGAACAGCCCTTGGCGTTTCACTGTCCCGGAGGCGAGGGTGCAACTAGGGCTTCGGCACTTGGCGGTGATCAATGACTTCGTCGCACAGGCCTGGGCCGTTCACGGGTTGAAGGTGGGCGACTTTCGGTCGCTTAAGTCGGGGGCGGGCAAGCCCGGGCGGCCTCAGGTCGTGATCGGGCCGGGCACCGGATTGGGGGTGGCCTTCCTGCTAGGGGAAGGCTGTCCGCGAAGCCTACCAGAGACTGACAGAGGCCATCCCGTGCGGCCTCCCCAGCTGTCACGTCCGGCACAAGAAGGGCTTCGTGGTCGAGTTCAGGGCCGAGGACGGCACGTTGGGCGAAGGCCTGATGGGGCACATCTGCGGCGCCGGGCACTTCGGAGAGGTCAGCTGGCAGCGCCACGTAAAGGCCCACGAGGACCGAGTGAAGGTGTCCTCCCTGAAGGCCCAGTGCGAGAGCCTCATCGCGGACTGCAAGAGGCTGCACCCCCAGATGAAGCGGCTGACCGACGCCGTTGAGCTCGTCGACCGGGCGCGGGCATCCCTCCAGTCCAAGGGAAGCGATCTTTTCCGCATCTGCCTGGAGGCCACCCGAAGGAATGACGGCCTGGTCCAAGTGCAGGATTGGAGCGGGCGCACCCTGGCCATCCGCCTCCGGCATCGGGCCTTCTGGACGCGGCCGGATCACTCCACCTCCATGAAGCTCGCCAACCTCCTACGAAACCTTCGGGACTTCCAGATGCGGGTCGAGCAGGCGGATTCTGCGAACCGTCTCAGCGGCCTCATCAGCGCCATTGGCAGCCCGAGCCAGCAGGCGCGGGAGATCCTCTCGGAGATCGAGAACGACATCCGGGCGCTCCACGAGGAGAACCTCTTCGAGATCATCCCGCTGGTGAACGAGATCACCGAGCGGAAGAGGCTGCGGGTGAAGAAGGGGGTGATCGAGTACACTGCCGACTACTGGCCGACGGCCGGCAGCCGGTGGGACACCCTTCTCGTCACCGACACGTTCCCGCTGCTCCTGCAGACGGTGGAACGGATGAAGGCGGCCACGGCAATCAGGACCGCAGCGTAGCTCCAGACGTGCTCAGGTGCGGCACCGTTCGCTGCCGGTCGGCCTGACCGACGGGAGGATCAGGCGCGCGCACCAGCCGCTTCGACAAGTTCAACCGTATGGCCCTCCGGATCGGAGAGGACCGCCCGCCGCCCCCACGGTGATACCGCAGCCGCCCGGATCAGCCGGCCGTCTAGCGCGACAGCCCGCTCGCAGGCAGCCTCGACGTCCGGCACCCCGAACCCGAGCCTCGTCGCGGACGTGTTGTCCGCGTCGGAGGTCCGGGGATAGATCTCGAACACGGACCTGCCGATCCGGCAGGCATGATGCTCGGGCCCCTTCCCGTGACGCTCCCGGTCGAACTTTAGGCCCAACGCCGAATAGAAGCGCGCCAAGCCTTCGGGATTCCATGCCCTGATGACGACGAGCATCTCCATCGGCGTTCCCCTAGGCTTCCACCTCGGAGTCAGGCAGGGCGATCGGGACGTCGAGGTCGCGGAAGCGCGCCCGCACCTCCAATTCCCCGCCCATCGCCTCGACGTATGCCCGCAGGGCGCTGAGCGTCGGGTTCCGGCGAGCCTCAAGCCGCGACACGCTGCCCTGACCGATGGTGAGCGCTTCGGCGACCTCGACCTGGGTGTGCCCGAGCAGCTTCCGGACCTCTGCGACGACCATCGGCTCCGCCCTGCCGCCTTCCCGCGCATCCGCAGCAAGTTGCTGGACCCGCAAGGCGACCAGGGCAGGATCCGTGTAGAGCTCGTCAGGGCGATCCCCAAAGCCGACCTCGCCCAAATAAATCCCGAAGCCGCGGGATGCCTTCCAGGAGACATTCGTCACGAAGCGGTCGGTCCTGACGTCGAACCACCACTCCCCGTCCTTGCGGAGCGGCCGGTCGATCTCCACGCTTGAACCCGGGACGGCGTTCTGGATCAGCGCGGCGACCGCGTCGGGATCGAGGCCTGCGGAAGCGGCTCGTCCAGATCGACTGTCCGGCCGTCCGAGCCGGGCTTGTTCAGCACACATGAGCCATCGCCCTCCCGAATGAGAATGGCGCCGTTGGCGCCAAGGTAGGTGTTGTGCTGCCGCCTCCTGAAGCGCCTGAGGTCCGGGCGCCCGAGAACCTCGCGCTCGCTGTCATCCAAGGCGGGATACATCCGTCCGTCCGAGCGGGGCATGGCTGGATCGAACGGGAACGGCGTCATCTCGTCCTCGACAGCATTCAGCGTATCGTCGAGGAGCTGCCTCGCCGCCGCCGCGGACCCGCATGGCGGCGCCGCGTCCACGCGCCGAAGGATCTCCCGGATCCGCTCCGCCTTGCTAGGGACCATGCATTAGAGTACATATTCCCTACAGGGGATATTTCCAAGCGGGATATGTTCGTTCCTGCGCAATGCCAATGTTGAACGAGCCCGCTACCGCGCCCCTCCTGCTTTCACGCGAAGGACGGCGATCGACAGCCTATCGGGATGAAGGTTCCCCGACTCCCAGCCATGCGCTGAAGGGCAGTCGGTGCGGGCAGACACTCTCCAGCCTCACCGACGTGAGGCTGTCCGCTGCTCAGGCCCTCGTGCTGGCCCTGCGGCCCTCAGATCCGGCTGTCTCGGCTCCACGGCACTGATCGGCGTCTCGCTGCCCATCCCCACCGTGCCCGTGGTGCATGAACAGGTGCATCAACGGCCCCTGATCAGCCCGGAGAAGCGGCGGGTAGCCGTCCATCCGGGTCAATGCCGCGCCCAAATCCTGTCTCCCCTAGCTCCACCGAACAGGACGACCTCGTAGGGTGTCCCCGGGATGTCCATGCCCGGTGAGGAGGGCGGCATTCCCGGCGCGGCGAGCCCCTTGGCCGGCGGGCGTTCGGCCAGGATGCGGCTGACGTCGGGCGCAGGGACATGGCCTTCCACGACGTAGCCGCCGACCGTAGCCGTATGGCAGGACTGGAGGGTGTCCGGCACGCCGTTGGCCGCCTTCACCGCTTGCAGGTCGGCAACGTCATGGACCGTCGCCTGGAAGCCCGCCGCGCGCATGTGCCTGACCCACCCCTCGCAGCAGCCGCAGTTCGCATCCTTCCAGACTTCTAGCGCCGGGCCCTGGGCAGCTCTGGCCACACCGGTGGGCAGCGCCGCCGCGGCCAGCCCGAAGCCCAGGAAGGACCGCCTGGTAACGTCTGCCTTGAACCTGTTGCCCATCACATCACTCCCATGACGCCGCTGATCGTGCTCTTACCCTTCGGGGGCTGCAGGCGCTCGGCTTGGTGGCCAGGCGCGCAGTGGCCGCCTTCGGCGATCTCGTCGAGGATCGGGCACTCCGGCCGGTTGTCGCCGTGACAGGCATCCGCCATGCGCTCCAGCGCCTCGCACATGCTGGTCAACTCAACGATCTTGGCCCGAAGCTCGGACGCGTGCTCGATCGCGATGCGCTTCACGTCGGCGCTCGCGCGGTCCTCGTCCTGCCAGAGGCCGATAAGCTGCTTGATCCGGTCCAGCGGCAGTCCGAGATCCCGGGCCCGCCGGACGAAGCGGAGGGTGCCGATGTCCTGCTCCGAGTAGACGCGGTAGCCCGCCTCGGTCCGCCCTGCCGCGGGAAGCAAGCCCACGCTCTCGTAGTACCTCAGCATCTTCGCCGAGACGCCGGACGCCTTCGCGGCTTGCCCGATGTTCATGGGGACCTCCTCTGCAAGGCACTGCCCGTCATGGTCGAGACCAAGATGGGGATTCCCACCGTGGGAAGGTCAAGGCGCCACGCGCGGGTGGCACGCGGGGAGCGCATCAGGATGTCCTTGACCTTCCCATCATGGGAGACACCACCTTGCTGGCCACCTGAGCAACGAGGGCCTGCCACGCGGCCCTAACCGGGGCGGCATTCATGAGCGGTCACCACATCAGCCACGGCCACCATCATCTCGGTCCCAGCCCGGCCACCGGCGCCGGGCTCGTCACCGACCCCGTCTGCGGGATGAAGGTCGATCCGGCCACCTCGAAGCACCGGCTGGAGCATGCCGGGACGATCTTCCACTTCTGCTCGGCCGGGTGCCGGACGAAGTTCGGGGCCGATCCCGGAAGGTACCTGGAGCCGAAGGAAGCCGCCCCCGTACCGGCTCCGCGGAAGGGCGCCATCTACACCTGCCCGATGCACCCGGAGATCCGGCAGGAGGGGCCAGGAAGCTGCCCGATCTGCGGCATGGCCCTGGAGCCCCTCGAGATCACGGCGGAGGCCGAACCAAGCCATGAGCTGACCGACATGACGCGTCGGTTCTGGATCGGGTTGGCCCTTACCCTCCCCGTGGTGGTCCTGGAGATGGGGGCCCACATCCCCGGGCTCGGCCTGCACCATCTGGTGTCGCCGAGGATGTCCGTCTGGATCCAGTTCCTGCTCGGAACACCGGTCGTACTCTGGGCGGGCTGGCCATTCTTCGTCCGCGGCTGGCAGTCGGTGGTGAACCGCAGCCTGAACATGTTCAGCCTGATCGCGCTCGGGACCGGCGCCGCCTACCTCTACAGCCTGGTCGCGACCTTCGCACCTGGAGCCTTCCCCGAGGGCTTCCGGGGCATGGACGGCACGGTCGCCGTCTACTTCGAGGCGGCCGCCGTCATCACCGTCCTCGTCCTGCTCGGGCAGGTGCTGGAGCTGCGCGCCCGGGAGCAGACCGGCGGCGCCATCCGTGCCCTTCTCAACATGGCCCCCAAGACCGCCCGGCGGATCAGCGGCAATGGTGAGGACGAGGAGATCCCGCTGGCCGACGTTCAGGCTGGCGACCGGCTGCGGGTGCGGCCGGGCGAGAGCGTGCCTGTGGACGGCGAGGTCCTGGAAGGCAACGGCGCCGTGGACGAGTCCATGGTCACCGGCGAGTCCCTGCCGGTCGAGAAGCAGCCCGGCGCCAAGGTCATCGGCGGTACCGTGAACGGCACCGGCGCCCTCGTCATGCGGGCGGACAAGGTCGGCTCCGACACCATGCTCTCGCGCATCGTGGCCATGGTCGCCGAGGCGCAGCGCAGCCGGGCGCCCATCCAGCGGATGGCCGATACTGTCTCCGGCTACTTCGTCCCCGGGGTCATCGTCATCGCGGTGCTGGCCTTCCTCGCCTGGGCCGCCTGGGGTCCGTCCCCGGCGCTCTCCTATGGGCTGATCGCCGCGGTCTCGGTGCTCATCATCGCCTGCCCCTGCGCGCTCGGCCTGGCCACGCCCATGAGCATCATGGTCGGCGTGGGCAAGGGCGCCGGGGCGGGCGTGCTCATCCGGTCGGCCGAGGCTCTCGAGCATATGGAGAAGGTCGACACCCTGGTCGTGGACAAGACCGGCACTCTGACCGAGGGCAAGCCCAAGGTGGTGGCCGTGGTTCCGGCGCCGGGACTGGCCGAGGCCGAGCTCCTTCCCCTCGCAGCCAGCCTTGAGCGGTCGAGCGAGCACCCCCTGGCCGCCGCCGTCGTGGCGGCCGCCAGGGAGCGCGGCATGGCCTTCGCGGAGCCGGCAGACTTCGCCTCAATCACCGGCAAGGGCGTGACCGGCTCCGTGAACGGGCGCCAAGTCGCGCTCGGGAACGCGCGGCTGATGCAGGATCTCGGGGTGGATCTGGGCGACCTCACTGCCCGTGCGGACGAGCTGCGCCGGGAGGGCGGCACCGCACTCTTCCTGGCTATCGACGGAAAGCCGGGCGGCGTCATCGCCGTGGCCGATCCGGTCAAGCAGACCACCCCGGCTGCCCTGCAGAGCCTGCGGGAGAGCGGCATCCATATCGTCATGCTGACGGGCGACAACCAGACAACGGCCGGGGCCGTGGCCCGAAGGCTCGGCATCGACGAGTTCCAGGGTGACGTCCTTCCCGAGGATAAGCACCGCATCGTCCGCGAGCTACGGGCGCAAGGGAAGGTTGTCGCCATGGCGGGCGATGGGGTGAACGATGCCCCCGCACTGGCCGAGGCAGATGTCGGCATCGCCATGGGCACCGGCACGGATGTGGCGATGCAGAGTGCCGGCGTGACACTGGTGAAGGGCGACCTCGCCGGGATTGCGCGCGCCAGGACCTTGAGCCGGGCCGCGATGCGCAACATCCGGCAGAACCTGTTCCTCGCCTTCGTCTACAACGCGCTCGGCGTCCCCGTCGCCGCGGGCGTCCTCTACCCCGTCCTTGGGATCCTTCTGAGCCCGATCGTGGCCGCCCTGGCCATGGCGCTGAGCTCGGTCTCGGTGATCGGCAACGCCCTACGGCTGCGTACGGTGCGGTTGTAGGCCGTCGAAGGGCGTGGCGGCGCCCCGAAGCGCCGCCACGCTGTCACTCAGCGGGAGCGGGACTGTCCCCGGGACGAGCCGCCCATCATGTTGCAGTGCTCCATCATGGCCTGCATGTCCGGCGAGAGCTGACGCCCGGCACGGGTGTCTGCCTGCATCTGACGACAGTGCGCCATCATGTCCTGCATGCTCATGCCCGACATGTTGTGACCCTGCATGCCTTGCATGTTCCCATGGTTCATCCCGGGCATGTTGGAGTGATCCATGCCCTGCATGCCCGCACCACCGGATGCCTGCGTCGCGGCGCCCGGAGCGGTCGTGGAGCGACCAGCCGGCTGAACCGGAAGCTCCGCCGAGGCAGGAGCCGTCGCCATGGGGGCGGACTGCGGCGCGCAAGCCGCTGCTGTGAGCGCCAGGCCGAGGCCCACGGCGAAACGTGCGGCCCAACCAACGCGGGAAGCGACTTTCATGCGTCCTCCTGTTCACCATGCCACGCCGAACCGGGCTGGCCGAAACGATGGGATCCCGTGTCCGGCGGGTCGCTCCCGCAAGAGGCGGGACGTGGGCGTAACGTACAGGCTCCGATCCGGGCCGTCCCCGCCCGGGAGCCCGTCGGATTCTTACGTTTTATTGCCGGAGCCCCGGAACGATTGATGAAGCCGGGGCGACCGTAGATATCCAGCGCAACGAACGAAGACGGCTGATGGCATTGTCCGGGGAACCGACGTGACCATCCCGCGAGCGCGACTTCCGTCGCGCGTCCCGTCACTGCACGAAGGAGTTCACGAGCATGGCTGAGGTTACGCTGTCGCGGCGCAGGATGCTCGCAGCCGGGATCGCCGCCCTGTCGGCTCCTGCCCTTCCGGGAGTTGCCCTGGCCCAGCCGGCCATCGGGCGCTCCATGCCGCGTGAGTTCAACCTCGCGATCGAGAACGTGACGCTGAATATCACCGGCACGCCTCGTCCGGCCGTCGCCATCAATCGCTCCGTGCCAGCCCCCGTCCTCCACTTCCGCGAAGGGGAGGAGGTGAGCATCAACGTCGCCAACAGGCTGCGCGAGAGCACCTCCATCCACTGGCACGGGCTCATCCTGCCGAGTGGCCAGGATGGCGTTCCCGGCATCAGCGACGGCTTCCAGGGCATCGCCGCCGGCGAGACCCACCAGTATCGCTTCCCGCTCGTCCAGGCCGGCACCTACTGGTACCACAGCCACTCCGGCGTTCAGGAGCAGGCCGGGATGTACGGCCCTATGGCGCGACAATCAGGATGCGATTGGCGCGACAAACTGGATGAGAGTCGTGGGTCGCGGCGCGGGGATGATTGTCGCGGCGCGACACGGGTGCAAGGGTTTTTCAGTGGTGCGCGACAATCAGGATGAGGTGTTGATTGTCGCGCGGGTCGGCGGGCGGCCGGGACCGCGCTTGCGCTCGACGGCAGCGCGCCTGCGATAGCTCTCGACGTTCATCTCGAAGATGGTGGCGTGGTGGACGAGGCGGTCCACAGCGGCCAGGGTCATGACCTGGTCGGGAAAGATCCGGCCCCATTCACCAAAGGGCTGGTTGGCCGTAATCATCA
>NZ_JBNBZS010000082.1:0-21790 GCF_049629625.1 Roseomonas chloroacetimidivorans | reverse complement strand
CTTGCAGGTCCAGCGCAAGGGCGACATCGGATCGCCCCGTGCTCCCGGTTCCACCAGCGACAGCAGGTCAGGCAACAGCCCAGGGTCCCGCTCCATCGCCGTCTTGCCGCCGCCGCCCCGTTTGCGAACACGTCCCGGCGGCAGCCCGCACGCCAGGTCCTTCAGGCCCCGGCCAATCGTGCTCGCCGCCAGCCCCGTCGCCCGCGACACCGCGGCAATCCCGCCATAGCCCGCAACGCGCGCCTCCGATGCCGCTAGCAATCGCCGACCTCGTTCGTCTAAATGCGCCGACAGCTCCGAAAACCGCGCCCGAACCCCGTCAATGTCGATCATCCCGCTATGCTACGTCTCCGCCAAACGCAGGAGAATCCCTGCCCCACAACCGCAGCCCCAAACCCGATTCACTTATCGGCGGACGAGCCCTTATGCCGAACCGAGCGAACTTTCGATACGTGATCGGCTGGCATTCGAGTTTCACCGTCCGGAAGGCCGGCTTGCTGACACCGGCATCGTTTTCCACCGGGTTCAGGCACAGGTCTACTGGCGTCTGATCGACGGAGAGAACGTAATTCTGAGCGCTCCGACAAGCTTCGGGAAGAGCTTGGTCATCGACGCGCTGATCGCTACGGGGAAGTTCAAACGTGTCGCCCTGGTCGTGCCGACGATCGCTTTGATCGACGAGACCAGGAAGCGCCTATCGCGCTTCTCGGACACGTACAAGATCGTAACTCATGCCTCCCAGCCGGCCGACCCTCGAAGGGGCACGATTTACGTACTGACGCAGGAGCGCGTTATCGAGCGTGATGATCTCGACAATCTAGATCTATTCGTGATCGACGAATTCTACAAGCTTGACCCTGGTGGCGGTGGAGGCGATCGCGCTGCTATCCTGAATCATGCCTTCTACAAGATGCTGAAGACGGCGCGACAATTCTACCTTCTCGGTCCTAACATCCGCGCGGTTCCGGTTGACTTCCAGGATCGCTTTGAGGCGCGGTTGATCGTCAGCGACTTCGTCACTGTGGCAAGCGACGTTCATCGTGTCGATCAAACTGGGGGACCGCGCGAGGCACTGGTTCGCCTTGTGGAAGACTTGGATGGATCGTCGCTGACCTACTGCCAGTCACCGGGCAGTGTCCGCCGAGTGGCTCAGCTGCTCGTCGAGCGGCAGGTCACAGAAGTCGATCCGACGCTTGCCACACTCGTGGAGTGGATCGGCAGAAACTTCCATCCCGAATGGATTGTGGCCCGTGCGCTGGCTCGCGGCATTGGCGTCCACCACGGCCGGCTCCCTCGCGCGCTCGCGCAGTTGCAGGTCCGGCTCTTCAACAGCGGCGCTCTGAAATTCCTGATCTGCACGTCCACTCTGATCGAGGGTGTGAACACAGCCGCCAAGCATGTAGTCATATACGACAATAAAATCTCTAAGAAGCCTATCGACTATTTCACGTTCCGCAACATCCAGGGCCGTTCTGGGCGCATGTTCCGGCATTTTGTCGGGACGGTTCACCTCTTTCATTCACCACCGCAGGCAGACTTGCTTGACGTCGATTTCCCGGCGTTTACTCAGACCGAATCAGCATCCGACGGACTGCTTGTACAGATCGATGAAAGCGACCTCGGAGGTGAGGGCTTACGACGTGTCAATGGTCTGAAGGGTCAGTCTGATCTTAGCATGGAGACCATCCGTGCGAATGCACACGTCGACCCGCAACAGCAGATCGCTTTGGCCCGGCATATCCGCTTGCACGCGCGAGAGCTTTACCCAGCGTTGTCGTGGCGGGGTGAGCCCTCGAATGACCAGATCTACAAGGTTTGCGAACTTCTGTTTGACACTTTGCTGGTGAGTGCCGGGCGGGACGTTATCCGTAATGATCGGCATCTCGCGTTCTTACTGACCCAGCTGCGCCAACAGGGTGCAGCTAGCTTTATCCGCGCACAGGCCCATGCGACGGGCGCACGCGCGCCCGCAGACCCCAGCGATCGAGTGGAGAACGCATTGGAGTTCCTCCGTAACTGGGCGGCGTTTCACTTTCCGAGAGCCCTCACAGCTCTGGAGCGCATCCAGGCCGAGGTGTTCGGCCGGCTCGGCCTGACGCCTGGCAGCTATACTTCCTTCGCGGTGCGCGTCGAGAATCTTATGCTACCTCCGGCGCTAGCAGCGCTCGACGAGTATGGGCTGCCACTGCCACTTGTTGCACGTCTGGAACCTCTACTTCCCTCGGGAGCTGATCTCGATTCCGTCCTTTCAGCCTTGAGATCGCTAGACGTGTCGAGATTGCGACTAAGCCCATTTGAGCGGCGGCTACTGGGGGAGGTCCGGGCGACACTGCGATGTTGCCATTGCAGGTGGTCCATCGTCACCACAACGTCGCGGCGTGTAACGCACGGGTCGCCCGCTGAGGCTCGCAGGACCAACATCATCCAAGGGTGAAACCCTTACCCCTCAAGCCTCGCGTACGGCGCTTATGTCAGGGTTCCTTCAACGCCGGATCACTCTGATCAAATTTCAACCGCTTACATCCTATTTTGTGCAGCCAGGGTAAGCGTCAGCTCAGGGATCAGCTGACGCCTTTTGGACTATGACGTCTGCTCAGCGGACATCTTGGCATTCTCTGTCCTGGATGCGGTGCTCACAGTGGTGGGCGCCAGTGTCTGCCGGAGGCCGTGACCTCCGATTATCTCGCGGCTCGCGCCGTGCCGGCCTACGCGCACCTCCTCGTTTACCGCGCCGAGGGCTCGGTACCTGAAGGATGAATGCAGTACGGGCTGGAGCAGGAACTCGGCAAACTCCATCCGCAAAGGGGACATCGAGCCGCTCCCGGCCCTATCCAGCACGGTGTTCGGTCACGATGATATCCATCGGGATGTCGTGGGACTGCGGGTGAATCGTCGCGATCCGTGACAGTTCGAACCCGACAC
Organism: Roseomonas chloroacetimidivorans; assembly: GCF_049629625.1. Taxonomy (NCBI): domain Bacteria; kingdom Pseudomonadati; phylum Pseudomonadota; class Alphaproteobacteria; order Acetobacterales; family Roseomonadaceae; genus Roseomonas; species Roseomonas chloroacetimidivorans. The sequence continues at coordinate 18,868 of NZ_JBNBZS010000082.1, read as the reverse complement.
CGACCGTTCGCGGCCTGGCTGGCATCGTGGCCAGTGTGCGGTCGTAGTATCCGCCGCCATATCCGACGCGGTATTTCTGACCATCGAAGCCGACCAACGGCACGAGCAGGACATCGGGTGTGACTGGACCACCCTCGGCGGGAACGGGGATATTCCAGATCCCGTGCGTCATCGGAGCTCCGGGCCACCACTCGCGAAAGACCAGGGGCTTGGCTTTCTCGACGACGACCGGCAGGGCGAGACGTACACCCTTGGTGTGGAGGCATCGAGCCAAGGGCCGTGGGTCATACTCCCCCTTGAACGGCCAGTAGAAGCCGAGCAGCTTGCCAGGAGCGAATGACAAGGTCTGGGGCAGAGCGGCCGTGATCGCCTCGCTGAGCGCGGACCGCACCGCAGCTGGCATGGCAAGGCGCCGCTCGATGAGCACCGCGCGCTTGGCCTTGCGCCAGAGCCGGACCTCCTCCCAGTCCTGCGCGGCACTGGTTTCGGGCGGCGGCGCCGGCGCGGCTACCCGCTCGGCAAATTCCACGAAGGACGGGTCGAGCTCGTGCAGGATGCAGGGTGGCGAGCTGAATCCCGCACGGTCTGAGAGCGCGTCCTGCGGCTCTGGGCCCTGGCCCGGCGTCTTCCCGCCATTTCTGTCGCCCATCTCAACTGCTCCCTCGACTTGGGGTTCGTGCCTGCTCACGCCGGTCAATCGAACAACGACAAGCCGTGACTTCCGCCTACGGCACCGAAGACCGTGAGCAAGCTCAGGGCAAGGGGGATCATGTGGAAGCGGTGGATGGTGCGGAACGTCACATCCGGGCTACGTCTCGCACGCTCGGCGAACGGACGGTGTAGGACCAGCGGCTCCAGCACAAACAGCATACCGGCGAAGATCAGCCAGACCAAAACCACCGCGTGCATCCACCAGTAGGACAGAGACGCGAACCGGTCCCAGGCCTGCACCTGGACCAGCATGTAGAGACCGCTCACGCCGGCCACGAGAATGCTGACCCGCGCCTGCCGCGCAAAGCGACCTTCGATGGCCTCGAACAAGGCGATCTGCTCCGCCGGACCCCGGATCAGGCGCAGGGCTGGAAGCAGAACGGTCGTCACCAACCCCACGCCGCCAATCCAGAGCACGACGGCCAGAACGTGCAGTGCACGGGCGAACGTCACATCATCCATAACCGCCTCTCCCGTCCGCCCAATGCTGCGGGACCGCTGGCGTTTTCGCTCCAGTCACCAGGGCGGCCCGCTTCACGGGCTCGCAGGTCAGGCAGGCGAGCACCATCCGGGTCCAGATCAGCGCGAAGCGGCGGCCCGGACCTGCTGCAGGAATATACCGGTCCGCCGTGGCTCCGGCTGAGGAACTGGACTGCAGCACACGCTATCCCTTTAACTTCGGGCAAGCAGCGGCATCTCCGCCTTGTGTTCCTGCCATGCGGTGGAACACGACCTGGAACCGCACCGGCCCGAGCGGGGCGACCTCGTGCGGCACACCCGGCTCAACCAGGCCTGGAGCGGTTGAGGGATCAAGCAGGCGCTCGGACGGCGGGTCGAGCACCCGGTACAGCAATCGGCCCTCCAGCACGCAGATCAACGCCCAGGTGCCCGGCGCGGTGCGGTGCTCCCGGAGGAGCCCGGGCGGGACCGTCGCCTCCGTGAACACGGGGGTGCTCCGGTACGGCTCGCAGTTCGGCGGCAGTGCGGCACGGGCTGCCGGCCCGCTGATGTCATCGCGCATCTCGCGGACCTCGCTCGCAGATGGCTTGCAGCACCATCGCGTTGTTGTGCTCCGTGTCTTTCGCCCCGAACAGCAGGGTGACGCGCCTGCCGCCCTCGACCAATGCGCGCAGTTCGTCCAACGCCGCATTGCCCACCAGTTCCGCCTGGTAGCGATCCTGAAACCCCTGCCATTTCGCCGGGTCATGATCGAACCAGCGCCGCAGGCTGGCGCTCGGCGCGGCTTCCTTGAGCCAGAGGTCAACCTGCGCCGCGTCCCGTGTCAGGCCCCGCGGCCATAGCCCGTCCACCAGCACACGAAATCCGTCGTCGACAGCCGGTGGATCATAGGCCCGCTTGACCCTGACCTCGCTCATCCTCCCGAGGGCCCTTTCTGCTTCGCCTCCTCTTCCTCGAAGGTGGTGAGCGCGAGGATCGAGTGCGCGTAGGCTCCGCCTGCCCGCATCTCGGTCGCGACCCAGATCGCCTCCATCAGCTCCTCTCGCGTCGCACCAGCCCGGAGGGCTGCCTTGGTGTGGCCTTTGATGCAGTAGGGACACTGGGTCGCATGCGCGACGGCGACGGCCACGATCTGCTTCATCTTCGCCGAGAGAGCCCCCTCGGCGAAGGCCTGGCGGCTGAAGGCGTCGAAGGCAGCCTGGGTCTCCGGTGCGAGTTCGCGCCGCTTCTGTGCTGTCTCTCGCGTCGCCGCCGGATACATCGCGTCCGTCATGGATTCTTCCTCCTCGGTGCTGCTTCAGATCAGGTCATGTGCCCGGCTTGGGAGAGAACAGGGCTTCCTTGCCCGGCTTGTCCTTCCACGTATCGGCATCCGGCGGCGGCTCGCCCTTACGGGTGATGTTGGGCCACTGTGCCGCAAAGGTGCGGTTCTGCTCGGCCCAGCCATTCGCGCGGTCGTCGCTGTCCGAGAGGATCGCCTCGGCCGGGCACTCCGGCTCGCACACGCCGCAGTCGATGCATTCGTCCGGATGGATCACGAGCATGTTCTCGCCGACGTAGAAGCAGTCCACCGGACAGACCTCCACGCAGTCCATGTACTTGCACCTAACAGGCTGCGGAAATTCGATTTTGGCGAGGCTTCTACGAAAATTTATTACGCTGCGTACGATTCGGGCACAGCAGTGTTGTGCACATCACGGTCTGTCCAATTCGGATTGTTCGTGTGGCTGGGCTGGAGCAGCGAATTTCCGCAGCCTGCTAATGCAGTTCTCGGTGACGACATAGGTCATGCCAGCCTCCGCAGGTTCAGCTTGGCATCTTTCGCCGGCACGGGGCGCGGCGCCGGCAATCGCTCGAACAGGCCCATGCGCAGGCTTCGGGCGATGCGCTCGGCCCGCTCGCAAAAGGCCCCGGCGAGGGGAGGCGCAAACAGCTCGGCACAGGTCTCGCCGAACAGAGCCAGCCAGTGATCGAACATGGTGGGGCTGATTGTTGAAAGCCGGAGATGCACCGAGAAGGGGTCGCCGTGATACCGGCCGCTCCTCAGCATCACGGAGGACCAGAAGTCGCACAGGCACGCAAGATGGCGTTCCCATGCGGCCTCACCGTCGCCGATGGCTCCGGCGAAGACCGGGCCCAGCAGGGCGTCGTGGCGCACCCGAGCATAGAACGCGGCGACCAGACGACGAATATCGTCCTCGCTCGGCTGCAGCGTGATCTCCACGTCCATGACTCCGTCCTCTCGGCTCAGTCTCGGGGGCTATCAGGCCGCGACTTGCCGCTCCGGTGCGTCCAACAGCTCATCCGCCGGGCCAAAAAACTCGTAGCGGATCCGCTCGCCGGGCACGCCATGACGGGCAAGCCCACGGGTGATGTCGCGCAGGAAGGGCTTGGGACCGCAAAGATAGTAGGTCGCCCTGTCGATGGGCGTGTTCGCGGCCAGCCAGTCGGCGGTGATCAGTCCCTGCTCATCGTAGTCCACGCCCTGCCGGTCGGTGTCGAGCGGGTCGGCGTAGAAAATCCGGCTGTTGCTGCCCGGGCTGGCGGCGACGAGATCGCGAACCTCGTTGCGCAGGGCATGCACACGGCCGTTCAGGGCGCCGTGCACGTACCAGGCCGGCCGTTGCGGCTGCTTCGCGGCGAGAACGCCGAGCATGCTCACCATCGGCGTGAGGCCGACGCCGCCGCTGACCAGGACAACCGGATCCTGTCCTGCCTCATCGAGGAAGAAATCGCCCGCAGGCGGCGCCACCTTCAGGACTGTGCCGGGGCCGGCATGGTCGTGCAGCCAGTTCGAGGCCCGTCCGGCCGGCAGGGCGGGTGCCGCCTCGCGCTTGACGGTGATGCGATAGACGCGGTCGTTCGGCGCGCAGGAAATGGAGTAGTTGCGCCGGAGCGCGCCCACCCCGGGCAGGTCGAGCGCGAAGCCGAGATACTGGCCGGGCTTGTGCGGCACAACCTTGCCGCCATCCACCGGCACCAGCACGAAGGACCGAATGATCGCGCTCTCGTCGGTGACGCTCTCTACCTCGAAGTCGCGCCAGCCGTTCCAGCCGCCGGGGGCGCTGGCCAGATCCCGGTAGATCGTCGCTTCGCGGCCGATCAGCAGCTCGGCCAGGAACCAGTAAGCCTCGCCCCAGGCGGCCAGAATTTCGTCCGTTGCGGCGTCACCGAGGACATCCTTGATGGCGGCCAGCAACGCTTCCGCCACGAACGGGTAGTGCTCGGGCAGGATGTTCAGTGCCACGTGCTTCTGCGCGATCCGCTCCACCGCGCCGCCGAGCACGCCGAGATTATCGATGTTGCGGGCATAAGCCAGCACCGCGCCAGCCAGGGCCTTGGGTTGCGAGCCGGTCTCGCCATGGTGGGACTGGTTGAACAGCTCGCGAATCGCCGGGTTCTGGAACATGCGCTCGTACATGCGGCGGGTGATCGCCAGCCCATGCGCCTCCAGCGCCGGCACGGTCGCCTTCACGGCAGCGATGGTGGAAGCGGAGAGCGGGTTGGGCATCGGTCGCGTCCAGTTCTCGAAAGGTGTATAGCAGATGCATCTAAAGACCGGGCCAGAAAAGGTGCAAGTCGTTTACACCTTCTCTGATGCTGGCTAGGAGAGGGTCAGCCATGCGCTTGACGCGCTTCACCGACTATAGCCTGCGGACGCTGATGTTCCTTTGCCTCCGGGATGGGGAGAACAGCTCTATCGCGGAGATCGCCAGTGCCTACGCCATCTCGGAGCATCACCTCACGAAGGTGGTGCACCGGCTCGGTCAGCTTGGGTTGGTGCAGACGACCCGGGGGCGGAATGGCGGCTTGCGCCTGGGACGCCGGCCGGAGGAGATCGGGGTGGGCCAAGTGGTGCGCCAGACGGAGGAAGACCTTGCCATCGTCGAGTGCTTTGGCGGTGGGTGCTGCCCCATAGCCGGCGTCTGTGAGCTGCAGCGAGCACTGGCAGAGGCGCTGCAGGCCTTTCTTCTCGTGCTCGACCGCTACACGCTGGCGGACCTGGTACGGCCACGCGGCGCCGCTCTCGCGGGCCGCCTTGGCCTGCCGGCGCCCGAGGGAGCAGCAAGATCATGAGCGAGTCCGGTGTCCGCGAACTGCTGGCCCAGAGCCCGCTCTTTGCTGGCCTGCCGCAGCCATCGCTCGATGACGTGCTTCAGGCCGTCAATCTGCGGATGCTACCCGCGAAAACGGTGCTCTTTCATCAGGGTGATGCGCCGAGGGAGCTCATCGTCCTCGGCAAAGGGATCGTCAAGGTGTGGCAGATGCGGGCTGGTGGCGATCCCGCCACCATTCACATGCTGGGACCGGGCGATCTCGTCGGCGCTGTCGCGGTGTTTCGGCAGATTCCTTTTCCGGCCACCGCGACAGCGGTGACCGACTGCATCCTGCTGTCCTGGGCCGCCGCGCGGACCAACGACCTGATGGAGCGATATCCCGCGATCAGGGCCAATGCCCTCGACTACGTCGGCGCACGCACCGAGGAACTGGTTCACCGCCTCGGCGAGATGGCCACCGAACAGGTCGAGCAGCGAATCGCCAGAGCCCTTCTGCGCCTCGCCGGCCAGACCGGCCGGGCAGCACCCGAGGGAATTGAGATCGGTTATCCGCTCTCCCGCCAGGATATTGCCGAAATCGTAGGCACCGATCTCTACGTCGTCAGTCGTGTGCTGCGGGATTGGGCGGCGCGAGGCCTCGTTGTGACAGGACGGCTTCGCGTGGTGCTGTGCAACCGCCAGCCGTTGGAACGGATTGCCAGAGAGGGCTGCTGACTGAAAACACCCTGCCCCGGCTGCCGACAGCTGTTCTTCCGCGTGTTTGCGCTAACGCAAAGAGAGCATGAGTCATCCGGGGCATAATTCCTCCCGACTTGTCTGGGGCCAGACATAGGCTGGGGGCCACACCATTGAGCCAGTTCGTCGATCGGCTTCTGTTCTTCCGGAAATACAAGGGCACCTTCGCTGAAGGTCACGGCGTGGTCACGGATGAGAACCGCGCGTGGGAGGACAACTACCGCTCCCGCTGGCAGAGCGAGAAGATCGTCCGATCCACTCACGGTGTGAACTGCACGGGAAGCTGCAGTTGGAAGATCTACGTCAAGAACGGGCTGGTGACCTGGGAGACGCAGCAGACCGACTATCCGCGGACCCGGCCGGATCTGCCGAACCATGAGCCCCGCGGCTGCCCGCGCGGGGCCAGCTACTCCTGGTATCTCTACAGCAGCAACCGCATCAAGTACCCGCTCGTACGCGGACGCCTTCTGGCGATGTGGCGGGAAGCGCGCAAGACGCTGCCACCCGTCGCGGCGTGGAAATCCATCCAGGATGACGCAGCGAAGCGGCAGGATTACCAGCGGGTGCGCGGCCTCGGCGGCTTCGTCCGTGCCGACTGGGACGAAGTCAACGAGCTGATCGCGGCCGCCAATATCCACACGGTCAAGCAGTGGGGCCCTGACCGCGTGGTCGGCTTCTCGCCGATCCCCGCCATGTCGATGATCAGCTACGCCGCCGGCACGCGCTATCTCAGCCTGATCGGCGGCACATGCCTCTCATTCTATGACTGGTACTGCGATCTGCCCCCATCCTCGCCGCAGACCTTCGGCGAGCAGACGGACGTACCGGAGAGCGCCGACTGGTACAATTCCGGATATCTGCTGCTCTGGGGCTCCAACGTGTCGCTAACACGGACGCCGGACGCGCATTTCTACACGGAAGCCCGCTACCGCGGCGCAAAGAGCGTGGTGATCGCCCCCGACTTCATCGAGGTCGCGCGCTTCGCCGATTTGTGGCTGCACCCAAAGCAGGGCACCGACGCAGCGCTGGCCCTCGCCATGGGCCACGTGATCCTGAAGGAGTTCTTCGTCGACCGGCAGGTTCCCTATTTCCAGGACTACGTTCGCAAGTACTCGGATCTGCCCTTCCTGGTGATGTTGGAGAAACGGGAAGAAGGGGTGGTTGCTGGCCGCATGCTGCGCGCCGCCGACTTCCCGGACGCGCTGGGCCAGACGAACAATCCCGACTGGAAGCCGGTCGTGATCGACGAGGCCACAGGCCAGGTAGTGGCCCCGCAGGGCACCGCGGGATTTCGCTGGGGCGAGCAGGGGAAGTGGAACCTGGAGCCCAGGGATGGCGGTGACGGGCACGAGATCCTGCCGCAGCTCTCCCTGCTGGCGGAGGGCGGCGAAGTCGCCACGGTCTCCTTCCCGTATTTCGGCAATGCCGGCCGCTTCGGCCTGACCGACCACGCACCGGTCCAGCACCGTCGTGTGCCGGTGCGCACGCTGACGTTGAAGGACGGCAGCCAGGTCCAGGTGGCGACCGTGTTCGATCTGATGCTGGGCAGCTATGGCGTCGGCCGCGGTCTTGGTGGCGACGCGGCAACCAGCTTCGACGACGACGTGCCCGGCACCCCGGCCTGGCAGGAACAGATCACCGGCGTGCCGCGCGACCGCTGCATCGCCGTCGCGCGCGGTTTCGCGGCCAATGCCGAGGCCACGAACGGCCGCTCCATGGTGATCCTCGGGGCCGGTCTGAACCACTGGTATCACATGGACATGTCATACCGGGCTATCATGGCGATGCTGACCCTGTGCGGCTGCATCGGCCAGTCCGGTGGCGGGTGGGCGCACTACGTCGGGCAGGAGAAGCTCCGGCCACAGGCAGGGTGGCTTCCGGTGGCCTTCGCGTCCGACTGGGTGCGACCGCCCCGTCAGATGAATGGGACCAGCTATTTCTACGCCCACACCGACCAGTGGCGGTATGAGCGGATGGAGTTGCGCGAACAGATTTCTCCGCTTGCCGACCCATCCCGCTGGTCCGGCACCATGATCGACTGCAACGTGCGGGCAGAGCGGATGGGATGGCTGCCGAGTTCGCCACAGCTGGCGCGGAATCCGTTGCAGGTCGCGCGCGATGCTCGCGAGGCCGGAAAGGACCCGGCGAGCTATGTCGCGGAGGGCCTGAACGCCGGCACGCTGCAGATGGCCTGCGAGGATCCGGACGCACCGCAGAACTGGCCCCGCAACCTGTTCGTCTGGCGCTCGAATCTGCTGGGCGCCAGCGGCAAGGGGCACGAATACTTCCTCAAGCACCTGTTAGGTGCCCGCAACAACGTGCTGAACGAGGAGAGTGACCAGCGCCCCGAGGAGGTCGTGCGCCACGATGTGGCACCGGAGGGCAAGCTCGACCTGCTGGTCACGATTGACTTCCGCATGAACACCACCACGCTGTTCAGTGACGTCGTGCTGCCCACGGCCACATGGTACGAGAAGGCCGACCTCAACACCTCGGACATGCACCCCTTCATCCACCCGCTTCAGGCGGCTGTGGACCCAGTCTGGGGGAGCCGCACGGACTGGGCGATCTTCCGCGAGATCGCGAAGACCTTCCAACGCCTCGCGCCCGAAGAACTGGGCGTGGAGGAGGACGTGGTGCTGACACCCACCCTCAAGGACACGCCCTCCGAGCTGTCGCAACCCTATGGCGGGGAGGACTGGCGCCGCGGGAAATCCCAAGGTGTGCCAGGTCGTACCATGCCGGCCATCACCGTCGTGCCGCGCGACTACACCGCCACTTACGACCGCTTCATCAGTGTGGGACCGCTGCTCGAGGAACGCGGCAATGGCACCAAGGGCATGGTCTGGGATACGAAGGAGGAGGTGGCGCGCCTTCGTCACGTCAATCCGCCGACCGACGGTGACCGGCCGCGCCTGCGCGACGATCTGGATGCGATCGAAACCGTGCTATCGCTGGCGCCCGAAACAAACGGCCATGTCGCGCTCAAGGCCTGGCAGGTCTTGTCCAAGGTGACCGGACGGGACCATACACATCTGATTGCTCGTCGCGTGGACGAGAAGATCGAATTCCGCGACATCGCGGCCCAGCCGCGCCCGATCCTGACTTCCCCCGTGTGGTCGGGCATCGAGAGCCATGAGATCTGCTACAACGCCGGCTGGACCAACGTGCACGAGTTGATCCCCTGGCGCACCCTCACCGGGCGGATGCAGATCTATCAGGACCATCCCTGGATGCGAGACTTCGGCGAGGGCTTCGTAACCTACCGGCCGCCCATCGACACGCGCTCGGCCAGCGAGGATCTGGCGCGCCTGCATGACAACGGCAACACGCCGCTGGTGCTGAACTTCCTGACGCCGCACCAGAAGTGGGGGATCCACAGCACTTATACCGAGAACCTGATCATGCTGACGCTGGCCCGCGGTGGTCCGATCGTCTGGATCAGCGAGCGGGATGCGGCTGTGGCCGGCATCGAGGACAATGACTGGATCGAGGCGTTCAACCGCAACGGCGCTCTGGTCGCACGTGCCGTCGTCAGCCAGCGCATCCCGCAGGGTGCCGCCTTCATGTATCACGCCGCCGAGCGCACCGCGAACGTGCCGGGCAGCGAAGTGACGCAGAACCGTGGCGGCATCCACAACTCCGTGACGCGCGTGGTGCTGAAGCCCACGCACATGATCGGCGGCTATGCCCAGCTTTCCTACGGCTTCAACTACTACGGCACGGTCGGGTCGAACCGGGACGAGTTCATTGTCCTGCGCAAGATGGTGAAGGTCGATTGGCTCGACCGGCCGCTCTCAGAGAAGCGGCCTATCATGAAAGCCGAGGAATCCACCCGCCTCGAGGGACACCGGGCATGAAGATCCGCGCGCAGATCGGCAAGGTCCTGAACCTCGACAAGTGCATCGGCTGCCACACTTGCAGCGTCACCTGTAAGCAGGTCTGGACCACACGCCAGGGTATCGAATACGCTTGGTGGAACAACGTCGAGAGCAAGCCAGGCATCGGTTACCCCAAGGATTGGGAGAACCAGGAGCGCTGGCGCGGCGGTTGGGTCTTGGGCAAGGGCGGCACTCTGCGGCCCAAGACCGGCGGTAAGTGGCGCATCCTGTCGAAGATCTTCGCCAACCCGGAGTTGCCGGAGATCGACGACTACTACGAACCATTCGACTACGAGTACTCCTATATCCATGGGGTGCCAGAGAGCGAGGCAGCGCCGACCGCGCAGCCGGTTTCCATCATCACCGGCGAGCGCATGGAGAAGGTGCGCTGGGGACCGAACTGGGAAGAATCCCTCGGCACCGAGTTCCGCAAGCGCGCCCAGGACTACAATTTCAAGGATGTCGAGAAGGCGATCTATGGGGAGTTCGAGAACAGCTTCCTGATGTTCCTGCCGCGCCTGTGCGAGCACTGCCTGAACCCGACCTGCCTGGCAGCCTGTCCTTCCGGAGCGATCTACAAGCGGGAAGAGGATGGCATTGTCCTGATCGACCAGGAGAAGTGCCGGGGTTGGCGCATGTGCGTCACAGGCTGCCCCTACAAGAAAGTCTACTATAACTGGCACACCGGGAAGTCGGAGAAGTGCATTTTCTGCTACCCTCGTATCGAGAGCGGCCAGCCAACCGTATGCTCCGAGACCTGCGTCGGTCGCATCCGCTATCTCGGCGTGATGCTGTATGATGCCGACCGGATCCTCGAGGTCGCATCCCAGCCCGACGTGCAGGATTGCTATCAGGCGCAGCTCGATATCTTCCTGGACCCGCATGACCCCGCCGTGATCGCCCAGGCGCAGAAGGACGGCGTGCCGGATAGCTGGATCGAGGCCGCGCAGCGCTCGCCCGTCTACAAAATGGCCTGCGACTGGAAGGTCGCCTTTCCGCTGCACCCGGAATATCGGACCGTTCCGATGGTCTGGTACATCCCGCCGCTCTCCCCAATCCAGGAGGCCGCGGATGCGGGGGTACTCGGCACGCTGGACGGCATTCCCGACGTGGACAGCCTGCGCATTCCCGTCCGCTACCTCGCGAACCTGCTGACGGCCGGCAAGGAGGAGCCGATCCGCCTCACGCTGCGCAAGCTGTTGGCGCTGCGCGCCTACATGCGCCGCCGCAGCATCGAGGATGTCCGCGACACCACCGCCCTCGATGCGGTGGGGCTGACCGAGCGTCAGGCGGAGGAGATGTACCGCGTGATGGCGATTGCGAACTACGAGGATCGCTTCGTGATTCCGACCGCGCACAAGGAGGTGGCGGAGAACGCCTATGACCAGCGCGGCATCGCCGGCTTCCATTTCGGCCAGATGACGTCCGAGGGAAACAGCCGCTTCATGCTGTGGGGCCAGGATACACGGAAGACGCGGGGCGAACGCTTCCCGCTGGACAGGAAGTAGCGCCATGCTCGCCTGCAAGGCTCTCGCCGGACTGCTGCTCTACCCGCACGAAGCACTGCTTGGTGCGCTGCCGGAGATTACCGCCATCCTGCGCGAGGCGGGCCTGCCGCCCACCGAACTGGACGCGGTCCTCCGCTTCTGCGACCGGCTCGCCGCTGCCGAGCTGCTCGATGCGCAGGGTGAGTACGTGGCCCTGTTCGACGCAGCGCCGTCGCTCTCCCTTTATCTGTTCGGTCACGTGCACGGGGATTCGCGCGAGCGTGGGCAGGCGATGGTGGACTTGGTCGAAGACTACCGCCGCATGGGGCTCGACATGACGGCGGATGAGCTGCCCGACTTCCTGCCAGTCTTCCTCGAATACGCCTCCCTGCACGACCCCGCGCAGGCCCGCGTTCTGCTTGGCGAGGTCGCCGAGGTCGTGTCCCTGTTGGCCGGGCGGCTGGAGCGACGGGGCACCCCCTACGCCGCCGTGCTCCGCGCGATCGAGGCGCTGGGCGCACGGCAGGCCGACCGGGAGGCGGTGGAGGCCCGTCTGGCCGAAGGTGAGCCAGAAGACACGCCCGAGGCGCTGGACGCTCGCTACGAGGAAGTTCCGGTGAACTTCATGGAGCCGGCGGTCGCGGACAGCGCCTGTTCCAAGGCGGCCGCTCTGGTCGCGCAGTTCAGCCGGGATGTTCCGCTTCGCTCCCCTCCGTCGAACCCGCCTGAGGGCACCCAGGAGACAGCGCCATGGATTGGCTGAACCAGTTCCTGTTCGGGTTCTATCCCTATCTCTGCATGATCTGCTTCTTCCTGGGCAGCTGGGCGCGCTTCGATCGCAGCCAGTTCTCCTGGCGCAGCCAGTCCAGCCAGTTCCTGCGTCGACGGGAGGTGGTTTGGGGCAGCAACCTGTTCCACATCAGCATTCTGGGCCTGTTCGTCGGCCATACCGCAGGGCTTTTGACCCCGCCTGAGATCTATCACGCGCTCGGGCTCACGGTGAAAGCCAAGCAGATCCTGGCGATCGTCACCGGCGGCGCGCTGGCTGCCCTCGGCGTGGTCGGCGGCGGAATGCTGATCCACCGGCGGCTCACCGACCCGCGCATCCGCCAGACCAGCAAGCCCACCGATATCTTCATCCTGCTGTTCATCTTCTTTCAGCTCTGCCTGGGCATTGCCACGCTGCCGGATTCCGCGATGAACCTGGACGGCACCTACATGCTGGTGCTGGCCGAGTGGAGCCGCAGCATCCTGCTGTTCCAGCCGGGCTCTGCCCAGCTCGTCAGCGCGGTGCCCTGGGTCTACAAGGTCCACCTGGTCTGCGGCATGACCCTGTTCCTGCTCGTCCCGTTCACCCGCCTCGTGCATGTGTGGTCGGCGCCGATCTGGTTCCTGGGGCGGCCGGGCTGGCAGATCGTCCGCAAGAACGCCAACATCGCCAAGGAGGGCGTGTGATGCGCGGCGCGGCAGCAGTGCTGCCGGCGGTGGCCGTGCTGCTCATGGCGGCCGGCTCGGCCACGGACGTGGCGCCCACGCCCGGTGTCGTTCCCTTTGGCGATCAGATCAGCGAGCAACGTCTGCCGCTGTATCATCGGGTCACGCCGATGATCGCCACATCCGGGCCGATCAATGATGCCGGGGTGATCGAGGCCAAGCGCGTCGGCTTCGCGATGATCGTGGATCTCAGGGCCGCTGGCGCCGATACGGCCTCGGAGAAGCAGCATGCTGAGTTCTCCCGCATCCGCTACGTCAACATTCCCGTCCAGGGGGTGCCCACGGCCGACCAGGTGAAGCAGTTCGCGGACATCGTGGCGGACCGCAGCAACCTGCCCTTGCTGCTACACGGTACAGATATCGACCAGTCCGGAGCGATGTGGGCGCTGTATCGCGCCTCGCTCGGTGTGCCGCCGGCCATCGCTTTCGAGGATGGAGTGGCAGCGGGGCTCAACGCCGGCGGCCCCGCGGTGCAGGCCAGACTGAACGAGATGGGGCGCAAGCCGGGAGGGCAGCCATGATCAAAGTGGACGGGGTGGTGATCCCCGAGGAGCTGATCGCCCTCGAGGTGCAGTTGCAGGATGCGGCCGACCCGGCCACCGCCTGGGAGAGCGCGGCGCGCTCCCTGGTAATCCGGCAGATCCTGCTGGCCGAGGCCGCCGCACGCGGCATCAGCGACCGTGATCCCGAGCCGGGCGAGGAACCCGACGAGGCGGCGATCCGCCGGCTGCTGGACGCCGAGCTGAAGCTCCCCGAGCCGACCGAGGAGGAACTGCAACGCTGGTACGCCCGCAACGAGGAGCGGCTGCGCCTGCCTGACCTCTGGCACGTGCAGCACCTACTGGTTGCCGCCGATCCGAAAGACGTGCGCGCCGTCGAGGCGGCGCAGGCGCGGGCCGAGGCGCTGCTGGCCGAGGTGCTGCAGGATCCGGACCGGCTGCCCAGCCTGGCCGAGCGGTTCTCGGAATGCCCTTCCAAGGCCCAGGGCGGCGACCTCGGCCTGATCGAACGGGGCAGCACCGTGCCGGAGTTCGAGAGCCATCTTGCAACGCTGCAGGCCGGCCAGGTCTGCCCCACGGTGGTCAAGAGCCGCTACGGCATGCACGTCATTCGGGTTCTGGCCCGTGAGATCGGGCGTGTGCCGCCCTTTGCCGTCATGCGGGGGCGCATCGTCGAGTTCCTCCAGGAAGCGAGCTGGCGCCAAGCCGTGCAGGGCTACATCGCGGCACTGGCCGCCCGGGCGCGCATCCAGGGCTTCGACCTGTTCGAGGGCGAGAACGCCCCGCCTCGGCCCTCCGCCTGGCCGGCGGGATCGTCCTGCACCTCCGCGGACCTGCCCGCCGGCCCGCAACCCGGCCGCAAGCCGGCCATGGCGGCTCCCGGAGGGTGCGGTTGAGCAGCATGGGCGGGACCGACAGAATCGGGACAGTGACGGCGCAGAACAACGCGCGGTCGCTGCGCGTCCTGCTGGTCAGCACCTTCGCCTTCCTGATCTGCTTTGCGATCTGGATGATGTTCGGCGTGATCGGCATTCCAATCCGGCGCGAGCTGGGGTTGAGCGCGTCGCAGTTCGGGCTGCTGACGGCGACCCCGGTTCTGACCGGAGCGGTCTTCCGCCTGCCGCTCGGCATCTGGACGGACCGGTTCGGCGGACGGATCGTGATGACCCTGCTCTTGCTGGCCTGCACGGTGCCGCTCTGGCTGTCCGGCGATGCTACCCGGCTCTGGCAGTTCCTGCTGCTGGGCCTGGCGCTGGGGCTGGTCGGTGCCTCCTTCTCGGTCGGCACGCCCTACGTTGCGCGCTTCTTTCCCAAGGAGCGGCGGGGCTTCGCCATGGGCGTGTTCGGTGCCGGCACGGCGGGCGCGGCCATCAACATGTTCGTCGCCCCCGCCCTGGTCGCACAGTATGGCTGGCAGAGCGTGCCACGGGTCTACGCCGTGGCTTTGCTGGTCACGGCAGTCCTGTTCTGGTTTTTGTCGGCCCCGGACACGACGGCGCCCGGCCGGTCGGTCCCCGTGCGACAGCAGCTCGTCGTGCTGCGCGACCGGCGCGTCTGGAAGTACTGCCAGTACTACTCGATCGTGTTCGGCGGCTTCACGGCGCTGTCGATCTGGATGCCGCAATACTATGTCGGAGAATACGGGCTCTCGATCGCGCAGGCCTCGCTCCTGGCCGCCTGCTTCTCGCTGCCGGGCGGCGTGCTGCGGGCGGTGGGCGGCTGGCTTTCGGACCGGTTTGGCGCGCACAGCGTCACCTGGTGGGTGCTGTGGGCAGCCTGGGTCAGCCTGTTCCTGCTCTCCTATCCTCAGACCGAGTTCACGGTGCATACCGTGCGCGGGACCGCGACCTTCCACCTCGGTCTACCGGTCTGGCTGGCAACGGCGCTGTTGTTCGTACTGGGCGCTGCCTTCGCCTGCGGCATGGCATCCACCTTCAAGTACATCAGTGATGACTTCCCGGAGAACATGGGCATCGTCTCGGGCATCGTCGGGATGGCTGGTGGGCTCGGCGGCTTTCTGCTGCCAATCCTGTTCGGTCTCACTCTCGATTGGCTGGGCGTGAACTCCAGCTGCTTTATGCTGCTGTACGGGATCACCTGGGTGTCACTGATCCTGCTTTACATCACCGAGGTGCGCCGCATGCCTGTGCTCCGTGCGGGTCCCACCAACGGCTGAGTGGAGCAATAGCCGAGCAGCGCTGTGGCTGGGGGGCAGTGCATGGGCTTCTCCGGGGCTGCCCCATAGGAATTCGTCCATCACTGGGATGATGCTGGCAGCCCTGTCAAAGCCCGCGACGCCATGCGGCTTGCCGCCGCTGCTCCTCTTTTCGTTACTGCCGATGCGGGCGCGACAGCTCCCCACCGAGACCGATCTCGTCGAGCCGACTTGGGTCATACTGGCTCAACGGAAGGGGCGACGAGCGTCGGTCCCAGGCGAAAGTCGAGAGAGCTGCAGAGCAGGCAACTGGTTCAACTGCACTATCAGGAGTAACAACGCTCCGGGCAGGGAAGGATGCGAAGCGCGACGGCGCCTGGAGAACGCCAGCCGAGATCGGCCGGCGCGAAATGGCCCAAAGAAGGTCCGGCAAGCGGCGGGAGGAAGGGATAGAGTTGCGCCAATACAGATGGCGGACCGAGCCTGACGGGGTGCTCACGGCCGATGCCGACGGCTTCCGGCTGGTGGTACATAAGCCGAAGGAGGTGGGCGGACATGTGCACTTCCTGGTGCTCCGCCGAGAAGCAAAAGGCGAGCCGCACAGCATCATCGGCTCGGGAAGCGAGGAGAACGTGCGCGACGCCATGAAGGCCGCTGCGCGCATGGTCGAGCGATATCGGACGACATGAGAGCTACGCCCCGGCGACAGGGATTCGTTTCTCTCTTCCGGAGAGGGAAAGAGAAACGTCGATGGAGGATCTTCGCATCATCCAGGCTCTTGCTCCTGACGTGACGCGGAAGGGGCGGCCGGGGACATTGCCACGTTGCCGAGTTGCAGCGACGGCGCCGCAGCTCGAGGAAGCTGGTAGAATGTTGCCCGATCTCGTCACATTCAGAATGGCCGCGCATCACCGCAGTGCATGGCAACCTTCGCAATCTCGCAGCTTTTCTGGCTATCTTGCGTTCTGGTCTGCTGATTATTCCACCGCCATTCGTAAGGTCTGCCGATGGACCTGACTGAAGGGGGTTCCAGAAGCTAAGAAGGATGCAACAGTGTCCAAATCGAGGCGAGAAAGTCTGGATCTGGTATCGCTTGAGGGTCGCGTGCGGAGTGTGTGGCGTCATCTCCAGTCCCTTGCGAAATGCATGCGCGACACGAGCCATGGCAGTTCGGAGCGCTCCAGATCTGAGCGGCTCGAGGTGGTTCTCGCGGGCATGACCGATGGCGTGATGATGCTCGATGCCGATTTGCGCCTCGTGGAGTGGAATTCACATTTCGCGGAGTTCACGGGTGTTCCCGAAGGAATGCTGCGGACCGGGCTGCCTATGGCGGACATCCTGCGCGCTCAGGCCCTTGCCGGGGAGTTCGGCGAAGTTGACGTGGAGACGGAGGTCGCCCGCCGCATGGAGTTCTTGCGGGCCGGGAAGAGCTCCGGGACGATTGAGCGGACCAGGCCCAATGGGCGCGTGATGGAACTGCGCCGCAATTCTCTCCCGGATGGTGGGTTCGTCACGCTCTATACCGACGTGACGGCGCGCAGGCAGGCGGAGGAGCAGCTCCGGCAGGCGCAGAAGATGGAGGCTGTCGGGCATCTCACGGGCGGTGTCGCCCATGACTTCAACAATCTCTTGATGATCATCCTGGGCAACCTTGATAAGGCCGAGCGGTCACTCGACGCTTCCGACCTGCAAAAGGTCCGGCGCGGCATAGAGATGGCGCGAAGTGGTGCGCGGCGGGCCGCCTCCCTCACACAACGCCTTCTGGCCTTCTCAAGGCGTCACCCCCGCGAGCCTCAGCTGGTCGACGTGAACGCGCTCATCACGGACCTTTCCGATCTCATCCGCCAATCGGTGACGAGCAATATCGCGGTTGAGCTCGTCCTGACAGATCACCCCTGGACGATCTTGGCTGATCCAAACCAGCTCGAGGTCGCCCTGCTGAACCTGGCGATCAACGCACGGGACGCGATGCCGAAAGGTGGGGCGGTGACGATCGAGACCGCGAAGGTCACGCGCACCACTGCGGCTGGGCCTGTGTCCATTCCGGTTCCTGGCGACGAGTTCGTGCAGATCACGGTAAGGGATACGGGCGTTGGAATGCCCCGCGAGGTGGCCGCGCGCGCCTGCGAGCCCTTCTTCACGACAAAGGGGCCCGGGAAGGGCACGGGGCTGGGACTGTATCAGGTTGTTGACTTCGCCACCCAAGCCGGTGGGCATGTAAAGATCGACAGTGAGCCGGGGATTGGGACGGCCGTGACCATCTACATTCCCCGCCTGACGGTTGAGGATGCGGCCGGGACATCCCCTTCGCAGCCGATCGACATCAGCCGCCTCGCGGGAAGGGGTGAGAAAATCCTGGTGGTGGAGAATGAGCCGGACATCCTGGCCTACACCACCGAGGGGCTCGAGGCGCTGGGTTACCGCGTCCTCCCGGCGCAGGATGCCTCATCCGCCTTGACGATCCTCGACACCACACCGGACGTCGCCCTCCTGTTCACGGATCTCGGGCTGCCCGGCATAGACGGGCGCCAACTCGCCCGCGAGGCGACGCGGCGGTGGCCAGACCTGCCAGTCCTTTACACCTCTGGCGGCCCAGACAGTGCGCCTCCGGGCGATGGCGCGCCCGGCCCGGGGAGCGACACCATCATCAAGCCCTACGAATTGCCCAGACTGGCGCGGGCGATCCGTACGGTGCTCGACGCGCGTCAGACCGTAGGCGCGTCCGACCCGGCCTAGAACATCCCACCGGTCCCGAATTTGAGTATGGCGCCGACCCGGGAGATGACATCCGGGCCAGAATCCTTGCCATGAGGACGGGCCGGGGCTCAACTTACGCGCGTGACGCACGTTCCGGTTGTATGGGATCGTGAAGAAACGGCGCGGTGCTGATCGGGTCGAATTGACGGTCTACCGGTCCAGCATGGTTGGAGGACGGAAGGTCCGTGTCGTCACAGGGAGCTGCCACGTCGCGGTCAGCAGGCAGCTCCGCCTCGCCCTCCCGCGCGACGACGGCTCCTTCCGCGGCGCGGCGGACGCGCGGCCTGCGGGCGCATTTGGTGGTGCTTGCACTGGCCACTGCCGTCCCGGCGCTCGGCGTGGGCGGCGCGGCCGCGTGGCATGCGGTCGGGAGCTACCGCGAAGCCTTTGAGGAGCGGCTGCAAGACTCGGCTCGCGGCCTGGCACTCGCTATCGACGCCGAGATCAACAGCCATCTCACGACCTTGGCCGCGCTGGCTGCCTCCCCGCTGCTTGACCGTGGCCCTGCCGAACTCGAAGCCTTCTATGTACACGCCAGCCGCGCGGCCGAGGCGGTCCGTTCGCCCGTCGTGGTGGTCGCCCCTGACCTCTCCCAGCTGATGACCACGGACCAACCCTTCGGCGAGGTCCT
>NZ_JBNBZS010000081.1:0-22554 GCF_049629625.1 Roseomonas chloroacetimidivorans | reverse complement strand
ACTGGGCGCGGATGAACTCACGGGGTGAGCGCATTCGCAAGCCTTTGTGGGGGTGGGCCTCGTTGTAGTCCTCGATCCAGGCCGGGAGTTGCTGGAGGACGGCGGCGGCATCGGGCCTGGGATGGATGCGGGCGTAGTCGCGCTTGAGCGTCTTCACGAAGGCCTCGCTGACGCCGTTGCTCTCGGGGCTGCGGACGGGCGTGAAACAGGCCACGAGGTTCAGCGCGACGGCGAAGTTGCGCGTGTCGTGGGCGGCGTAGGCCGAGCCGTTGTCGGCCAGCCACTGCACGGGGTGGGGCGCCCGGAGGGCGGTAAACCGGCGCTCGACGCAGGCCAGCATGAGATCGCGGATCATCTCGCCGCTGATGCCGCCGGTGGTGGCGACCCAGGCCATGACCTCGCGGTCGTGGGTGTCGATGGCGAACGCCAAGCGGACGACCTCGCCGTTCCAGCAGGAGATTTCCAACCCGTCCGAGGACCAGCGCAGGTTCGATGCTGGAGCGATCACCGCGCCCTCGTGGGCCCGGATTGGCCGCCGGATGCCGTGGCGCTGCAGGAGCAGCCCGCCCCGCAGCATCAGTCGATAGACCCTTTTATGATTGAGGGGCTCGGCTCCCGAGGCCCGGCGGGCGCGGTTCAGCAGGGCAGTGATCCGGCGGTAGCCGTAGGTGGGCCGGGCATCAGTGAGCTGGCGGATGGCCGCCAGCAGTTCGTCGTCGCCCTGGCGCCGGTAGCGGCCCCGGGGCTTCGCGCGGCCGCGCACCTGCTCGACCAGGTTGGAGCGGGCCACGCCCAGGGTGTCGGCCACGAGCTTCACCGGGAACCGCCCGGTGGTGGCGACGGCAACTGCCAGACGGGCTTTTTCCCCCGGGCGGCGCTCAAGGCCTCCCGTAGGATCTCCACCTCCATGGTCTTGCGCCCCAGCAGGCGCTCCAGGTCGCGGATGCGGCCCTCCAGCTCGCGCAGGCGCCCTGCCGCGACCACGTCGTCATCGGCCCGGATCGCGGCCTTGCCGCCCTCGCTCATGCGCCGTCTCCACCCGAACAGCAGGCTCGGCGAGACGCCGTGCAGGCGGGCCACGGCCGAGACCGTCATGCCCGGCTGCATGGTCTCCTCGACCAGCCGGAGCTTCCGCTCGGCACTGTAGCGGCGTCGGCGCTCGCGACCGGTGATGATTTCGACGCGTGTCGGGTCGTTCGGCATAGGCGTATGCCCAGGCTTAAGCCTAGGCCCTCGGGGCTACGCCCGGTGTCCGGTCGAAATGGGGGCCACTCCACCCTCCCGACTCACGCAGCCCTCGGCTGGATAGACACAACGGCTCAACTCGCGCTCTCTCTACGCTGTTTTTCACTAGTGCTTTCTGGTGTGCCCTGAGTCGGTCGACCCTTTTTCCACAGCTCTCTTCATTCAAGTAGGTTCTTAGATTCAAGAATTCAAAGATTCGTCCGCCGATCTGCTAGCGGGAACAAAGACTTGCTGGGCCAACTATGAGGTTATCGGGGTCTCTTGTGAGGAATCCGGGCAGGAGAGGCTGTTGCTATGAGGAAACCGGGGAGAGCTATGAGCTATCCGGGGCAATACTATGAGGTCTTCGGGCGAGGCGACGTGATTTATCCACAGAGCGTGGCCAAGAATGAGGAGTTCGGGGCGCCAATTATGAGATTATCGGGGAGTTCTTCTCATACTTAGCGGCGGTCGGTATCATCGGGCCATGTCTGAAGCACCGATTCTTACATTGGCCCTGACGCCGCGCGGTCAGGAAGCCGTCAAGCCTGCCGAGCTGATCCAGGTGACGGGCCACCATGAGCTTACCTTGAACGCCCGGCGCGCGATCACGGTCCTTTGGCATTACGCGCACATACAGGGTGTGGCGGAGGGCAAGCGGTACACCGTCGAGATTGATGAGCTGAAGCCCGCCGGTCACAAAGGCTATGAGATGGTCGAGGAGGCCATTGAAGCGTTGATGCGGACGCTGCTGGTGGTCAAGCTGCCCAACGGGAAGACGCGGCGTGTCCAGTTCCTCGGCGGCAATGATCTGGACAGTCCCGACCGCCCAGCGGGCGTACTAACGTACAGCTTTGATACCATGCTGATTGAAATCCTGCAGAAGTCGACGATCTGGGGAAAGATCGCGTTGCCAATCATCATGTCATTCAGCTCAAAGTATTCTGTGTCGCTCTATGAGAACGTGGCACAGGTCGCTAACCTGTCCTTCAAGACCCAGATTGAATATAGCCTCGATGATTTCCGGGCCATGCTAGGGGTGCCGCCGGGTAAGTATAAGACGTTCGGTGAGCTAAACCTGCACGTCCTCAAGCCCGCCGTGGCGGAAGTCAATGCGCTGGCCCCGTTCGGCCTGGCTGTCCTGCCGGTGAAGCAGGGCAAGAAGGTCGTGAAGGTGAACGTCGGCTGGTGGCGCAAGTCCGACGAAGAGCTGCAGTCGGCCTATCGGGAAGGGCAGGCGTCCAAGGTCGGGCGGAAGGTGCGGGTCTCCGGCAAGGCGGAGCATGTGCTTTCCCCGATGCCCTCACAGGAGCGCCTCCGGCGCCGTTCCCCGAAAGCCTCACTCTTGCCCGCGAAGTAGGGCAGGAGAGACGGTCCCCGATTATCTCATACTTAGGCGCGCGCGATCGGGCTTTCCCCGTGATGCTCGAACAGCATGTTCAAGGCCTCGGCCAAAAGGGCTGCTTGGGACTTGTCCTGACGGGCCGCCATGATGGCGAGCTGCTTCCGTACCTCTGGCTCGAAGTAGGCGCTGATAGCGACCTTGCCGGCGCGGGAAGGCGGCTGGACAGTCTGCGGCACGGCCTGAACCGGGACAGTGGGCGCGGGCGGCGTCTCTGGGCGCAGCGCCTTCAGGCCGGCGGCGAAGTTCGGTTTCGTACTCATGCAGGCACCCTCTCAAGCTGCTTGGCGGTCCACTTGTGGAGCTTCTTGATCTCGGCCGCCGCCTTGCTGTCCGGCTCGATCTCCTGTGCCGTTTGCCCGGTGATGAAGCAGCGGTTGTAGGCGACACGCTCTCCGATCTTCACCGGGGCGACGGGAAGCCCAAGGTGGTCCCGAATCGTCTTCTCGGCCTCGACGGCGGCCATGGTCGAATGGTGCTGCACCCCATTGAGGACCGCGAAGGCGGGGACTTGGGTAAGCTTCACCAGGTTGATCGTCTTGCTCATGGCTCGAAGGTCCATGATCGATGGCTGGCAGGGGATCAGGACTAGATCCGCAAGGCGGATGGCGTCCATGACTGTGCCTTCCGAATGCGGCGCGGTGTCGAGGATCAAGATGTCCGCCCCGATCTCCTTCATCTGCTGCGCGGTCTTGGCCAAGCGAGAAGGCTGGATGCTCTGGACGTGCGGGAACTCGGCCTGGCGGGCGTCACCCCACTCCGCTGCGGAGGCCTGCGGGTCGAGGTCGAGGAGGACAACGTTCTGCCCGGCCTGCGTGAAGGCCACGGCCAGATGACAGGCGAGGGTGGTCTTGCCGACACCGCCCTTCTGGTTCGTCAGTGCGATAGTGTGCATGTGAACATGCCCCCGTGTGAACCTGTTATGAAGCTCTCATGGGTCTGGCGTCAATTGCCGGATGCGGGTTCCAGCGTTAGCCCTTTTGGGTAGTCCGACACTCCAGGCTTACTTCAGAGAGCAGGCCCTTCATGCGCTTGCCGTCGGCGAACCACACACATTCAATCATGATGCCCCTGCCCATAGAGGGCCGGAGCCGCGTGAGTCCGGTCTGGGGTCTACACCCCAGCAGCACCAAGCCTTGCAGAAAGCCTCTTGAAAGCCGACCCGCGGCTTACCCACAGTTGGCGGGGACAAGCCTGGGAGCGGCCCTGGGGATCGCTTCTCTCCGGCGCCGCCGGATCAGCCGACTGGCTACGCGTCCTCCAGCAGGCCCGGCTCCTGAGCGGCCCCCTTCGGGCCCGTCCGCTTGCGCGGCGGAGCCGGCCGGGCGACCGCCTTTCCGCCGGCGCTGAGCGGCAACTGCAGGAAGCCGCCACTGTTCCGCGGCCTGTCCGAGCCGTCGTCCAGCACCACGGGCCAGAAGCACTCGACCCGCCCGGCCTCGCCGCGCAGCGCCAGGAAGACGATGCGCTTCACAGCCCCATCCGGCGCCGTCTCCACCGCGAAGCGGAACATCAGCCCCTCTGTCCCGTCGCCTCCGAGCGCCAGGGCGAGCTGCTCGGCCTCGCTCTCCTGCTGGCGCAAGGTTCGCTTGGAGGGATCCTCGGCGTCGCCCCGGTAGAAGCGCACCGGCACGCCCTCGATCAGGAAGACGAAGTGGTGGGTCTCGTCGAGTACGCCGAGCCAGGCAAAGCGGCCGCTTTCCGCGGCGCGCGCCAGCTGGTGCTTGGAGAAGGCGTAGGCGCGGCAACCGATCGACCAGGCGTCGTCCCCGGCCCAGTAGTCGGCCGAGGCGATCGCGTCCGCCCTGCCGCGCGCCAGGAGGCGGGCCGCGGCGGTGAGCCGTTCCTCGGTGAGCGAGGGATGCAGATCCCAGGGAAGGCGGCGCGGGGCAGGGGCCTCGTCGGTGGGAGAGTTCTCGTCCGTCATCACGGGATCATAATGGGCAGATGGGGGTGTGCCGGAAGGCCTGACGATCGCCGTCCAGACGAGGGCGCTTCTGCGCCCTGCCGGCCAAAAGAAGGCGGCGCCCGAGGGCACCGCCGAGTTTAGGGAGGAAACGTCCAAGAAAGCAGCAATCCGACAACAGCAGATTGCTGCACTGCACAACGTGGCCCTCCGCTGTTCAGACCGCAAGCGAAGATATCGAGCCGGAACATCACGACGCTCAATCGGGCTGTAAAGAGGCCAAACGGTCGTTTGTTGTTGCCCCTGAATGCTCGGACAGGGTCAGGCTGTTAACGTGGCACGGATGAACTGGCGCGGGGAGCGGCATCCGAGCGCGCTGTGAGGGTGGATTTCGTTGTAGTGGGTGAACCAGGCCGGGAGTGACTGGAGGACGGTCTGGGCGTCCGGGCAGGGCCGGACGCGGGCGTAGTCGCGCTTGAAGGTGCGGACGAAGGCCTCTGCCATACCATTGCTCTGCGGGCTCTGGAGCGGGGTGATTCTGGGGAGCATGCCGAGACTGTTGGCAAACCACCGGGTTTCGCGGGCGACGTAGCAGCTGCCGTTGTCACCGAGCCACTCGATGGCACCCGGCAGGCGGTTGACGAGGCCGAACCTGCGCTCGACGGCCTCGACCATCATGTCCCTGACGTGCTCGGAGGTGATGCCGCCTGTTGCGCCGACATAGGTGATGGCTTCCCGGTCGCAGCAGTCGAGGGTGAACGCGACCCGGACCCGCTCGCCGTTGTCGCAGGCAATCTCGAAGCCGTCCGAGCACCAGCGGGTGTTGCGGGCCTCGACGGCAACGCGCCCGTCATGGCGGCGCTCTAACCCGCCCGCGTGACGGGTCAGGAGGAGGCCGTGGGCCTTCATGATGCGCCAGACGCGTTTGTGGTTCGGAGGTGGTCCCCCCTCTGGCTCAGCCTGCTGGCGCAGCTGCGCATGGATCCTGCGGTAACCATAGGTCGGCAACTCGGCGATCAGCTCCAGGATCCGCCCGAGGAGGTCGTCCTCCGGCATGGGCTGCCTATCTCGGCGCCAGGCTCATCGTTTGGCTTCTTGCAGCCAATCTGAGGGTGTTGACTTAGTGAACGCTCCCACGCGATGATTGGAACGCTCCTGAAAAGGAGATGTGAAGAACCCTGAGAAGCGGTTCTGGTGCTGGTTGTCGCCGGATGGCGGCTGGTTCGGTAGACGTGGCACGCGCCACGAACGCTGTTCGGTCTGCGTGATCCCACGCTGGAGCCGGTTTCTCCTTTTCGAAGGAGTACCGGACGTGAAGTCAGATAAAGTTATTGTTAAGTTTGAGGATGTCGCTGAGCAGGTCCATGGCTCTGTTCGACGCCTCGTGGGCTTCGTACAGGCCAAGGGTCTGTTGCCGCTATTTGACGCGGCAGACCTGGACGCCAACCCACGCTCCGCGAAAATCGGTCCAGTGACGGATGCTATCATCGACAGCATCGTCACAGATCCAGACGTCTTTCCCTTCAAGACCAAAGGCGTATTGGTGGGCGCATCGGACTACGCCCCGCTCGACCGCAAGCGCTACGAGTTGCGCTTCGCCGATCCTCACCTGGAAGGCATCCTCGACGGCGGGCACAACATGCTTGGCATCGGCACCCACATTCTCCTGACAGCCGTGACCGATCCCCGCCTCCGGCGACGCATCCGCCTTTGGGATGATTTCAAGCGGGAGTGGGTCGCACACCGCGAAGCGGTTCAAAATATCCGTGATGAGCTGACCTTCTTTGTGCCGATCGAGGTACTGGTCCCTGCTGACCTCGAGGACGATGCAGTCGTTGAGAAATTCCGGTCCGAACTCCTCGATGTCTGCGCAGCGCGCAATAACAACGTCGAGCTGACATCGGAAACCAAGTTCAACCAAAAGGGATATTACGACGAAATCCAGAAGGCTTTGCGGCCTTCCGTTTCATCTCGCATCGAGTGGAAGACCAACACTCCCGACGCCAACGTCAAGGTTCGCGACATCATCGCGATGGCGTGGATCCCTCTATCGTTGGTCGATCTGCCAGATGGCATAAAGGCTCCGATTCCGCAGAATATCTACCGTAACAAAGGAGAGTGTGCGAAGCTCTTTGGAGAGCTGATGGGCCACCCGGAAGTCTCTGTTCCGGACAATGGCGGGCCTCGCGTCACTCTGCATCATGAAGGTGTTCGCAGCGCAATTCGGATGCTTGGCGACCTCACGGAACTTTACGACACGATCTATGCGACGTTTCCCGATGCCTACAACAAGGCTGGTGGCGCCTTCGGCAAGCTCACCATCGTGCGTGTATGGGATCCTGCGCGGAAATCCGACAAGAGCCGCAAGTGGATGCGGGTCGCGCCGCGCAGCCATTTCACAGAACAACAGGTCGATTATGACTATCCCGATGGGCTGATCATGCCGCTGGTATGGGGGCTGCGTGCCCTCATGAAAGTCCAGGACGGTCAGGTTCGCTGGAAGACAGATCCGAAGATCTTCCTCGCCCAACACTTCGAGGACGTGGCTCGCGGCTACAAGGTCATGCTTTCGGCCTTTGGCTTCGATCCGCAGAAGCTTGGCAAGAACGAAGGCGTCTATCCCTTCGCCGAGGGTGAGTTCGAGAAAGCGATGCTGAAGCAGGTCGCTGCCGCCTGAGGCGGCTGTGGCCTGCCCAACGTGCGGCTGCTTGCTGCCGTCGGCTGAGCATCACCTTCCCGAATGCGCACCTTTGACCTGGGAGCCAAGACCATGACGGACCAACTGCTGCTTAACGTTAACGCCCAGACCGACGGCCTTCTTATCATCGACAACACACGCGAAAATGGGACGTGCCTGGGGTACCTTAAGACCTGGGCGAAGTCTTCAAGCGCCCTTGATCTGGCAACCGGCTACTTCGACATCGGCGCTTTGCTAGCGCTGGATGGCCAGTGGCGGCACCTGAGCAGACTGCGCATTCTCATGGGCGCAGACACCACGCACCGCAGCCGCAAGGCCCTTCTCGATGCGGTCTGCAAGCGAGCTGTTGAGGAACTGGACCTCAGCCTCGAGGCCGACAAAGCTGAGAATCCATTCCTGCGTGGCGTGTTGCCTATCCTGGATGCACTGCGCGCTCGCCGCATCGAGTGCCGGATCTACGACCGAGCGAAGTTCCATGCCAAAGCCTATATCATCCATGCAGAGACGGACGCTGCCGACTCTCGGGCTCTGGTAGGATCGAGCAATTTCACTCGACCAGGACTGACAACGAACATCGAGCTGAATGTCCAGATCCAACCTCCGTCGCACGTCCAGCGCCTGCAGGAATGGTACGAGGCGCATTGGAATGAAGCCTCTGACGTCACCGATCAGATCATCGCCACAGTTGAGCGCCACCTTCAGGAACATACGCCGTTCGACATCTACGCGAAGGCGCTTCAGGAGTTCTTCCGTGGTCATGAGCTGACCGACAACGAATGGGACGAGACCCGCTCGCGTCTGTTTCCGAAGCTCGACCACTACCAGAAGGAGGCGTACTGGGCGTTGCTGAAGATCGCTCGCCAGCATGGCGGCGCCTTCCTCTGCGACGGTGTCGGCCTGGGCAAGACTTTCGTCGGCTTGATGCTCATCGAGCGAATGGTCCTGCACGAAGGCAAGCGGGTTGTCCTCTTCGCGCCGAAGGCAGCGAAGGAAGGGGTGTGGGAACCCCACCTTCGGACCTGGCTGCCGCACATCGGCGGTGGCTCCGACTTCAGCAACCTAGCCGTTTTCAGCCACACCGATCTGGCTCGGCAAGGTGATTTTCCCGAGCGGTTCCGCCGGATCGGCGAACTGGCCGACGTGGTGATTATCGACGAGGCGCACCACTTCCGAAATCCTGGTCGGCGGTTGCTCGATGACACGCGCGAGCCCTCGCGGTATCATCGTCTCTTCGACCTACTGGACAACGAACTTCGCCCCAAGACCACGTTCCTCTTGACCGCGACACCGATCAACAACCGCCTGGCCGATTTCCGTCACATGGCCGAGCTCTTCACCCGGCGCGATGAAGCATTTTTCGCGCGCACTCTCGGCGTGAACAACTTCCGAGCTCACTTCAACAACCTCGAAAGAACGCTGCGCGACAACGTCGGTCATGACGTATCGGATGTCTCCGAGCAGATAGCCGAGGCTCAGCAGCTGCTCTCTGCCGATACCGTGTTTGAAAGCCTCGTGGTTCAGCGTAGCCGCAGCTATGCCCGAGAGAGCCAGATTCGCGAGACCGGCCTTGCGGCGGTTTTCCCTGACCGCAAGCCGCCGCAGGTCGCGGAATACTCGATCCGCGCCACGTACGGACGCCTGCTGGAGATATTCGAAGCCGCCTTCTCCCGCGCAACGCCACTTTTCACGCTGCCGATGTATTACCCGCTGCACTGGTACATTGGCACCGATAAGACCATCGACAGCTTCGAGCAGGGACGCCAGCAGCAGGTCGTCGGCCTGATCCGGACCCAATTCCTGAAGCGCTTCGAAAGCTCCGTCGCGGCCTTCGAGCAATCCTGCGATCGCTTGCTGCAGAAGCTGCTCGCCTTTGTCGAGAAGAACAGCGAGCCTGGTGGCGAGCAGAAGCGCCTGGAGCGTTGGAAGGCGCAGAACTTCATCGTCCTGGACTACGTCACGAAGCGCCGCTCCGCGTATTATCCCGACGATGGCGAGGAACGTGACGATGAGGACATCGTCCCAGAGGAATTGCTCGCTGCGGTCGAGAAGCTTGACCGGACCGAATACAATGTACCGGAGATGATCAACGAGACCTTCCTCGACCTTGCCGAGATCGTCCGGTTCCTGGAAGAAACCCAGAAGTTCCAACCGAAGCACGATGACAAGCTGAAGAAGCTGGTTCGCTTGCTGAAATCCAAGGAGCTTGCCGGGCAGAAGGTTCTGATCTTCACCGAATTCGCCGACACCGCCCGCTACCTGAAGCAGCAGCTTGGCGAGGCGGGCATCGACGGTGTCGGTCAGGTGGACAGCGCAACCAAGGGGATCCGTGCCGACATAATTCGGCGCTTCGCTCCCTACTACAACGGCACCACCTCCGCGGCCCTTACAGCGGCAGGGAAAGACGAAATCCGCATCCTGATCTCCACCGACGTCCTTTCCGAAGGTCTCAACCTTCAGGATGCGTCACGCATGATGAACTACGACATCCACTGGAATCCGGTGCGCCTCATGCAGCGGATCGGCCGCGTCGATCGCCGCATGAATCCGGCCGTCGAGACGCAGCTGGTGGCGGACCACCCCGAGGTCGCGTCCTCCCGCGGGAAGGTAAGCTTTTGGAACTTCCTGCCGCCTGACGAACTGAATGCCCTGCTCAGCCTCTACGCCACCGTCACCCGCAAGACGCTATTGATCTCGAAGACCCTGGGCATCGAGGGGCGGAAGCTACTGACGCCCGAGGATGACTACGAGGCGCTGCGCGACTTCAACCAGGCCTACGAGGGCACCCGCACCGCGGTCGAAGAGATGCACCTGGAATACCAGGCGCTACTCAAGGCCGATCCGACGCTGGAGGCGCGGCTGCGCGAACTTCCGGGCGGGGTCTTCAGCGGGCGTAAGCGCCCGGCAAAGGGCGTGCGCGGCGTGTTCCTCTGCTTCGCCCTGCCGGCGCTCGACAAGGCCCTGGGCGAGTTCAACGAGGCGGCCGGAACCACCCGCTGGTATCTCTACGACCTCGACCGGAAAGCCATCCTGGAGGAGGTCGGCGCGATCGTCGCCAGCATCCGCTCCACACCTAAGACACAGCGGATCTGCACAGAGGACGAGCCAACCCTGCTCGACATCCGCAACAAGGTCGAGCGGCATATCAAGAACACATACCTGAAGCGCATCGACGCCCCGGTTGGGGTGAAGCCCGCACTGCGCTGCTGGATGGAGTTGAACGAGGGCTGATGCGATGACGATCCACCGCGACCAACTTGCCGCCATCCGCAGCTTTCCTTCCCTGGTGAAATACCTGCGGGACGAGATGGGCTGGCCCATCGGGGCGGACAGCTTTGAGGACTTAACCTTCGACTACGCGCCGGAGGAACTCGGGATTGATCCGAAGAACGCGGCGAAGATCGAGGAAATCAAGCGCCTGCGGCCGCTTGCCTCTGGCCAGCCCTGGGGCATTTTCTTCGTCAAGTTTGAGCCGAAGCACCTGCCCGTGGTGGCGCTGCGCCGTATCCTGAGCCAGGTGGTGCTGAAGAAGCGCGCCACGGCCAAGGCCGCGGAGCTTGCTGCCTGGGCGGCCGACGATCTGCTGTTCATTTCCAATTACGGCGAGGGCGATGCGCGGCACATCAGCTTTGCGCATTTCTCGATGGCGGAGGGCGGGACGGACCTGCCGACGCTGAAGGTGCTGGGATGGGACAACCTCGACACGCCATTACACCTGGGCGACGTCGCAGAGCGCCTCAAGCGCGATCTCTCCTGGCCGGGTGACGAAGAGAATGCCAAGGCCTGGCGGCAGTCGTGGCGCGGAGCCTTCGCCCTGCAGCACCGCGAAGTGGTCACGACCTCCCAGGCGCTGTCCGTCCGGCTGGCGGAACTCGCGCGCGCCATTCGGGACCGGATCGGCGCCGCATTGGCGATTGAGACGGAGA
This sequence comes from Roseomonas chloroacetimidivorans, assembly GCF_049629625.1. Lineage (NCBI taxonomy): Bacteria > Pseudomonadati > Pseudomonadota > Alphaproteobacteria > Acetobacterales > Roseomonadaceae > Roseomonas > Roseomonas chloroacetimidivorans. The sequence continues at coordinate 11,401 of NZ_JBNBZS010000081.1, read as the reverse complement.
ATGGCCCGCTCTCGCGCCTCATGAAGGCGTTCCAGGGCACGCTGGTCCACGACTTGGATCGGGAAGGCTTCGCCGACATGTACGCGCAGACCATCGCTTACGGCCTGCTGTCATCACGCATTGCCAACCCGAAATCGCGCACAGCGGACGATTTTGCCGCGCATATGCGGACCAACCCGCTTCTCCGCGAGTTGATGCAGACCTTCCTGCAGGCTGGTGGGCGGCGTGGCAGGATCGGCGGCCCGGAGATTGACTTCGATGAGTTGGGCGTCAGCGAGGTGGTGGGTTTGCTGGACCGCGCGAACATGGAAGCGGTCCTACGCGACTTTGGCGACCGAAATCCGTTGGAGGATCCGGTCATCCACTTCTACGAGCTGTTCCTCAAGGCATACGACGCCAAAAAGCGCATGCAGCGCGGCGTGTTCTACACCCCGCGCCCGGTCGTCTCCTACATCGTCCGTTCGGTAGACGAGCTGCTGCGCACCGAGTTCGGCCTTGCCGACGGTCTCGCCGACACGACTACCTGGGGCGAGATGGCGAAGCGCCACAAGGACCTGAAGATCCCGGACGGCGTCTCACCCGACCAGGACTTTGTCCAGATCCTCGACCCGGCTACCGGTACCGGCACCTTCCTCGTCGAGGTCATTGACCTCATCCACAAGACGCTCGTAGCGAAGTGGAAGGGGCAGCGGCAGGACGAAAAGGCAATCGATGCCTTGTGGAATGCGTATGTGCCGAAACATCTGTTGACGCGGCTGCACGGCTACGAACTGCTTATGGCGCCATACGCCATTGCGCACCTCAAGATCGGCCTGAAGCTCTACGAGACCGGATACCGGTTCGGCAGCAACGAGCGGGCGCGGGTGTACCTGACCAATGCGCTGGAACCGGCGCAGGACTTCTCGGGGCGTTTTGAATTCGTTATTCCGGCCCTCGCTCATGAAGCCGCCGCCGTAAGTGAGATCAAAAGCCGGAATTATTTCACAGTCGTCATTGGTAACCCTCCATACTCGCTATGGTCGCAGAATCTCGCTGAGAACCTCCGAGCAATCATCGACCCGTACCGGCTGGTTGATGGTGAGCCGATTAAAGAAAGAGGCGCACTGCAGTTCGAAAAAATACTCCAGGACGACTACATCAAATTTTTTCGATTGTCTCAGACGCAGATTGATCGGTGTGGCAGCGGTATCCTAGGCCTGATTATCAACCATGCGTTCATTGACAATCCGACCTTGAGAGGGATGCGTAACTCGCTTCTGCGGTCATTCTCGAAAATTTTCTGCGCCAATCTACATGGTAATTCAACCAAGAAGGAAAAGTGTCCCGATGGATCGCCAGATATAAATGTTTTTGATATTCAGCAAGGTGTTGCTATTTTTCATGGTGTAAGTAATTCTCTGAATAGAACTGAAACTCGTGAGTGTATAGATATTTGGGGGACTCGCGATAAAAAATACGAGATACTGAACGGCTCCGACATCAAGTCATTAGAATATCGTAATTTTAGTTCAAAAGCTCCGTTTTTCCTTTTCAAGCGACAAGATGCCGACTTTTCGCTGGAATACGGGCGCGGCTGGGCGGTTGGTGATATTTTTCAGCAGGGAAGTATGGGCATTGTAACCGCTCGCGATCATATATCTATTGCCTTTGACGACGAACCACTGCTCCGTACTGCACGAGAATTTCGAGATTCTTCCCTCCCGGACATTGTCGTATGCGAGAAACTCGGCATTCCAGCGAAGAAGGGATGGGACGTTGCCAAGGCAAGGGCATTGATTCGAGGTGAGCAAGATCTGAATTCACTGCTTGCAGACATTGATTATCGACCATTCGACACGAGAAGGATCTTTTACCATCGTTCTCTCGTTTGGGGCATGTCATGGCCAACAATGAAGCACGTTTTCGGCCAACATAACATTGGCATATCGACGACTAGAAGTGTTGAACATGGTAGTTTTCAGCATGTCTTTTTGAGTAATCGTCTCATTGGGCACCATTTCGTCTCGCTGAAAGAGGTTAATTATTTTTTCCCGCTCTGGCTTTCTCCGGACGATAACAGCCTCGCCTTTCGCCGCGACCGAGTTCCGAATTTAAAGCCCGACTTTTTGAGGGCGTTGGCGCAGATTTTGAGTCGTCGGCAGTCCGGCACTGACAGCTTACCCGTCGGCATAACTCCGGAAGATATCTTTCAGTACGCGTATGCGGTGTTTCATAGCCCCATCTATAGGAGCCGATATGCTGAGTTTCTGAGACTTGATTTCCCGCGCCTGCCGCTGACCCGGAGCATCAACTTATTCAGTTCGCTCGCGCAGCTCGGAGGCAAACTCACCGCCCTACACTTGTTAGAATCGTCAGAGCTTGCACAGTCTACACCCAAGTTAGTAGGTGACCGGAACGCCGAGGTTGAGAAGGTTTCGTGGTCCGAGAACACAGTCTGGATAGATAAAGCCGAGACGACTGGCTTCCAAGGTGTCTCTGAGGCGGTGTGGAATTTCCGTATTGGCGGCTACCAAGTCTGCGAGAAATGGCTGAAGGACAGGAAGCGTCGTATCCTCTCCGCCGGAGACATAGCCCACTACCAGAAGATCGTCGTAGCGATCGCGGAAACGATCCGCCTGATGGGCGAGATCGACGAGGTCATCGAGGAGCATGGCGGCTGGCCCGGCGCCTTCGCCTCCCCGGAGGCCGAGGCCTGATATGAGCGAGCCTATCTGTTCCACTCATCAGCACGGTCGACGGCGTGAGGTCTCACTGCGGGGGGGCTCGACGCATGACCGTCACCATCCAGGTCCTCTTCGATCAATCGCAGCACGAGATCGCCTCGATGCTGCGCCAAGGCATCCCTGGTCGCCGGCTTCAGGACCGTGGCGGGGATCGAGGCCATTGCAGCGCCGCTGCGCGCGCATCCCAGCAAGCTCGCCCACCTCCGGTGATTGTCAAAGAAGATGTCCGGAGCCAGATCAGGCCGCGTCTCTGATTTCGCGGTGGCTGGTGTCGCGCTCGGGGTTGAGGCAGACGTCATCGACCGGCGTCCAGTTTCGGATCTGGCATGACCACCGCGCGGGGTTGGCGGCGCGAGCTTCGGTATAGAGCTGGGAGCGACCGGGCGAGGATCGCGCGGTCCTCGCCGGTGTGTCGGGTGCTAGGCGTGACGAACCGGATCGCGCTGTGGCGGTGCTCAGTGTTGTACCAGGCCACGAAATGGGCGACCCAGCGTTGCGCATCCTCCTTGCTGGCGAACCCCGATTTCGGCCAATCCGGCCTGTCTTTGCAGGTCCGGAACAGGGCTTCGGAGAACGGGTTGTCGTCGCTGACCCGCGGCCGGCTGTAAGAGGCGGTGACGCCGAGCCGCTCAAAGACGCTGGCCTGGGCTGCAGCAGCGCCACTGATTGGTCGCTCCAGTTGCCTCACGCTTAGATTCACACTCTTTCAAACGGTCGTTTGGGGTTGAAAAATTGGGACAGGGAAGGTCCAGTTGGGGGGAGATGACCAATCCAGGGATCCGCTTCGTCGCCTACCTCCGTGTCTCCACCGAGGGGCAGGGCCGCTCCGGCCTCGGGCTCGAGGCCCAGCGCGAGGCCGTCGCCCGCCACGTCGCCGGCGCGGGGGGCGCGATCGCCGCCGAATTCGTCGAGGTGGAAAGTGGGCGGAAGAAGGACCGGCCGCAGCTCGCCGCGGCGCTTGCGGCCTGCCGCACCGGGCGCGCGGCCCTCGTCATCGCCAAGCTTGACCGCCTGGCCCGCAACGTCGCGTTCGTGTCGAACCTCATGGAGAGCGGCGTCGAGTTCGTCGCCGCCGATATGCCTGTGGTGAACCGCCTCACCGTGCACATCCTCGCCGCCGTCGCCGAGGAGGAGACGCGGATGATCTCGGCGCGGACAAGGGCGGCACTCGCCGCCGCCAAGGCGCGTGGGGTCCGGCTCGGCAACCCGCGCGTGCTCGCGCGCGACCCCGCCGTCTCCGCCAAGGGTAACGCGGTGCAGGTCGAGAACGCCCGGCGGCGCGCCGCGGCCGTCCTGCCCACCATCGAGCGCGCCCGCCGCGCGGGTGCGGTTACGCTCGCGGAGGTCGCGGAGGCCCTCATGGCACGTGGTGTGCCGGCGCCGCGTGGCGGGCAACGCTGGTCGCCCGCCCAGGTCAGGCGCGCTCTGCTCGCAGCGGCTGCGCCGAAAGAGATTTCGGCATCAGCTCCTCCTGAGGCGGCATGAGCAGCGATCCCCCGCTGCCTTCATGATCGAAGCGGGACTAGTGCAGCCGTCACCTATCCGGCTGACGGCCTCAGATGCTGTAAAACCTGATCGAAGGCGGGCTTGGTGTCGAGGAGGGTGTCGAGAGCAGTCTCGAACGGTCCGAGGGCCGCACCCGGGTCTTCATCGCGCAACGCAGCTGCCAAGGCTGCGGCGTCGATCTTGAACGGGAGAAAAAGGGCGGGCTCCTTACTCGCCGTGATCACGATGAAGGATGGATGAGTGACGATCTCCCTAATGCGCGGGATGGCCTGCTTCCATCGAGGGACCTTAACGAAGTCCGGCCTGCTGAACCGAAGTCCGATCTGACCCGCGGCCACCCTGCACAGGCGCGTGAGGTAGAACCAGTCCTCTCCAGCCTGACCCCAACCGGTGTCGCCGTCGCCGAGACTCAGCTCGAATTTCCCGTCGAACTTGCTGTTCTCGACGGCGGTGTCTGCCGTGCGCCAATCTGGAGGAGCAACCCACTTTGCCCAATCGTCCCAGCCGTCATCTTCAGGATAGTCGAAGTCACTGACCCAACCATGCCCTTCCGCCCACTCCTTGGCCCTCTGTCCCATTGCGGTGAAGATCGCCGTTTCTATGCCACTAATCCTGATCGCCGCCTGATCGAGATCAGCTAGGTGCTCGACGATGAGACCATCCAATTCGGGTGACGACATGGCCTAACTCCTCAGAAGAAAGCTCGAACGTGACGCGCGAACTGCGCCGCGAGCGCACCGCCTATGCCCTCTCGCGGCAGGGCTGACAGAACCCGCGCAACCTCGCGCCAAGTGATGATCGCCACATCCGGCGGAGGATCCCGAGGGGCTCGCGGGCCGAGGTAGATCACGCGCCCATACTTGCGTCCGAGTGCCCGAGCCTTTTGCTGCGCAAGGACCGCGTAGCGAGCCAGCTGATTGGGTCCCTCGGGGGCGTCTATCTTCACCTCGATGAAGAGGGCGAAATCCGGCCCATCGATCGCGATGTCCACCCGATCGGTCTCGCTGCCAAGGGGCCACTCCTCCGTCAGCACTGAAACGCGCGAGAAATCTCGGCCAAGATAGGGCCAGTCCGGCGCTATCCTGGCGACCTCGTCGAGGAGAGCTCGCATGACCGCTGAGCCGAATCCGTGCGAACCATGCGGCTTGAGGAACCACGCAAGCACCGCCGCATTCCGCAGTTCATCTCGCTTCAGGCCGGCGACGGACCAGACATTGAGGGACGCCCGGAGCGGTGGGGCTTGGCGGAGAGGTCCGGTGAGGGTCGAGATGACGTGCTGGAGGCGCGCAGGATCGAGCGATGACCGTGCCGGTTGTACCGAAGCCACGGCGACGACGGCCCGCGGGGCTTGGAGGAGTGGGCCGGCGCGCTCAAAGAAGCGCAGCAGGCCCGACGTCCCGGACGATCCCTGATGCCGAAGCTCCGCCGAGCGAATGAGGAAGCGACGGAGCCCCTCGGCCGCCGCAGCGGAACCCAGTTGGGCACCGCTCACGCTACTGCCATCCCCGCCACGCGTTCGGACGTATCCGGTTCCTTGGCATCCCCCCGCGGCACCCGTCGGTGGTGCGCTGCAATCCCCCGCGCCCAGTTCGCGAGTTCGCGCCGTAGGTCATCCGGCTCCAGCACCTCGACGTGCTCGCCCCAGGTCGCAAGGTGGTGAATCATCTCGCGTCGTCCACATGCGGTGAAGCGCACAATGAGCCGCCCATCCGGCAGGTCCTCCGTCGTCTGCGTGCCATGGAAGCGCCAAGCACGCGTGTCGTCTGCGACGTCAGCCGAGAAGCGCAGCACCACCTCGTCCGAATCACCCTGGAACACCCCGAAGGACTGCTCCGCCCAGGTTGCGAGGTCGAAGGTGGGATCGCGGACGAAGACCTCTGTCCGGACTGCGACGGCGCGCACGCGGTCGAGCCGAAAGAGGGTCGGGTCGCCCGGCGTGCCCACGACCGAACCGACCAGGTAGGGCAGGGAACCATGCAACACGCCAAGCGGCCATAGCCGGCGAACGACGGGCTCCGCCCCGCGTCGCGCGTAAGTGACGTCGAGCTCGCGGCAGGAGAGGACCGCTTCCCGGATCGTGGCGAGCAGGCCGTGGGCGAGCACCGGTCGCGGACCTGGCCGGGCCGCCGTGCCCTCCGCTTCCATCAGCGCCTCGACGTCGGGCGTGACCCGTCGGAGGGCGCCCGCGCGCATCGCAGCGCGCACGCGCACCGCGAGGCCCTCAAGCGCTGCAGCGCGCTCGGGCGGGGCTCCCTCGCGCCGCAGCCGTCCGGCCGCGGCGTCCAATTCAGTGAGCTCGACGTGAGTGGGCGCAAGCAAGGGGGAGAGGTGGCCATGGGGAAGGCACCAGCGAAGCGACCGTCCGTCGCCCGGGACTGACTGGATCGCCGGGAAGGCCGCCTTCAGGACGGCGAGCAGCCGCTCGGCAGTGCGACGCGAGACCCCGACCCTGTTGGCAATGTCGGAGAGGGAGAGGCCCTCCCGCGATCCCGCCATGTCCATCGCGAGGCGGAGGAGCTCGCCCAGCCGGGCCTGACGCGACGGCAGCGAGATGTCCTGCATGGTCCACTCATCATGGCGCACCCTCCGCGACCGCGTCGAGGGGCCGGAGGCGTCAGGGCGCATCCGGGCCGCCGGCCGCTGCCTGCCAGCCGCGCGCGAGGCGGAGGGCATCCGGGCCAGCCCGGTGCGGCGCCGGCGCCGCGGCGAGGGCTGCGTCGTAGCGCGCCGCCGCCTCCGGCCCGAGCCGGCGGAGGAGGCCGGCCAGGTCGAGGACGTACACGTCCGGCGCCGCCTCCGGCATCGCCTCGAACAGGCGCTGGAGGAGGGCGCCGTCGAAGTCGGCGGCGTCGCTCACGACGGTACAGCCCTCGATGAGCCGGGCAACCGCGCGGGCGACGTCCGGTGCCGGCGCGCCTCTCCGCCGGAGGTGGTCGAGCGCGATGCCGTGCACCTCCTCCGCGAGCGGGTCCCAGTCCGCCTTGTCCCAGTCAGGTTCGGGACGGATGAGAAAGGCGGTGACCCGGAACCGCGTCTCCGGGCCGGGCCCGTCGCACCAGGCGAGGCCGACCTCGATGGGCCAGCCCCAGAAAGAGGAGGCCTCAAAATCGAGGAAGACGGTCGCTCCTAGGGGCGGGGTGTCCGCGGACGCAATAGTCACTGCGCGGTCCCCTCGCCGGGGCTCGGGCCGAACCAGTCGTCGCGGAACCAGTCGGGGGCGTCCGCAAAGGCAGCATGCAGATCGCGGGCAAGCGCCGGGTCGGCGCGGCAGGCGGCGCGGAGGTGGCTCCGCGCGATTCCCTCGATGACACCTTCCTCTTCGTCCAGCTCCTCATCATCGTCCGCCAACGCCACCGGGAAGGCGCTCGCGGACCAGGACCATTGACCGTATCGGCCACCCAGGGAAGTCAGCATCCAGCAGCCCTTCCTACCCTGCGTTAGGCCGGCGACGGTGAGGGGAGCGATCTCGAGCGAGCAGGGGACGCCCGCGACGAGGGCGTTGCGGCGGAGAAGGGTGCCCGCCGCGGTCGCTTTGACGACTGAGGTAGAGACCGCGATCCGGTGCAGACCCATCGACGCCAGCCCGCGCGCAGCCATGAACTCGATCAGTGCCGCGCGGGCGAGCGGGGTGGGAGGGGCGTTTCGCGGCCCGGAGGCCTCGTCCACCGTGTCGCACGCCGGGTCGGTCCGGACGACGAGGAGGAGCCCGTCCTCCGCATCGGCGATGCGCCAGAACTCGGCGTCGCCGGCCCGAAGATCGCGGCGGTAGCGGTCACCGCGATCGAGGTCGGCGAGGCAGTTGCCCGCCTCGCGACCGAGGGCAGCGAGCGCGGCTTCCGAGGTGATCCGCGATGCGCTCGCCCCGGTTCGGGGGAGGGTGATGCGCAAGCGCTTGGCGCGGGGCTTCCGGAGCGCGTTGGCGCGGATCGCGGAGTGGCGGTGGTGCTGGAAGGTGGCGCAGGCGGCGATGAGGCCGGGGAAGTCGAGCCGGCCGCTCTCAGCCGCGCGGAGCGCCTTGCGGGCGGCCTCGGCCGCGCCCTCGCCGTGGTGGCGGTCTGGATCCCCCATCCAGGCGAGGGCACGGTCCACGCGGTCGAGGGTCCGTGCCGCCTCGGGGGAGAGGCGCAGGTGCCTGTGGCGCGTCAGGCGGGTGCGGGACGGGGAGGCCGCGAGCCAGCGCGCCGTTGCTCCGGCGACGCGCTCGCGGAGCAGGGGCGGCAGGTCAGGGTCGAGGCGACGGAGGACGGTGGCGCGGAGGCGTTCGGCGATGTCGGGGGTCACGTTGCGGCTCACGGAGGTGTCTCCCTGGTGATGGAGACGGCTTACCGCCCTACCCCGTCAGAAACGGGCGGAGTTGAGCTCCGGAACACGGTCAGAAGTCGTCCTTTCAGATTGTGAAATCGGAGTGCGAGAGACAGAATCAGGGGCGCATGACCGACCGACTCGCCCCCCAAGGGCCGCGCTTCGTGGCCTACTACCGCGTCTCCACCGACAAGCAGGGCCGCTCCGGCCTTGGGCTGGAGGCCCAGCGCGAAGCCGTCGCCCGGCATGCCGCCAGGTGCGGCGGATCCGTGGTCGCGGCCTTCGAGGAGGTTGAGAGCGGGAGGAAGGGGGACCGCCCTCAACTCGCCCTCGCACTCACCGAATGCCGCCTCCGGCGCACCGTGCTGCTCATCGCGAAGCTCGACCGTCTCGCGCGCGATGCGCACTTCCTGTTGGGCTTGGAGAAGGCCGGTGTCGAGTTCGTCGCTGCCGACATGCCTCATGCCAACCGCTTGACGATCGGGGTAATGGCGCTGGTAGCGGAGGAGGAGGCGCGGGCGACATCCGCGCGAACGAAGGCTGCGCTCGCGGCGGCAAAAGCGAGGGGCGTCCTGCTCGGCAACCCACGGCTCCGGCCGGGGGACACGGCGACCGCGGCCGACGCCCGCGCATTGTGGTCGGGGCAGGCCGCCCGGCGTGCGGCGGAGGTGCTGCCCTACCTTGAGGCGGCGCGGCGAGCCGGGGCGACGACGCTCCAGCAGCTCGCGGACGCACTCACCGCCCGCGGCGTGAGGACTCCCAGGGGTGGAGAGGGCTGGCGTCCGTGGCAGGTTCGACGCGTGCTGGACCGCTGGACAGCCGATTGACGGGCTGCTCCGAGCCGCTGGTCTTAGTTGGGCGCCACAGTTACGTCGTTCGACCAATGCGTCGTTGCCGCGAAGCGCGCGCCATCCTCCTGGTCGTTGGCACCAGGCATCGCGAAGGTCGAGAGAATGACGTCCCGCTCGGCCTCCCGAAGTTCCCGCGCGAGGACGTCGTAGCCGCCGGTACCGGGAGCGATCTCCCCCATGAGAGCCGCCATTTCGGCTTCACTCGCCGGTGCGCGGCCCATCTTCCGCAGGACCAGCGGCGACACTGCCGGCTGGCGAAAGAAGGAAAGACGAGCCTGCGTCAGCACGACGCCGCGGAGAGTAGTCTCACCTTTCGCGAGCTTCGTCAGCGTCGCAACGCGCAGCATTCCATCCCACATCGTCAGCAGATGGATCAGGCCGGTGTTCTCCGACGAAAACATCTCGCCCCGCTGGCTGAAGTCCACGAGGCGGCCGGCGTCGTCGCGGTAGCGCTGATGCTCAGCGAAGACCATGCACTTCGCTTCGGCTGACCAGGATAATTCGAAGAGGGACCGGACGATCCGGCGCGACCGATCATAGGACCACCGGTGGCCCTCATAGAAGCCGACGTAGTGTGCCGTGGTCCTGCTGCAGTAGGCGCCGTGCGCTTCGTCAGCGAACTCCGCTACGTCAAAGGTGCTCCGGCCCACGTCTTTCAGCCCTACGGCCTCACAGATGTGGTGGACGGTCCGTGGCCTCGTTGGCTTGCCTGAGAGGACGTTGCGGATTGTCCGCTCATCATATCCGGCTTTCAAGGCGAGCTGGGCCTGGGTCATTCCCTGCTGCCGCATGAAGCGGCCGATCTTCTCGCCGAGATTGCGGCGCTCGGCCTCAGTACCCTCGGAGCTGCTGCCGGGCATGGGAATCTCCCGCCTTCCGGAATCGAAACGGATGTAACTTTCCACCAATTTTCCGGTTCTGCCACCCACAATCGTTCTGGGAGGGTTTCAAGGAGATCGCTTGCGGAAGCGGCACGCCAAGATGCTTCCCTCCTGCCAGCCATCTTCTGGCTGATGAGGGGATTTGCCGCTCGGAGACGTGCTTCAAGATGGATGTCCGACGGGGCGCCCCGCCAAGGCCCCTGGGACGGACGGAACCTCTGAAGTGGAGTTCTGAGATGTCCCCTCGCATTCGCACCACCCTCGCCACCGCCGCCCTGGGCGGCTTTCTCGCCCTCGGCTCCGGCGCCTCTCCCGCTGCCGCCCAGCAGCAGATCGGCTTCCACCCCATGCATGGCCCGATCTGTAGCGGCCCGCTCGGCCCGGGTCCCTGCGCGGACGTCATTCGCTGGATGCAGGCGAACGGCATGGGCAACGGCGGCTTCGGTATGCCCGGCCCCGTCGGGCAAGGCCCTGGCGGCGGGCCCGGCGTGCCTGCCGGGACCAACCTGCCCGGCGCCGGCCTCCTGCCGCAGGACGGTCAGATCGTCGCGGCCATCGGCCAGCGCTGCGGCTACGAGCCGCGCTGCATGGCGGTCTCGTGGGGCGCGGTCGAGGTCCAGCGGTGCCGTAACGGCTTCGGCGTGGAGGGGGGCTGCTTTGGTCCGAACGGGGAAATCATGCGGGTGATCAACCGCGTCGTCCCGCAACACCTACAGCCGAACGTGATCGTGCGGAACGTCGAGAACGACGTCCGGCACGGCCCGGGGCGCAACAACGACCTCGTCGGCTGCAACGGCGCGATTCCCCGGCTCTTCGGCTCGCGGTGCTGACCTATCTGCGGACCTGGTGAGGGTCCGCGAGGAGGGTAAGCGTCAGCCTTGCGACGCGGGTTGACGGCTTGGCCTGAAGTTCCAGGGCAGCAGCTCGTCGATGCGGTTGACGGGGTGGCCGCTCGCGAGGCGGTCGAGCACGGTGGTGATGTAGGCTTCTGGATCCAAGCCGTTTAGCTTCGCGGTCTCCGCGATGGTGTATATGATCGCAGCCCGCTGCCCGCCGGCGTCGCTACCGACAAATAGAAAATTCTTCCGCGTGACAGCGATCCCTCTCAGCTGCCGCTCGGCAAAATTGTTGTCGATTG
>NZ_JBNBZS010000080.1:0-22867 GCF_049629625.1 Roseomonas chloroacetimidivorans | reverse complement strand
CGGTCGAAGTCGAAGAACACCAGGTAGGTGCGGGCCGGAGCCGGAGCAGCAGCGGCCGGAGCCGGAGCAGCGATGGGGGCCGGGGCCGGACGCGGCGTGTTGAAGGCATAGCGGATGCCCAGCATCACCGAGTGGTTCTCAGCCTGGTCGGCGCGGAAGTCGCCACGCGCGACCGTCGCGCCGGTCGGGCTCACCACCCGGCCGTCCAGCTTCGGCTCCAGCGTGCCCATGTACCGATACTCGAGCGTCAGCGCGAGGCCGGGAACCGCCGCAACGGGATAGGCCGCACCGGCGATGCCCTGCCAGGCGAACTTGCCATCCGTGTCGTCGATCACCAGGGAGTTGCCGCCCGGGGTGGCGCGGGTGGCACGCACGCCGTCATATTCTGTCCAGACATAGCCCACGCCGCCGCCGATATAGGGCTGCACGGGGAAGCCGGGGATGACGAAATCGTAGTAGGCGTTGGCCATCACGCCATACTGGCGGATGTCGCCATCGATGGAGCGGAAGGCGCGCGTGGTGGTCGGGCCGCCAAAGCCGCCGAACTTATCAACCTCGTTCTGGCGGTAGTTGCCCTCGATCTCAGCCCGGACGCCATTGCCGAAGCCCCAGCCGAGCGCGACCTGGCCGCCCCAGCCAGTGTTATGGCGGCTCTCGCCGGTGGAACCGGCATTCAGGCTGTTGAGATAGGTACGGTTGCCGCCCCGCGTCTCGAGGTCACGGTCCATAAGCCAGTTCGCGCCGGCACCGCCGGCGATGTAGAGGCCCGTCACGGGCTGGAAGGGAGTCTGGGCCATCGCAGTAGCCGGCACCACCAAAACTGTGGCGGCCAGCAGGGCCTTACGGAACGACATTTCAGTTTTCCCTCGTGTGTTGGCCAACCGCCGTTAGAAACGGATCAGCCAGGAAGCCCACATGCGTCTGCCGGTCAGGCGCCTCAATCCAGCGTGCCGTCATTCGCGCCCACTGTAGCAGAACTGCCACAATTCCGTTCTGCTGGCTGCATAAGCCAGGCTGGCATCAATTCCGCCTGGACATTGCGTTGAAGTTGACGGAATGGGGAAAACTACATCTCGTGGTTGTGTACGCGTCGTCCTGCAACGGCGAAGGCTAACGGCAGTGTGGTTTTTTAGCCCGCTGCCTGTTGCTCCTCGATCACCAAGTGGGGCGCTGGAAGTTCTGAGGGCCTGGATCGGTCAGGCAGGGCGGCTAAGACGCCCAGCTCCAGGCAAACGCAGTGTCATTCAGGGCACATGCTTGCGGCAAAGCCGCAACTAGGCCGAACCCTCGTTGCGTTCTGAGAAACGGTCAGTCACTTTCCCGTCACCCGCTCGAATTGATCTTGGAGGATCTGATTTAATGCATCGCCCAATCGCCGCCCTGGCCCTTGTCGGCGCACTGTCGGGGGTTTCTACGGCGGCCCAGGCGCAGTTCGCCGTGGACCTGACGGTAAACGGCCGGACGGAGACCCGGACCTTCTCCAGCGTTGAGAGCGCCCTCTCTCTCCTCCAGGGAAGCGGCATCCGCTCGATCTTCCCCGAGTTCCGCGCCGGCACTGCAGTGAATGCGTCGGTCAACTTTGCTGGGCTAACGCTCCCCATCACCGTACCAGCGGGCACGACCACGGCGATCCTGACGGTGCCCGGTACCAATTCTTCGGTGGCCTTCCAGGGCCAGACAGCGGGCCAGACGCAGAACCAGCTCCGTCAGTTCTTCTCGGGCGCGGTCACCTCGGGCGACCCGATCAGCGCGCTGCCGGCCGAGGTGCGTGCGACTCTCCCGGCCGAAGTGCAGAACTCGATCCGTGCGACGCTGACCCAGGTCGTGCAGGAGGCCGTGGCCACCACCATCTATGACCCCATCGCCGGCAACCCGACCGCGCTGATGCCGCAGATGGTCGCATCCGACTTCCTGGCCGGCACTGCGCCCTCTGGTGCCCTGCTCGGCACCGACACGACGCGGCCGGACGGGTTCCGCTTCAGCGTCGGCGCCTTCTACACAGGCTCGACCAGCGGCCAGTTCGACGTGGACGCGGTGACCCTGCCGCTCCGGGCTTCGTACTACAATGCGGCCAACGGCACCGAAGTCTTCCTGGACGTGCCGATCGCCTATTACGAGACCGAGGGAGCTCACCACTACCAGGGATCGGCGGGGCTCGGCGTGCGGCAGGTTGTGCTGCGGCGGCCCGGCCTGGAATGGGCCCTGACCCCCGTGCTGCGCTACGGCATCGCCGGTTCCAAGAATCTTGGCCGTGGTTCGCAGGCCGTGGGTGGCTCGGTCACCAGCGATCTGCGCATCGGCCTGCCGTCCGACTTCACGCTCGCGATTGGCAACACGGTCGCCTACTACCAGACCAAGCCCTATGACTTCGGTGGCTACAACATCCGCTACGACCTGCAGAACCAGTTCTACCGGAATGGCGTGAGCCTGTCCCATCCGGTCGGCGAGGCCTTCGGCGTGCCGCTGCATCTCGGCGTCTCGTTCGTCGATACGCGCGTGACGGGCGACCGGACGGCGGTGTCCTCCTGGCAGGAATATGGCGTCACGCTGCAGACCGGTGGCCGTACGCCGATCCGGCTCGCCGCGAGCTACATCGACGGCAAGAGTGATTTCTCCGCCGTGCATGTGGGGCTGAGCGTCGCCTTCTGACGGCAGGCGAGGTCCTGAAGGGGCCGGGCGTGGCAATGGCCGCGCCCGGCCCTTTTACGTTTCAGAAGGAGGACCCCGGCTGCTGAAGGAAGGCGGCCTCCTCCGATGTGGTCGGACGGCCAAGGGCCGCGTTGCGATGCGGGAAGCGGCCGAAGCGCCGGATGATGCGCCAATGCCGCCAGGCATAATCCACTGTGCCACCCGGCCGGGCATGCAGCGGGTCGTCACGCAGCCCCTCGAACAGGGCAACGGAGAGATCCTGATCCGTCTGATCCTCGGAGTGCTCGAAGGGCAGGTAGAGGAAGATCCGTTCCACCTCCGTCAGCGCCAGGTCCTGGGCACGGCCCAGTACCGCGCGCCTTGCCACGGCACGGGCCAGCGGATCAGCCGCGAAGGCGCGCGCCGTTCCGCGATGAAGGTTGCGCGGCAGCTGGTCCAGCAGAATGCAAAGGGCCAGCGCGCCCTTCGGCGTTTCCGCCCAGTCCTCCAACTCGCCCCGTAACGCTGCTTCGGCGGCCGGGCCGAGACGCTGCCGCAACGCTTCGTCGAAAGCGAGATCAAGCTTGAACCAGCGCTCCCGATATGTGCCCGGCTCCCCCTCGAACCAGGTTTCCAGCACATCCTCGGGGCGGGTCATTCGACCGTCTCCCTGTCCAGCGCCATCTCCATGACCCGCACGGAATGCAGCGCGGTGCGTCCGGTCAGATCCGCGATCTGGTGCCGGCAGGAGGTGCCGTCGGCCACGATCAGGTCCTCCGTAGGCGCGGCCCTTACGGCCGGGGCAAGGGAGAGCTCGCCCATGGCCTTCGACACCTCGACGCGCCGTGCGTCATAGCCGAAGGCGCCAGCCATGCCGCAGCAGGAGGAGGTGATCGGCTTGACCTCCAACCCGGGCACCTGGCGCAACGTCTTCACCGCGTCGGGAAAGGCGCCGAAGGACTTCTGATGGCAGTGGCCGTGAATATGGGCGGCCGCGGCGACGGGCTTCATCGGCAGTTCCGCTTTTTCCCGGACCAGGAACTCCGAAAGAAGCATCGCGCGGTCCGCCAGCCGGTCCGCTGCCTCACCGGGAAGCAGCGACTTGAATTCGTCGCGCAGGGTGAGGAGGCAGGAGGGCTCGAGCCCCAACACCGGCAGGTCAGAACCGGAGAGCGCATCCAGGGTTCGCCGTGCCTCGGCCCGCGCCTCATCCACCATGCCGGCCGCCAGATAAGTGCGGCCGCAGCAGAGCGGTCGCGCACCTTCAGCCACCCGGGCCGGCACGGCACGGTAGCCGGCGGCGCGCAGCACGCGGCGGGCCGCGTGCAGGTTCTCGGGTTCGAAATAGCGGTTGAAGGTATCGGCGAGCAGCAGGACATCGCCACGCGGGGCAGGGGCGTCGTCCAGCGTGTCCCGGAAGGGATTGGGGGAGAAGCGGGGAAGGGCACGTTCCCGCGCAAAGCCCAGCGCCTTTTCGCCCAGGCTCCGCGCCCCGGGCACCCATTCCCGCGCATTGGCCAGGAATGGCGCCCGCGAGGCGATCGGCGCCCAGCGCGGCAGGGTGGCGATGAGCCGATCCTTGGCGGAGACGCCGTGCTTTTTCGCACGGGCATACTGGGCCTCGATCTTCATCTTCGCCATGTCCACGCCAGTCGGGCATTCGCGACGGCAGCCCTTGCAGGACACGCAGAGCGAGAGCGCCTCGGCCACATCGTCGGAGGCGAGGGCCTCGGGGCCAAGCTGCCCTGTCAGCGCCAGGCGCAGCGTATTGGCGCGGCCCCGCGTCAGGTCCCGCTCATTCCGCGTGACCCGGAAGCTCGGGCACATGACATTGGCGTCGAACTTCCGGCAGGTGCCATTATTGTTGCACATCTCGACGGCGCCGAGAAAACCGCCCTGCGGCCCCGGCCAGGCCGACCAGTCCAGCACCGGCGTGACGGACGGATCGGCGGCATAGTCGGGCGGGTAGCGGAACAGCGTGCGGTCATCCATGCGCGGCGGGCGCACGACGCGGCCGGGATTCATCAGGCCCTGCGGATCGAACGCGTCCTTCACCGCCTCGAAGGCGCGGACGATGCGCGGGCCGTACATCTCCTCGTGGAATTCGGAGCGAACGATGCCGTCGCCATGCTCGCCGGAATGGCTGCCCTTGTATTCGCGGACGAGCGCGAAGCATTCCTCCGCGATCTGCCGCATTCGGCGCACATCCTCGCCGTCCTTCATGTTCAACACGGGGCGGACATGCAGGCAGCCGACGCTAGCATGGGCATACCAGGTGCCCTTGGTGCCGTGGCGCTCGAAAACGTCGTTCAGCCGCTCCGTGTACTCGGCCAGGTCATCCAGCGGCACCGCCGTATCCTCGATGAAGGAGACGGGTTTCCCGTCGCCCTTCATGGACATCATGATGTTCAGCCCGGCCTCGCGCACCTCGGCGATGGCGGCCTGGAAGGCGGCATCGGTGGCGCGCACAACCTGACCGGGCAGGCCGAGATCGCCCATCATCTCCTCCAGCCGCGCGAGGTCGCGCAGCAGGGCGGCGTCGTCATGCCCGTGGAACTCGACAATGAGCAGGGAGTCCGGCTCGCCGATCACGATCTTGTCGATCGTGTCGCGGTAAATGGAGATGGAGCGGCCGAGATCGATCATGGTGCGATCGACCAGCTCGACCGCCTCCGGATTCAGTGTGACGAGGTGCTTCGACGCCTCCATGGCGCGGCGGAAGGTCGGGAACTGGCAGATGCCCAGCACCTTGCGCGGCTTGATCGGCCAAAGCTTCAGCTCCAGCCCGGCGGAGAAGGCAAGGGTGCCCTCACTGCCCACGAGGATGCGCGCCAGATTGCCGCGGCCTTGCCTGCGAGCCTCGGGTGTCAGCGCTTCCAGATCGTAGCCGCCGACACGGCGCAGCACCTTGGGAAACCGCGCGGCGATCTCGGCCGCTTCGGCCGCTCCAAGAGCACGCAGGCGGTTCACGAGCTCCGCCACTGTGGCGGGCACGCCCTCACCAAGATTGTCAGGCAGCTCGCCGAAGGCGAAGCGTTCACCGCCGGGCAGGATAGCGTCAATGGACAGCACATTATCCGCCATCAGCCCGTAGCGGATGGATTTCGATCCGCAGGAGTTATTCGCCGCCATCCCGCCGATGGTGCAGCGCGCCCAGGTGGAGGGGTCAACCGGGAAGAACAGCCCGTCCTTCTTCAGCGCGTCGTTCAGCGCGCCCAGCGCGATGCCGGGCTGTACCGTGGCGCGCATCGCAGCCTTGTCGACCGAGACCAGGTTCCGCAGGTGCTTGCTGCAATCCAGCACCAGCGCCCGGTTCACGGTCTGGCCGCACTGGCTGGTGCCACCGCCGCGGGGCAGGACAGGCACGCCTTCCTCGCGGCAAATAGCCATGGCGGCAGCCACGTCCTCCACCGTGCGAGGGATGAGCACCCCGATCGGCTCCACCTGATAGATGCTGGCATCGGTGGCGTAACGGCCTCGGTCGCCGGCGCCGAACAGCACCTCGCCTTGGGTTTCCCGCTTCAGGCGGGCGGCGAGGCGGCTGTCGCCGGGGGCGATGCGCGACCGGGTAATGGCGTTCATTCAAGGCGTCTCCTGCGGGCCCAACCTAGCGGGGCCGGGCCAGCCCGTCGCATCCATAATGCTCATCGCTCGGACGCGCCGCGCTCATCGGCGCGGCGTCAGCGCCGGGCGATCACCGCCACGGGCCCGCCGCCATCCGGCCCCTGATGCTCCGCCCCGCCTGAGACGAAAAGATCCGTCCGCCCCACCGCGGCCGCGACCACCCCGCCCACTAAAGCGCGCGCGTGGCGCGTGGCGTTGATGTCGCTGTCGTCCCACATGATGTGGCGCCGGCCGCGGATGCTGCCGGTGCTGGAGGGTTCGGCCTTCACCAGCAGCGCCACGAGCCGTTCAGCCTGCTCTGGCGATAGCTGCCCGCTTGCCGCGCCAAGCCCCACGCCCCGCAAGGCAGACTGCACCGCCGGCAGGTCAATGGCGTCCTTCATCACGGCATGGGCAATGGTCAGGTCGCCCGCCCAATGCGGGCTGACGCCGAAGACGATCACCTCGTTCCGCACCAGTTCCACCCCTGCCGAGGCGCTGGCACGGCCGGACCAGAGGGAGAGATCGGCCCCGATCGCCGCGTCCGACAGCTTCTCCGGCGCCACCTCGCCGAGGGCAAGCGCCACTCCTAATGCCGAGGCGCCGCGCGACAGACCCATGGACTCATAGGTGTCCGCGGTCGCGACATCCTGGCCACGGGACGCCGCATCGGCCACCCGGGCGGTGGTTAGCAACGGGCATTTCACCTGCACGAAATGCACCTGTTCCGGATCCGACAGGGCGGCATGCCGCATGGCGTTCCGCACGGCGTCCGCGGTGGCCTCGAGCTGTGGCATGCGGCCGATCTCCTCCGGCCGGAAGGACGGCGTAAAGGCCGTGCCGACCGCGAGCGCCCCGCCCGGCACGGGACGGTCGGGTGACTCTGTTACCGCGAGCACGAGGAAATGGGGCGAGAGCCCGCCTTCAGTGCCGCCCGACATGACCATGGCGACCCGCTCGAGCACCGTGTCGCGGGAGACGCCGAGGCGGGCAGCGAGCATCGTGCCTAGTTCGGCCACCGCATAGGCCCGCGTGAAGTCGTTGACGCAGCCATTTCCCTCAGTCTTGCCAAGGATGGCGACGATTGATGCCGGGTCCAGCCGCCCCGCATCGATCAGGACCTCGATGGCTGACATGTCGCCGGGATGGGCCATGGGTACCCGATGCAGGACGGCGCGGCGGGTCATCCCAGAGGCGGGGGCGTCGGTCAGAGTCATGGTGGTCCTTGGAAGGGTGCGGCTGGCAGGGTGCCGCAATCCGGCCGAAGGGGAAGGGGGCGGCGCCCCATCATCCATGAAGCTCATCAATGGAACGCGCCGAACTCATTGGCGCCCCAGGGGAGCAACCGCTAGACCGGCGGGCAGAGCGGAGGACGCCCATGGCCTATTTCACCTCCCGGCCCGAGAACGGCCGGCATTTCCTGCAGATTCCCGGCCCGACCAATGTGCCGGACCGTGTCCTGCGGGCGCTCGACAACCCGACCATGGATCATCGCGGCCCGGACTTCGGTGTGCTGGGCAGCCGTGTGCTGGAGAAGCTCAAGCCGGTCTTCGGCACCAGCGGCCCGGTCATCATCTACCCGGCCTCCGGGACTGGCGCGTGGGAGGCAGCGCTGGTGAACACGCTCTCGCCCGGCGACACGGTGCTGATGTGCGAGACGGGCTGGTTCGCCCATCTCTGGCAGGAGATGGCGGAGCGCCTGGGCCTGAAGCCCCGCCTGCTGGAGACCGATTGGCGCCGGGCCGCGGACGCGCCGGCCATCGAGGCGGCGCTCCGGGCCGACCGGGAGCACGAGATCAAGGCGGTGTGCGTCGTCCATAACGAGACGAGCACGGGCTGCACCTCCCGCATCGACGAGGTGCGGCGGGCCATGGACGCGGCGGGCCATCCGGCGCTGCTGCTGGTGGACACCATCTCCTCCCTCGGTTCCATCGATTACCGCCACGAGGAATGGGGCGTCGACGTCACCGTCTCGGGCAGCCAGAAAGGGCTGATGCTGCCCCCCGGCCTGTCATTCAATGCCGTGTCTCAGAAGGCACTGAAGGCGGCCGAGAGCGCGAAGCTTCCGCGCAGCTTCTGGGATTGGAAGCCGATGCTGGCCGCCAACGCCACAGGCTACTTCCCCTATACGCCCGCCACCAACATGCTTTACGCGCTGGACACGGCGCTCGACATGCTGATGGCTGAGGGCCTGCCCAATGTCTTCGCCCGTCATGACCGCCATGCAGAGGCCACGCGCCGCGCTGTGCGTGCTTGGGGCCTGGAGGTGCAATGCGCCGAGCCCCGGCACTACTCCTCGGCCCTCACCGCTGTCCGCATGCCGGAGGGCCATTCGGCCAACGCGCTACGCGCCGCCATTCTTGAGCGCTTCGACATGTCGCTTGGAAACGGTCTGGGGCGGCTGAACGACAAGGTTTTCCGCATCGGCCATTTGGGCAGTTTCAACGACCTCTCCCTGCTCGGCACGCTGGGCGGGGTGGAGATGGGGCTGCGCGTGGCGGGAGTGCCGCATCAGGCTGGTGGGGTGAAGGCCGCCATGGACTTTCTGGCGGGCAACGCCTGATAGGGAAGCCGCGCCGGGCTTGCTCCAGGCAGCCCACCGCCTGAGCTTACGGGCTGCCTCGACGGGGTTTTGGCATGCCTATCGGCGCCGGAGAGCGATTCCGGCCCGGTTTTCCGGCAGTCGCGCCGGGACGGCGACGTTTCCGTGAGTTCGGCGCGCGGAGTCGCCCAGAACCGGCCTTGCGTAGGTTCGCTCCGCGAGGCCGCTGCACGGGGGCGCCAGCGGCCGTGCGGCGCAGCGTGGCGTCGTACTGCCGGTCGGTCGGCAGCGTCCAGCCTCGATACCCGGCCAAGGACGGCACAGTCAGTTTGGGGCAGCGCAATCCCTGAAGCGCCGAGGCGGTTTCCTGCTCTCCACAGGCGCAGGCATTGTGCCGGCCGCGCCGGTCTTGTGTATCTCACCGGTGCGGAACACGTTATGAAGACCGGAACTCCGGAAGGCGGGATTCGTCAGGTCTTGATCAAAGTCGTGCCTGCCAATGCTTAATGTCGCACGGTGCTGCCACTGTGTCGGGCGGGGGCGTGCGAGGATGCAAAATCCTGGACGCGGCCGTCGGGCAGGCTAGAAATGACAGCGCGTATCCTGGTGGTCGACGATATCGCCGCCAACCTTAAGCTTCTCGAAGCCCGCCTCAACGCCGAGTACTACGAGGTCGCCCTGGCCAGTTCCGGGCCGGAGGCGCTTCGCTTAGCTCAGTCCTGGGCGCCGGACGTCATCCTCTTGGACGTGATGATGCCGGGAATGGACGGCTACGAGGTCTGCCGCCTTCTCAAGGCATCGCCGCAGATGGCTCATATCCCGGTGGTGATGATCACCGCCTTGATCGATCAGGCCGAGCGGGTCAGGGGGCTGGAGGCGGGAGCGGACGACTTCCTGTCGAAGCCGGTGGATCACGCAACGCTCTTTGCGCGGCTGCGGGCGCTGCTGCGGACGAAGCAGGTGCTGGACGCCTTCCGCCTTCGGACCGAGACGGCGAAGGATCTCGGCTTCGAGCCCATGCCGGACCCTTCGCGCAGCGTCGCCGGTGCGCGCGCCTTGCTGGCAACCGAGGACAATGCCGAGGCTCAGACGCTCTCGGCCATCCTCGCCCAGGACGGCCTCGTGGTGACCCGGGCGGCCGATGTGAATATCGCCTGGGACAGGCTGCTGCACGAAGAGTTCGACCTCGCTGTTGTCAGCCTCTGGCTCGATGACGGGGAGGGGCTCCGCCTAGCCTCCCGTATGCGGGCCCAGAGCTCGATGCGCGAGGTGCCGGTCCTGCTTGTGGCCGATGCGGACCAGCGGAACCAAGTGCTGCGGGGCTTCGACCTTGGCGCCAACGACCATGTGCTGCGGCCGGTGGACGCAAACGAGCTGCGCGCCCGCGCGCGCAACCAAATCCGCCGCAAGCGCTACCAGGAGCGGCTGCGCGCCGATCTCCAGCGCAGCCTTGAAATGGCTGTCACCGACAGCCTGACCGGGCTGCGGAATCGCCGCTACGTGTTGCGGCATCTGGAAGGGCTGCTTCGCGCCGGTGGTGCCACGCTGCTCCTGATCGATGTGGACCACTTCAAGTCGGTCAACGACACCTATGGCCATGCAATCGGCGATGCAGTGCTGCGGGAAGTGGCGGATCGCCTTCGCTTGCATGTGCGGGCGGTAGATGTGGTGGCGCGTTTCGGCGGGGAGGAGTTCGTCGTCGCAATGGCGCCTCAGCCGCCCGATGACGCGGGCATGGTCGCCGAGCGGCTGCGCCTTGCAGTCTGCGCGGAACCGGTTCTCCTGGGGGACAAAACCCTGCCGGTGAGCATCAGCATCGGCGTTGCCGTGGCCATAGCGGATTGCACGGTGGACCGATTGGCTTCAGTGGCGGATGTGGCGCTCTACCGCGCAAAGGCGAACGGCCGGAACCGGGTTGAGATGGCGCTGCCCTCGGACTGGGGGCAGGAGAGTTCCTAGTCCTGACCACGGCGGGCGCAGCGGCCGGCCGTGACGCGCTGCGCAAATGCGAAAGGGGCGGCGGGCCATCGGCCCGCCGCCCCTTTTCCTTGCCATCGACGTGGCTAAACGAAAGACCTACTCGCTGGCTTCGATCCCGAGCCCGCCGACCGCGGTGTTGATGAAGCGGAGATGCGAGCTGGGCGCGGGTGCCTCCGCCACTTCCTCCATCGCGCCGCCGTTGCGCACCATCATCGGGCCGCGAGATCCTGGGGCGCCTTCGGCTCGGTTGAAGATGAAGCCGTAGGTCGGATAAACCCGGCCGTAATTGCCGGAATCCAGCCCGACCTGCACGCGCACCGCGGTCCAGTCATTGGCGTCGGACACGTCGACAACCGAAATGTTCCGGGTGACCGTGCCCTTGCGGATGCCCGGGCCCTCCCAGTTCGCGTGATGAACCGTGATCTCGCGGGAGCTCACCTGGCGCTCCACCACGGCCACATGGCCGGCCTGCATTCCGCCCGAGGAGCGGAAGACGAGAACCGCGCCCGGCTCGGGCCGGTGCCCGCGCTGATAGAGGCCCGCAGCGTTATGCCACCACATGCCGCCGTTTCCGGTGACATCCATACCGGTGACCATCCGGGCATAGGGCACGCAGGAAATGCCGCCGCGGGAGGTCGCCATTGCGAAGCTAGGCCCCGCCTGACGGGAAGCGCTGCCGCCGCGCCGCATGACTGCCTTGGAGCTGGTCGCGCGCACCGGACGGGCCTCGATATGGGCCTGGCGGCCCGACGGACCGGAGGCTTGGTGGGCCGAAACATGCTTCGCACCGCCCCGGTTAGGAGACGAAGCCTCGGCCGTGGCGCTCAGATGCGGTGCGAAGACAAGGCCGCAAACTGCGAGCATCGCAACGGTCGTGCTTCGTGCCTGCATGTAGATCCCCCAAGATCGTGCTCTTCTGCCGGCTAGGCCGGCCTGCCCGTAGAGGCACTGGTCACGCCCGTGTTACCGGCTGCAATGAAACCGGAGCAACGGGAGAGGGTGTTTCAAGACGCAATCTGGCGTGATTCGCCGCCTGGAACCGGCTCGCAGTTTCGCGATGGGGAGAGCATTCCTAGGAAAGCGGCTATTCGAACCTGCTGCCACAGTGTTGCGGCATGGAGGCCACGCACGGTTTGCGGAACGATGTTGGATTCCAACACCGTTCCGCATGGCCGCTCAGCGGCAGGCGGTGACCATGATTTCCACCAGGTGCCGCGGGTCGGCCATGTTGGCCTGAACGCAGGCGCGGACCGGAGCACCACCGGCGGGCAGCCAGGCCGACCAGAGCTTGTTCATGGCGTCACGATCGCGAATGTCCTTCAGCCAGATCTGGGCCTGGAGGAGGCGCGTCTTGTCGGTGCCATGCTCTTCGAGCGCGGCGTCGATCTTGTCGAGAATCTGCTGGGTCTGCCCGGCGACGTCCTGCGACAGGTCGTCGGCGGTGAGGCCCGCCAGGTAGACGAAGCCATGATACTCGACCGAGGTCGAGAGAATCGGGCCGCTGCCCTTGCGAAGGATCGCGCTCATGTCTGGAAACTCCGAGGCCGGAATGGCGCGGGGCTTCTAGGGCGCGAAAAGGGCGGGCGGCAAGACGTCGCTCCGGTAGAGCCCCCCGCAAGTTACGGGATCAGGCAACCAGGGCAGGCCCGCCACTCGCATTGGCGTGGATCATCGTCTCGAAGACGCTGACGCCATGGATGGCCTCCTCCACCGGCAAGGGATAGGCCGGACCGCCCGCGACGGCTGAAGCGAAGGCCTCCAGTTCGGCTCGCTCGATATCCGTCGGATCGAAGCGGCGCTCCCAGCCCTGCCCGTCGCGTGGCTGGAAGACGAGTGTCTCCATGTCGCGCTGTTCCACCCGGCCCTGCGTGCCGAAAAGGGCGACCCGCCAGACCCGCGGAGCGGAGGCCAGCGTGGCGAAAAGGCCTGTGGGGCCTGCCCGGAAGCGGCAGAGCATGGCCGTGGTGTCGTCCAACCCGTTGGTAAGCACCTGCGCCTGACTGATCACCGATACCCGCTCGATCGGGCCAGCCAAGTTGATCATCATGTCGATCATATGGATGCCCATGGCGCCCATGCCGCCGAGCGGGCTCTCGTGTTTATCGGCACGCCACATGCCTGTCTTCCAAGAATCGGCCGCCGCGCCGCTGATCTGGCCCTCAACATGCAGAAGCGTGCCAAGGGCTCCCTCGGCGAGCAGGCGCTTCATCTCCGCCACGGCCGGTAGGAAGCGGCGATTATGGCCGAGCGCCATGACCACCCCAGCCTGCCGGCAGGCCGCCACTGCGGCCTCGGCGCTTGCCCTGGAGAGGGTGAAAGGCTTTTCGACGAAGACATGCTTGCCGGCGCGAGCGGCGGCGATCACCTGCTCCGCGTGCTGTTGGTGCGGGGTGGCCAGCACCACGGCCTTCACGCGCGGGTCCGCCAGCACGGCATCCAGATCGGGCAGGAGGTCCAGCCCCTTCTCGGCCGCCCAGGCACGAGCCTTATCCGGCGTGCGCGTGGCGCCGGCCACGAACCGAATGCCGGTGCCTTCACGCCCCTGCACGCTGTTCACCAGGGTCTGGCCCCAGCGCCCCATCCCGACCAAGGCCGCGTCGAGCATCACTGAACCTTCTCCTTCGAGCCTTCCAGGGAGCGCGCGATCGCGCCCATGCGCGACATACCCCAGACCAGGACGACTAGGGCGAGGGCGGCGGCCATCAGGGTCGGCAGGCGCAGCCCCAGCACCTCCCCGGCCGTGCCGAGGATGAGGGCGCCCAGAGCCGGGCAGGCGCGGGTGACCAGGGCCCAGAGTGACATGATGCGCCCGCGCATTGCCGGCGAGGCCGCCGTCTGGGCGAGGATCTGGACGGAGATACCATGGGCCGAGGCCGCTGCGCCGATGGCCGCGCCGCAGAACAGGGCGAAGCCAAAATGCCCGGTGGCCACGAAGCCGATCGTGGCTAGGATCTGGGCGAGGATAGCGAGGACCGCGATGCGGGTCGTGCCCGCCAGACGCCCCCGGGAGGCGACGAGCAACCCCGTGACGAGGGCGCCGACGGCGAAGCAGGCGGTGAGCAGGGCCATGGCCTCGGCGCCGCGGCCGAAGAGCCTGTCCACATAGGGCGGCAGGATCTCCTGCACGCCGCGGAGCAGGACGGAGGAAAGGGCGGAGAAGGCCACGATGGGGCCCAGCCCAGGATGCCGGGCGGCGTAGCGGACCCCCTCAAGCGTCTCAGAGAGAAGCGACGTCGTCGCAGCATGCCCGCGCCGCTGCGCCGGATCGATGCGGAGCCCGGGCATGGACAGAGTGGCGAAGCCATGCCCGAGCGCATTGCAGAGGATGGCCGGCGCCACGCCCCAGCCTGCGATGACGAAGCCCGCGAGACCCGGGCCGATGAAGCGGGCAACATTGAACAGCAGGCTGTTGGCCGCCACCGCCGCCGGAAGGTTGTCGCGACCGACCAGCGCTGGAATGAGGGTCTGCCGCGCCGGTTGGGCGAAGCAGGCGGCCGTGCCGCTGACCATCTCAAGGGCGAAGAGCAGGCCGATGGAGATGTGCCCCGTCGCCGTCAGGCTCGCGACCGCCGCGGCCTCGATCGCGATGACGCTCTGCGAGACCATGGTGAGGCGTACCCGGTCCACACGGTCCGCCACGGCGCCGGCAATGGGGCTGACCAGCACGGCGGGGGCGAGGTCCGCGAAGGCGATCAGCCCGACCCAGGCGGCGCTGTGCGACAATTCCCAGGCAAGCCAGGCCACCCCGATCCGGTGCATCCAGAGGCCGGTCCAGGCGCAAAGGCTGGCGCCGAAGAAGATGCGGGCGTTGCGGCTGGACAGGGCCCGGGTGAGTGGCCCGGCGACGATCCGGGCAAAGAGATTGGGCACGGGCGCCTCAGCGCCGCGGGGTCGCGCCCCCGGCCGGCGCGCGCGCCGACTCAGCCCCTGTTGCACCCCGTACGCATTCCGCGGCCATGCGGTCGCGGTCATAGATCTGGGCGATCTGGTCGGTCATCACCTGCGGCCCAAGATAGGAGGTGGTGCCGACCCGCGCGTTGTAGTCGTCCTGCCGCATGAGCTGGCCGCGATCACGGTACCGCACGACGCGCTCAGCTTCCGCGCGGCAGGCGGCGTTCACGGCGGCACGCGCGCCCTGCGGGCCGGTCGCGGGCGGCGGGGGCTCGGCGCAGGCCGCGAGTCCCGCCAGCAGAGCGGCTGCCAGGAGCGCTTGGGACTGGAACTTCATACGGGAGTCGCTCCGGGAATTCTGCTCGGCGTCTTCAGGCTCGGCCGCGCAAGGCGGTGCCGCAACCCCTCTTCATCGAAGCGGGCCGCGTCGTCCAGGGGCTGCGTCGCGGCGGCCCGAAGAAGATCGGGGTGCAGCACCGTTCCCTCCCGGCCGATGTCGAACAGGCCACGCATCCAGGGAGCCCGGCCCATTACCTCCAGCAGCGCGAGGAGGCGCAGAAGAATGGCCAGTCCCTCGGCATGGTCCAGGCCAATACGGCGATCGATCGCCTCTGCCCAGCAGCAGGCGTCGCGGTCCTCCAGCAGCAGATCCAGTGGCGGCGCGTCCGCGGTCCGCCCCTTGAAACGAAAGGCGCGGGGCGGGCCCTCCAGAGCCGCCGCTGCCGCGTCGCGCGCCGTTTCCCAGGCGGAGAGAAGGGCGCGCGGCGTGACGGTCGGGGTCGCTTCGGGCGGGAAGGGGATGGCGTAGGCGGCGGGCATGATGGGTGGAAGGTGGGGAGCCACCCGACCAAAGGTCAGGGCTTGACCAGCCCCCGGACAATGCGCCGAGGATTGCCCATGAGCGAATTGCCCGACCTTCCCGCCGCCACCCTGCTGCGCCGCCTGCGCGAGGGTCATCTCCGGCCTGTTGAGTTGACCGAGGCGCTGCTCGACCGCGTAGCCCGGCGTGAAGGCATCGTCCGCGCCTTCGCCACGCTGGACGAGGCCGGCTGGCGATCAGCCGCTGCCGCCGCCCGGACCGATTCCCCCCTGGCTGGGCTGCCGGTCGGGGTGAAGGACGTGCTTGATACGGCGGCGTTGCCCAGTGGCTATGGCTCCCCGATCTGGGAGGGCCACCGCCCCCGCGCCGATGCGGCCAGCGTGGCGCGAATGCAGGCCGCTGGCGGAATCATTGCCGGCAAGACCGTGACGACGGAATTCGCCACCCGGCATCCCGGGCCGACCACCAACCCACATGACTCGGCCCGAACACCCGGCGGGTCCTCCCAGGGCTCTGCGGCAGGCGTGGCGGCCGGGTTCTTTCCTCTGGCCTTCGGCACGCAGACGGCTGGCTCGGTGATCCGCCCCGCGGCCTATTGCGGGATCACCGGCTTCAAACCGAGCTACGGGCTGATCCACCGGGCCGGCATGAAGGTGATGAGCGAGACACTGGACACGATCGGCACCATGGCGCGGGACGTGGTGGGCTGCGCCATGCTGGCTGGCGCCTGTGCCGGGCTGGACTGGATGGCGGCGCTGGGCCAGCGCAGCGCGGCGCCGCGCATCGCCCTCATCCCCGCGCATGACGAGTCCCTGCTTTCGCCTGAGACGATGAGCCTGCTGGACAAGGCCGCCGGCGTCCTCGCGGCCGCCGGCGCGCGGGTCACCCGGCCCGCCATGCCAGAGGCCGTGGCGGCGGCTGTCCCGGCCCATCAGGTGGTGATGCAGGGCGAGACGCGCCACGCGCTGGCCTGGGAATTGGCGACTGCGCCGGAGCGGATCTCCGACGTCCTGCGGGAGCGGATGGAATGGGCCGGCTCCCTGCCGGAACAGGCCCTGCCCGAGGCGCGTGGCACGCTGGCCACGGCGCGCCGCGCCTATAGCGACTTCATGGCGGAGTACGATCTGGTGCTGACGGCAAGCGCGCAGGACGAGGCGCCGCTAGGGCTGGAATCCACGGGCCAAGCCGTTTGCAACCTTCTCTGGACCTCGCTGCACGCCCCCTGCGTGACACTTCCAGCCGGGAAGGGGCCGAACGGGATGCCGCTCGGGGTCCAACTCGTCGGCCGGATCGGGGCCGACGCGGCGCTGCTCGCCCACGCAGAATGGTCCGAGGCTGCGCTGCATTGAGGCGCAGGCTCTGAGGCGCAGGCTGCGCCTCAGAGCCCCTTCAGCGTCTCCACCGTGTCAAAATCGCGCAGCACGCCGTCATCGGCCATCTCCACATTGAACAGGCGGTCGCCGTGATGGCCGGTCAGGTGGCGGGCGCCAACATCGCCCGTGATGGAGAGGATCTCCTCGAAAAACTCGCGCCCCCAGAGCACCGGGTTGCCCTGCTTGCCACGGAAGGTCGGCTGGATAATCGCGCGGCCTTCCTCCGGGTCGAAGGCCGCGACGATACGATCGAGCATGGCCGGGCTGACCAGCGGCATGTCGCCCAGCATGACCAGCGCGCCTTCCACATCCGGCGGCAGGGCGGCGATGCCCGCCTTGAGCGAGGCGGAGAGACCTTCGGAATAGGACTCGGCATGGGTCATCAGCACGGGGCGGCCGGCCAGCGCCTCCTCGACCCGCTCACGCTCATGGCCGGTCACGACCAGCACGGGGCGGGCGCGGCTGGCAAGCACATTGTCCACCACCCGGGCGATCATGGCGTGGCCGGACTTGTCCGCGACCATGAGCTTGTTCAGGGGTGCCATGCGGCGGGACCGGCCGGCGGCCAACACCAGGGCGGCAACCTTGCGCGGGCGGCGGGGCGCCTTGACGGCGGGGGTACTCGGGGCGTCGCCGCGGGGCAGGGGGCGCGTCTCAATTTCCTTCAGCAGCCCGCCCACGCCCATGCGCATGATGGATTTCGGTGTGACGGGGATGCCGGCGAAAAGGCGCTCCAGCACCCAGTCGAAGCCGTTCACCTTGGGGCTGCGGGCGCAGCCCGGCAGGACCATGGCAGGGATCTCGCCGATCCGGCCGAGGCAGAGCAGGTTGCCGGGGTCCACCGGCATGCCGAAATGCTCGATCGTGCCGCCGGCCCGGATAATCGCGGCCGGGGCGACATCGCGCCTGTCCACCACGGCGGAGGCACCAAGCACGAGCAGCATCTCGGCGCCGGCCTTGCGCAGCCGGTGCAAAGCCTCGGC
The DNA here is from genome assembly GCF_049629625.1 of Roseomonas chloroacetimidivorans. NCBI lineage: Bacteria > Pseudomonadati > Pseudomonadota > Alphaproteobacteria > Acetobacterales > Roseomonadaceae > Roseomonas > Roseomonas chloroacetimidivorans. The sequence goes on along the minus strand of NZ_JBNBZS010000080.1, from coordinate 5,047 downwards.
GACGGCGGGCGTCTCATGGGCGCAGCGCTCGTGGGGCAGCAGCGTGCCGCCCAGGGCTTCGACCCGGGCGCGGGTGGCCTCGGCGCCGTTCTCGATCACCTTTTCCTTCTGCCCCGGCAGCTCGGAGGTCACGAGGCCAACCCTGAGCGGGCGGAACGGATGCAGGGTGAGGGCGGGGGCGCCGCGCAGCATGGCCTCGGCCACCTGCAGCGCGCCACCGGGCACGGCGAAAGGAATGACCTTCAGCGTGGCGAGCATGTCCTTCGGCTCGACCACGGTGAAATCCGGCAGGGTGGCGAGGGTGAGGCTTTCGTCCAGCGCGTTCAGCCGGTCGATCAGGGCGACATCCACGCGAAGCAGGCCGCGGGCCTCGGCTAGCAGGTTCACGCGGCCGGTCGCGGCACGGCTGCGTGCGATCAGCGGGCGGAGCATGGCATTGGCCATCCGGTCCGCCGCCTCGTCCTCCGGTACGTCGCCGGACTCGAGCCGGGCGGCGATGACCTCGCCATGCCGGGCGGCGCGGAGGGCATCGATCGCCTCCGCATCCAGCACAGTGCCCTTCTTCAGCACGCGGTCCGGCAGGCGCAGCGTATGGGCAAGAATGGCGCCGCGCGCCTCCTCCAGCGGGGTGGGACCAAAGATCATTGGAGCCTACCCCGGCGAGCCGCGACCACTTGGGCAATGATGGAAAGGGCGATCTCCGGCGCCGTGACAGCGCCGATATCCAGCCCCACGGGAGCGCGGATGCGGGCGATGGCTTCCGGGCCATGCCCGGCCTCGGTCAGTCGGTCCACGCGCTTTGCATGGGTCCGGCGGCTGCCGAGGGCGCCGATGTAGAAGGCATCGGACCGCAGAGCGACATCCAGCGCCGGGTCGTCCAGCTTGGGATCATGGGTCAGGGTCACGATGGCCGTGCGCGAGTCGGGCTTCAGCGCGTTCAGCGCGTCATCCGGCCATTCGTCGACCAGCGTAACCTCGCCGGTGAAGCGCTCCTCCGTCGCGAAGGCGCGGCGCGGGTCCACGACGGTCACGGCCAGCCCGACGGCGGCCGCCATGGGTACCAACGCCTGCGCGACATGCACGGCACCGACAATGATCAGCCGCGGCGGCGGCGTCTGCGGCTGGACGAACCAGGTGACGTCCTCGACCGTCACCGGGCCGGCGCGGTCGTCCCGCAACGCGGCCTCGGCGGCTTCGGCCAGGGAGGAAGGCACCGACACGTCGGGATAGAGATGCTGGGCGCCATCCGGCAGACGGGTGAGCAGCGCCACGGGTCGGCGCGTGGCGCGGGCCTCTTGGAGCCGGGCGAGGGTTTCGGGGGTCACGCCAGCGGTTCCACGAAGACCTTCAGCTTGCCGCCGCAGGCCAATCCGACTTCCCAGGCACGCTCGTCAGTGATGCCGAAATCCAGGAGTTGCGGCGTGCCGGTTTCCATCACCTGCTTCGCGATGTCGGCCACCGCCCCCTCGATACAGCCGCCGGAAACGGAGCCGGCGAGCCGCCCGCTGCCAGTTACGGCCAGGCGGGAGCCGGCGGGGCGGGGAGAGGAGCCCCAGGTTTCGACCACGGTCGCCAAGGCGACCTTCTCCCCCTCGGCGCGCCAGGCGCGGGCGGTTTCCAGGATGTCCTCGGTACCGCTCATGCGGATCTCCCGTTATTCGGCCCGGCCGCGGAAAGGGTCGCGACCAGGGCTCGCAGGCTGTCCAGATTATGCACCTGGCGATGCTCGTGAACATGCGGGAGGAGGGCACGTATGCCCGCAGCGCGGGGCTGGAACCCGGCATAGCGCAGGAGCGGGTTGAGCCAGATCAGGCGCCGGCAGGAATGCGAAAGGCGTTCGGCGGCCTCGGAAAGCCCCTCGGCACCGCCTCGGTCCAGCCCATCGGTGATCAGCAGCACCACCGCGCCCTGGCCGAGAACGCGGCGGGCCCAGAGGCGGTTGAAGCGGTCCAGCGCCTCCCCGATCCGGGTGCCTCCGGACCAGTCCGGCAGGATGTGCGAGACGGCCTGGAAGGCGACCTCCGGGTCGCGGTTGCGCAGCGCGCGGGTGATGTTGGTCAGGCGCGTGCCGAAGACGAAGCTGTGGACGCGGTCCCTGTTGTTCTCCACCGCGTGCAGGAAATGGAGCAGAATCTGCGCATAGCGGGCCATGCTTCCCGAGACGTCGCAGAGGAGCACCAGCGGCGGCGGCCGGGTGATGCGGCGGCGCCGTGCGATGGTGGCGATCTCCCCGCCCAGGCGCATGGATTGGCGGATCGTGGCGCGCAGGTCCACGCGCGGGCCGGAGGGATCCGGACGGAACCGGCGCGTCGGGCGTTCGGCGAGCGGCAGGGTCAGGCGGCGGATCTCGCGCTTGGCGGCCGCCAGCTCCTCGGCCGTCATGGCCTCGAAATCGAGCCGGTTCAGGCGCTCGCGGTCACTGACCGTGAGGGCGGAGTCCTCCCGCCGTTCCGGCTCACCCGCGGGGGCCGAAGGCGGGCTGCCGCCGGGCATGGCCTCGGAAACGCGGCGTGAAGCCGGCGGCAGGGTCTCCGGCGGCGGGTCGTCCTCACCGGGCGGACGGACCAGCGCATCCGGGTCGCGCCAGAACAGGTCGAAGGCGCTGTCGAAGACCTCAAAATGATCGCGCCGGTGGACCATGGTCGCACGCAGCGCTGCCTTGAACGCGGCACGGTCGGATACCGGGATATGGGCCAGTGCCTCAGAGGCGGCCAGGGTCTCGGCAGGGCCGACGGGCAGACCCGCGCGGCGCAGCATCCGACCAAAGGCAAGGAGATTGGCGGCGAGGGCGCTCAAGAGGTCGCCTCGCGCGCCTCCTCCACCCGGCGGGCCAGCTCCGCGCCGCGCAGCTTGGCGATGTCGTCCTGGTATTTCAGCAGCACACCCAGCGTGGCCTCGGCGGCTGCCGGCTCCAGCTCCCGCCGGTTCAGCGCGGTCAGGGCGCGGGCCCAGTCCACCGTCTCAGCCACGCCGGGCGGCTTGAAGAAGGCGTCCCCGCCGCGCAGGCCCTGGACGAAGGCAACCACCTGGGCGGAAAGCGCCGCGGGCACTTCCGGCGCGCGACGTTCCAGAATGGCGCGCTCCCGCACGGGATCTGGGTAGTCCACCCAGTGATAGAGGCAGCGGCGCCGGATGGCGTCGTGCACCTCCCGCGTGCGGTTGGAGGTGATGACGACCACGGGCGGCGTCTCGGCCCGGATCGTGCCGAGCTCCGGCACAGTGATCTGGAAGTCGGCCAGGATCTCCAGCAGGAAGGCCTCGAAGGGCTCATCCGCGCGATCCAGCTCGTCGATCAGGAGAAGGGCAGGGCTGCCCTCAAGCGCCTGGAGCAGCGGGCGCGGTTCCAGGAAGCGGCGGTCGTAGAGACCGCGCTCCAAGGCGGATCGGTCGTGCTCGCCTTTGCCTTCGGCCAGCCGAATCGCCATCAGCTGGCGCGCGTGGTTCCATTCATAAGCCGCGGAAGCCAGGTCCATGCCGTCGTGGCATTGCAGCCGCACCAGGCGACGCGGGAGTTGTGCCGCGAGGACCTTGGCGATCTCAGTCTTGCCGGTACCGGGCTCGCCCTCCAGCAACAGAGGGCGGCCCATGGCGAGGGCGAGATGGACCGTGGTGGCGAGCGCCCGGTCCGCGACATAGCCGCCGGCCTCCAGCATGGCCTGGGTGGCGGCGACGTCCTTGGGCGGGAACTCAGCCAATGACGAAGAGCAGCCCCAGAACGCCCAGCCAGAGCACGCTGCCGATCCAGAAGGTGATCGGCAGGCCATAGGGCTGGCGCGGGATGGCGGCCAGGGCAGCCATCAGGCCGCTCGTCGCGGTGGCGGGGCGCATCTGCGCGACGGCGGTGCGGCGCTCCGTGACGGGCTGGCCGGTGGTGCTGATCGCATCCGGCGTCGTTGGTACGGTGTCCGAGGCCGCGGAAGCCGCTACAGGAACCTCCGGGATCGCCGCGGGCGCCGGGGCGAGTTGAGCGGCGAAGCGGTCGAAGAACTGATCCGCCATCTGGCGGGCGGTGCTGTCCACCAGCCGGGCGCCGAGCTGGGCCATCTTGCCGCCGACCTGCGCCTTCACATTGTAGTTCAGCGTGGTGGTGGTGGGGCCTTCCTCGATCAGGGAGACATCCGCGCCGCCGCGGGCGAAGCCCATGGCGCCGCCTTGGCCTTCACCGGTGATGGTGTAGCCCGCGGGCGGGTTCACATTGGTGAGCGTGACCTTCCCGCCAAACCGGGCGGACATCGGCCCGATGCGGACCGCGACCTTGGCTTCGAAGCTGTCAGGGCCGGTCCGCTCCACCGACTCGCAGCCAGGGATGGAGGCCTGGAGGACGGCGGGGTCGTTCAGCGCCTCCCAGACCCGCTCGCGCGGGGCCTCGATACGGCGGCTCCCCGTCATGTCCATGCGTCAGTCTCCCCTGTTGCCGATCCGTGTCGCGCCGCAAACTAGGCGCAGGTCGGGCGCTGGGAAAGGGCACTCCCGACGATAGCGGGGCTGAATGCCGCGCATTTGGCCCCGAAGGGGGTGGGTGCTAGCTTCGGCGAATGACGGAGGCGCCCTCTGCCGGAACTGGCCCGCGCCGTTCCATGCGCCCCGCGACAGCCATCCCGGAGGTGCCCATGCCCTATGTGATCGGAGAGGACGTTCCGGATCTTCCGGCCGGTCAGCGCTTTCGCGCGCTGCTGGAGCGCCCTGGCATCCTGCGCATGCCCGGCGCCCATACCGGGATGGCGGCGCTGCTGGCCAGGCGGGCGGGATTCGAGGCGCTCTACATCTCCGGTGCCGCGATGTCGGCCAATATGGGCCTGCCCGATCTCGGCATGATCACGGTGGAGGATGTCTGCTGGCACATCCGCCAGGTGGCCCGGGCCTCGGCCCTTCCGGCCCTGGTCGATGGCGATACGGGCTACGGCGAGGCGTTGAACGTCATGCACATGGTCCGCTCCTTCGAGGATGCGGGGGCGGCGGCGGTCCAGCTGGAAGACCAGTTGCTGCCCAAGAAGTGCGGGCATCTGAATGACAAGAAGCTGGCCGACCCGCAGGATTTCGCGGCGAA
>NZ_JBNBZS010000079.1:0-23032 GCF_049629625.1 Roseomonas chloroacetimidivorans | reverse complement strand
AGGAAGAGATCGCCGGGGTTCTCGAATTCGAAGGGCACACCGCCGAAGACGCGGTGTTCAAGGAATGGATGGAGGATCACCGGTCCCGGAACGGTGGAAAGCTCCGGGTGAGCAAGGGCGCCACAGGCGTTCGGGTCATGTTCAGCAAGGAGGCCGATATGGCCTTCTGGAAGGAGCGCTCTGACATGGAAGCCAAGGGCCGAAAGCCTCAGGCGGCTTGAGACACGCAGCCCTGAGCATTGCGAACATGTGCGGCAGGGTATCTCCAAGGACGCCCACGCAGGAGCTGTTCGCGGCAGCAGCAAGCAGGGCGGCATGAGCAGCGCGGCCAAGAACGCGCGCGAGAGGGAGGGACTGCTGAGGCGCACCGCTGCGTAGTCCGGCACGGAACCGGGCCGCGACATCTGGAAAGGGGAAGCCACTGCCCCATGCCGGCGTGGCTTGCGATGACACATCCCGGCGTGATCTAGGTCCGTGATGATCGAGATCGTCGTCGTCGTTGCCCTTGTTATGCTCAACGGCGTGTTCTCCTGTTCGGAACTGGCCGTGGTGTCATCGAGGCCCAGGCGCCTCCAGGCGATGGCCGAAGCCGGTAGCAAGGGTGCCCGTGCCGCCCTTACTCTCCGCAAGGATCCAGGCCGTTTTCTCTCGACGGTTCAGATCGGCATCACCTTGGTTGGCATCTTGGCCGGTGCCTTCTCTGGCGAGGCGCTTGGCGGGCGCCTGTCCAGTTGGCTTCAAACCTTCGGCGTGCCGCCGGGTGTCGCGAACCCCCTCGGCTTCAGCCTTGTTATTGCTGTGGTGACCTACCTCTCCATCGTTATCGGCGAGCTCGTCCCCAAGCGCTTCGCGCTTCGGAATCCGGAGGAATTCGCCAGCTTCATCGCGCCGCTGATGTCCTTTCTAACGCGCGCGGCCCTGCCGGCAGCCTGGCTCCTCGACGCGTCAACGGGGCTGGTCTTTCGCCTCTTGGGGGTAGGACCGGATCAGGAGAGCAAGGTGACCGACGAGGAAATCCGCTCCCTTGTTGCCGATGCGGAGAGCTCGGGCACTATCGCGAGCGCGGAACGGCACCTCATCTCCGGCGTAATGCGGCTCGGGGATCGGCCTGTACGCGGCATCATGACACCGCGCACAGAGGTCGAGTGGCTGGACATCACGGCGGGGGAGCCCCGTATTCGGGAGCTACTTTCCACGACCCACCACTCGCGCTTGCCGGTCGGTGAAGGGTCGACCGAGGCGCTGATCGGGGTCATCCAGACCCGCGAATTGCTGGCGCGGGCCCTAGCAGGGCAACCGCTCGACGTTCGTGGGCTCATTCGCCCTGTTCCGGCGATTCCGGAAACCGCCGATGCGCTTGATGCCATGGCATTGCTGCAGGCCGCGGAGGTGCCCGTCGTTCTCGTCCACGACGAGTATGGCCACTTCGAAGGCCTTGTTACCCCGGCAGATCTCCTCGAGACGATCGCGGGCGTGTTCCGGACAGACCTGGACCATTCGGACGACGCTGGCGCCGTGCAGCGCCCGGACGGCTCCTGGCTGCTCGCGGGCTGGTTGCCGGCTGACGAAATGGCCGAGCACCTCGGTGTCAGTCTGGGTGCCGATCGTGCCTATCAGACGGTGGCTGGGCACGTGTTGGCTACTCTCGGACGCCTTCCCAAGACTGGGGAGCGGGTCGATATTGGCACGTGGCGCTTCGAGATCGTCGACCTTGACCACAACCGGATCGACAAGGTCCTCGCGACCAAGATCCCGAACAGCAACGGCTGATGGCTGGCCAGCATCAAGCCGAGCGGCCTCAGAGGGGCCCATGCGCGGTCGAATTTTGTTGATCGTGCTGCAAATAGGACCGCTCACCGGCACCTCGGCTTAGGTGGGGGGCCCGACCCCGAGGAGCGCGTCCACAAGCTCATAACCGTGGTTCGCGAGCGCATCCCCGCCCGCTTCAGGCTGGACCCGGTGAGGGACGTCCAGGTGTTATGCCCCATGAACCGGGGCGGCCTGGGCGCGGGCACTCTCAGCATTGAGCTGCAGGCGGCCCTGAACCCGCCGAGCGAGCTGCGGGTCGAGCGCTTCGGATGGACCTTCTGTCCCGGCGACAAGGTTATGTGGGCGGCAAACGATTACGATCGGGACGTCTACAACGGCGACCTCGGCATCATCTCCGCCATCGACCTGGAGGATGGCGAGCTCACGCTTCGCTTCGCGGGACGCGAGCTGGTCTATGGCTTCGGGGAGCCGGACGAGCTGGTGCTGGGCTACGCGACCACAATCCACAAGGCACAGGGGTCTGAGTACCCGGCTGTGGCGATCCCGCTCACCACCCAGCGCTACGCCATGCTGGCCAAGAACCTGCTCTACACCGGCGTGACCCGGGGCAAGCGGCTTGTCGTGCTCGTGGGGCAGCAGGGGCTCGCTGACTTCACGGACGAGCGGCACGAGTGCCAGCAGATCGAGAACGGTCTGCCGCCGGGCTGACGCCCGCAACGGCGCGGCGCCACCTATGCGCTCCGGCGTTTCACCGGCACAATCCTGACAAGGCCCGGTGGATGCAGAACCGGACGGGCGCAAGGGTGGATGCGGACATTGATACTGCCTTTGTGGCTCAGCGCCCTCGTCGCGACCCTGGTCGTCCAGACCGTCAGCTCCTTCGCCTCCCTTGCCGTTCCGTTGCTGGGCCCGCCCATAATGACCCGCGCGGGCTTGCTGCCGGAGAGCATCGGCCTCGTCTCCGCCATGACCTCGGCGGGCATTTGCTGGTGCCTGGCCTGTGGCGGACCAATGCTCGGCCACCACGGCCCAGTTCGCACGCTGCAGATCGGCTTGGCCTGTATAGCGCTCGGGCTCTTTGCGCTCTCACAACCCCTGGGTCTGCTCGGACTGCTTGGCGCCCTGGCACTGGGCTTTGGCACCGGCCACAACACGCCCGCAGGCAGCCAGATTCTGATCCACGCTGCGCCGCCTAGGCACCGCACGCTGATCTTTTCAATCAAGCAGGCTGGTGTTCCCCTGGGAGGTGCCCTGGCGGGCCTTGTGATGGCGCCGCTGGCACTGACGCTGGGCCTGTCCGCCGCGCTCGGAGCCGTGATCGGAGTGACATTGCTTACGATTCTGGCCGTTCAGCCTTTTCGCCGGCGGCTGGATCAGGACAGGGGCGCGGGCCAGCCTGGATGGGCGCGCGCGCTGCTCTCTCCCACCGCGCTGTCGCGCTCCGTCGGCATCCTGCGCGCACATCCCTCCTTACCGTTGCTGACGGCCCTTGGCGCCTCATTCTCCGTGATGCAGTCCTGCCTGATGGCCTTTACCGCCACCTACGTCATCACCCGCCACGGTGCCTCCCTGGCCGAGGCCGGGCGGATCGTCGCGGTCATGCTGGGTGCCAGCATCGTCGGGCGCATTGTCATGGGATGGGTAGCGGACCGCATAGGAGGTGCCCTGCGGCACTTGGCCCTCCAGGCAGTGGCGTCCGCGCTGGCAGTAGCGCTCCTGGTTGCCGCCGGAGGCCTGGGTTCCTGGGCTCTCTATGGTTGCGGGGCACTGGTGGGCTTTACCGCGATCGGCTGGAACGGCGTGCACATCGCCGAACTGGCGCGGGTCGCACCGCTGCACTTGGTCAGTGACGTGACCTCTGCCGCCAGCCTCTTTGGCTTCGTTGGATCGATCTGCGGGCCGCTCGTCTTCACCGTGCTGGTGAGATGGAGCGGCAGCTACGATCTAGCCCTCCTCCTTGTAGCAGCTCAACTAACATGCTTCGGGGTTGCCAGCATGGTCTTCCTTCGGCGCGGAGCCCAGAAGCAGACGGAACTCGAACGTTCCTAGAAGCTGGCGTGAAGCTTGCCAAAGGGCTTTGCGAAGACGCACGCCTCATGTTCACCACCGACGGACGACCGTTGCTCGATGGTGAACACCCCTGATCGGTCCGAGTGCCGGGTATCTTGGTAGCCGACCTAGCGGCCTCTGAGCCAGTTCCTGAGACGGCGAACCAGATTAGGTGGATCAGCTTGGGAGAGGTAGGGCGAGAGTAGCGCTCCCTCTTGGCAGGACCGGGGTGCCATGACATTCGCTCTCCCCAGTGCGCAACAAAGCTCTGCTTTACGCCGTATAAGGCCAAGCAGCTTGTCGGGCCCGCGAGAATATCGGGAGCCAGTTCCACCCGATATCTCGGCAATGGGTCTTACCCTGAGCCTCTATCAGCTTCGGGACTGTCAGGAATTTCGTGTGCGGGAGGGCGGTTGCACACGTTCAGGCCAAGGCTCTGGTGAAGCGCTCGCCGAAGAGGACGGCGAACTGGGCTTTGGCCATGGCCCACTCACGAGGCGGCATGATCCAGTCTTTCTCGCTGCGGTTCAACACCAGAAACAGCAGCTTCATGGCGGCCTCGTCGGTCGGGAAGTGGCCGCGGGCCCGCACCGCCCGGCGTAGCTTGGAGTTCAGGGCTTCTATGGCATTGGTGGTGTAGACGATCCGGCGCACCTCGATGGGAAAGGCGTAGAACGGGATCACCTCGCCCCAGACCCGCCGCCAGCTCTGGCCGATGGCTGGGTACTTCTGGCCCCAGGGTTCGGCCTCAAAGGCCGTCAGGGCCTCCTCGGCAGCGACGGCATCCACGGCCCGGTAGATGTCCTTCAGCGCCGTGGCCACCGGCCTGCGGTCCTTGAAGGACACGAAGTCCAGGCTGGTGCGCAGCAGGTGAACAATGCAGGTCTGCACGCTCGCCTCGGGGAACACCGCCAGGATGGCGTCGGGAAAGCCCTTCAGCCCATCGACGACGGCCAGCAAGATGTCCTCGACGCCGCGGTTCCGGAGCTCGTTCATCACCCGGAGCCAGAACTTGGCGCCCTCGTTCTGCTCGAGCCAGAGCCCCAGGATCTCCTTGCCGCCATCAGCCCTGACGCCGAGCGCGATGTGCACGGCCTTGTTGCGGACCAACCCTTCGTCGCGGATCTTGACCCTGAGCGCGTCGAAGAACACCAGCGGGTAGACCGGCTCCAGCGGCCGGGCCTGCCAGGCAGCAACATCCTCCAGCACCGCGTCCGTCACCGCGCTGATCAGGTCCGGCGAGACCTCGATGCCATAGAGCTCGCGCAGGTGCCCCGTGATCTCACGGGTGCTCATGCCCCGCGCGTACATCGAGACCACCTTGTCATCAAAGCCGGGGAAGCGGCGCTGATACTTGGCGATCAGCTGCGGGTCGAAACTCGCCTGCCGGTCCCTTGGCCCCTCAAGCGCGATCCGCCCGGTGTCGGTCACCACCGACTTCCGGCCATACCCGTTGCGGCTGTTGCCCTCCCCGCCCTCTCCGGCTAGGTGGTGGTCCATCTCCGCATTCAGAGCCCGCTCGGCAAAGGCCTTCTTGAGCTCATCGAGCAGGCCACCCTGGTCAAAGGCTGTCCTGGCATCGGATCCCGCCAGCAGCTGGTCCAGGACCGCATCCGGAATCCGAGGCTCTTTGCGCCGGGCCATGGGGGAACTCCTTTCGTCCCATCATGCCCTCCCGCACACGAAATTTCCGATAGTCCCTCAGCTTCTTCCGCTTCGAGATCCCCGTCACCAGGGAGCAGAGCTTAAACGCGATGGTTATTCCCCGACGTCCCACGACGCCGCGTGCACCTCAGAGGCCGTTACTCCACTCCGATCCCCGTTCCCTAACGAAGGCGGCCCAGCGTCCACCGCAAGACCACCGCACCGAACCAGCTGTGGCAGACCGACTACACCTACCTCAAGCCCACCGGCTGGGGGTTTTATTTCTCCACTGCGCTCGATGACTTCTTTCAGCACATCATCGCCTGGAAGCTCTGCACGACCAAGGCAGCTGGCGACGTCACCGAGATGCTGGACGAGGCACACACGGCCTCGGGCTGCGACCACGCCCGCGTCTTGCACCAACCGCGGCTGCTCCCCGGCAACGTGCCAAGTTGCACCTCCACCGACCTGGCCAGATGGCTCGGCGAGAAGCATACCCTGCATATCCGTGGAGCGCCCTGCCCTCCTCTGACCCAGGGCAAGATCGAGCGCCGACGCCAGATGCTGAAGAGCCGCATTCTGCTGGAGAACTATTATCTGCTTGGCAAGCTCGTGGCGCAGATCGAAACCTTGGTCGAGCACTACATCCACCACCGCGACCACGAGAGCCTGAAGAAGCTTAGCCCGGCCGATGTCTATCTCGGCCGAGGGCAAATCATCCTACCCGAACGTGAACGCATCATGCGCAAGACCATCCAGTAATGCCGCTTGCTGCATCAGCGCCAAGCCGCCCAACCTCCAACCCAGATGCACCGGAGCCTCCATCAGCTCGGCACCATCCCTGTCCCAAACCACTCGGCGCCGGATAGATCAGCACCATCTGGAGTGGGTGGACCATTCGATAGCCACCCACTCCTGCAAGAGCGAAACTTAGCGCAGCGGCCAAGCGTACATGAGGCCTCCGCGTGTCCAGAGGTCATTGGCGCCCCGAGGGAGACCTATGGGCGTGTTGGGCCCGATTGTCCGATCGTACAGCTCGCCGTAGTTACCGACCGCCCTAATCGCATCGTAAAGCCAGTTCGGCTGTAGCTTGATCGCCTGCCCGAGATCAGGGACCGTGCCGAGCAGACGGCGGACAGCCGGATTGGAACTGCTGGCGCGCATTTCCTCCGCGTTTTTACTAGTAACGCCCAGCTCTTCCGCTTCGATCAGCCCGTAGAGCACCCAGCGGATCACGTCGAACCACTCCTGGTCGTCCCGCCGCACAACGGGGCCGTAGGGCTCCTTTGAGAATCTTGCCTCCAGGATCACGTAATCGTTGGGTCGGGAAAACTGACTGCGCAGTGCGGCAAGCTGCGTCGCATCTGTTCCGATGGCGTCGCAGCGCCCTGCCTGAAGCGCTTGGGCGTTGTCCTGCATGCGTTCCTGCAGCACCGGCGTGAACCGAAGATTGGCCGCCCGGAAGGCGTCCTGCGTAACCAGTTCGTTGGTAGTGCCGGGAGAGAGGCAGATTGTCATCCCGTCCATTCCCCGGATATCGGTTACGTTGGAATCGCGGCGCACCATGAAGCCGTGGCCGTCATAGAGGTTTGCTGCGACCATGCGCAGACCAAGATTAGTGTCCCGCACCATCGTCAAGGTGGTCTGGCGAATCAGGACGTCGATCTCACCGGACTGCAAGGCGGTGAACCGCTGAACGGCAGTGAGCGGCACAAACCGAACCTTGTTTGCGTCACCAAGTACGGCCGCAGACACAGCACGGCAGAGATCTGCGTCCATTCCGCGCCAAACGCCTTGGCTGTCCGGGAGCGAGAACCCCGCTACGCCGACGTTCACGCCGCAGGCGAGCACACCACGCTGCCGAACGCCATCTAACGTTTGCCCTGCCCTTGCCGTGGCGCAGCCGAGCAGCAAGGCCGCTCCGGCCAGCATGGTTGCAGTAAGGTGCCTCAACATTCCCGTTTCCTCCCTTTTTTCGAGCACAAAGCGACCCGACCGTAGCAGGGCCCGCCTCATGCCTGTTTGAGATTGTCAAATGGTACAGGCGCCGGCCACCCCCGTTGACGAGGTCTGGTCCGGCTGATGTGAGCCGAGGGTGTCCTGCGGCCGAACCCGAGGCGCTCGCACTACCGGGCTCCATGTGTGGCGGGGAGGAGAATGGACAAGGAATTCCGGGCCGGCACGGCTGGATGAAGCATCCCGATGCAGCATGCAGCCGCATTTCTCTGCCGGGGAAGCCACCTGGAGCGCCATGCATGCCGGTTTTCGGCCGTAGGGATTAACTCCTCCTTTTGCCGCTCCCATCGGCCGGCCACCTACGTCCGCCAAGCGGAGAGCGCACTGCCCAGCTTCCACTTTGCTGTGGCAGTTCCACGCGAAACCACTCACAACCGGCGCTTGGTTAGCGCCGCCAGGCCACTCATACACTTGCGCGATGAGGAAGCGGCACCGGGCGACAGGCCGGGGCCGCTGCTCGTACAGCTGCCGTCCAGCCTGGGCCGGGACGAGATCTTGGTCGGTAGTATTGCTGGAAGCAGCACTCTCAGCAACCTGAGAAATTCTACGAGATCGAAGCCCGGGCCGGACAGTGGCATAGGGTCGAACCTGGAGTTCGACAGCTTCGACAAGCTGCGCAGCCCCTGCCTGTTCCGTCTCGCAGACCGCACCTCCGCCGCTTGCCGAAACCGTCGAACGATAGCTTCGACGCAATCGGGCTTCAGCTCTGCCAGACCCTGGCCGATCCTCCGCGCCGGCAACGCAGGGATCTGCAGCGTCGTACGCACGCTCCGACGCGGTACCCCGCAAGGCCAAACCAGGAGAATCGCCCATGCCTATATCAAAGCCCGTGCCCGTCGGCCTCGAGGCCATGCTGACGCCGGACAACTGCGCGCTCATTCTCATTGACCACCAGCCTTTTCAGGTCAGTGGTCTCGGCAGTGTCGATCCGGTGCTGATGATTAACAACGTTGTCGCCCTGGCCAAGACGGCCAAGGCCTTCGGTGTACCGACCCTGCTGACCACCGTGGTTGAGGATCGCGGCGGCTTTCTTATCAAACCGCTTCAGGACGTGTTTCCAGAGCAGAAGCCGATCGATCGCACGACCATCAACACCTGGGAGGATGAGCGCTGCGTCGAATGGGCCCGGAGCACCGGCCGCAAGAAGCTGGTCATGGCCGCGCTCTGGACTGAAATCTGCCTCGCCTTCCCGGTCCTCCACGCACTGGGCGACGGCTACGAGGTATACTTTGTCACCGACGCATCCGGCGGCACCACTGCCGAGGCGCACAACATGGGCGTGCAGCGAATGATCCAGGCCGGCGCCGTGCCTATCACCACCGGCGTTTTCGGCGCCGAGCTGCAGCGGGACTGGGCACGCGCCGAAACCGTGCCGGCGCTGCAGCAGATTATGCTGGCTCATGGTGGTGCGACCGCCACGAATCTTGCCTGGGAGCTGCAACTCCTGTCGGGCAAGTCGGGCGCCGGTGTATGATGCGCTACAGGGAGGGACCGGAACGGTTCCTCCCTGCTTCCGGGCGGCTTCAGAGCGAGTGCGTGTCTTTCGCCGGCGGCACCTATAGCGGCACCTGACTGGTGACATATTCGGTCAGGAACGAGGCCGCGGGATCCGACGATTTTCGGTACGATGTATCCTGAAGAGGCAGAGGGCTTTTGATGCAGGACAGGCCGAACTTGACCGGCCGGCTGATCCGGAGGCCAACTCGGATCAGGGGCGTTGGCATGTTCCTGTTGTACACACCGGGATCTTCACCCTGCGTACGGATGCGTCGACCGGACAGCACGACCTGCAAGTGGTCGCGCCTTGGTTCCGGTACGCGAGCACTTGCAGGCGGGATAGCGCAGCCACGGGTTCATACATGGCGCGGAACGATGCCATCCGCCCTCGCCCGGCCGTCCTGAAGGAGAGGGTGCCGACGCGACCGCAAGCTGCGGAAGGTAATATGCTCCTGGCTCCCTCCGGCCCGCTCCGTGTCATAATGCAATCGTCTCGCCCATGGCGCGGGCGGCGCGAACGGGGTCAAAATACTCGCGCAAGAGGGCGATCTTTCCGTTCTGTGTCTTTAGGAACAGCACGTACTCCTGCTGATACCGACGTCCGGTTGGAATGATCATCGCCTCAGCCCGCACCTCGGCAACGGCGATCTCGGGGTCTGCCATGGGCTGCATCCGCAGGTCGTAGAAGCGGAGCCCTTTCACGGCGCCACGGAACCAGCTGAGATGCTGCTCTGCCGCATCCTTGCCATTCAGCACTGCCGGGTGGCCGATGCTGGGCCCATTGGGCAGTTCCCAGATCAGATTTTCGGCTACCAGCGTGCTCCATCGCGCTGGATCATGCACCAGGGTTTCCAGATGCTGTTTCAGCAGGTCGGTCGCGGTTGGCATATCCCGTCCTCCCGCGCTCAGCCGTGATGGATCAGATTGTGAACCATCAGCGGCCCGCCAAACTGCATCAGCATGCCGCCCGCCCCGAGCCGACCAAGCGGCAGCGGCGCGAAACCGATCTGGCTCACCAGCGCCATCACCTCCGCATTCGCCGCCTCGTCATCACCCGAGAGAAAGATCACGCGGTGCCCGCCGTCCTGGCGCGGATCCTGCGCCAGCAGCGCAGCTGGCAGTGTGTTGAAGGCCTTCACGACCCGCGCACCCGGCAGCCTCTCCGCCACCATCGCCGTGGATGCGCGCCCGCCAAGGTCGCGAGGCTTGAAGGCCGGGAAGTCGATCGCGTTCGTCGCATCCACGACGATCCGTCCGGCCCAGTCGGTCACGTCCTGCACGGCCTCGCTGATCGCGTCATGCGGAACGGCAAGGATGACGATCCCGGCCTGCAGTGCCTCATCCAGCGCCACCGGGCGTATGGAGGCGCCCAGCTCTCGGGCTAGGTCAGCGAGCGATTCCGGCCCGCGTGAATTGGCCAGCAGGACCTCGATCCCGCTGCGCGCGAAGTTGGTGGCCAGGGCGCGACCAATGGCGCCGGACCCGATGACAGCGATGCTCATGATGGTGGTTCTTTCAGCTATGTCTGCGTGATTGGAAGAGAGGTCAGGCCGCGGGGCGCATGGTAGGCAAAGGGATGTACTCGGGATCTCCGGGCACGATGGGAAAGCGCCCTTCCTGCCAGTCGCGTGCGGCCTGTTCGATCCGCTCGCGGCGGCTGGAGACGAAGTTCCAGAAGATGTGCCGCCGCTCCGGCAGGGGCTCCCCGCCAAGCAGCATCAACCGCGCGGCGCCCGTGGCGCGCAGCACGATCTCCGCGCCCGGCTTGAACACCACGAGGCGGTCCGGCCCGAAGCGGCCTTCCTGCCCTTCGATCGAGATGGCGCCTTCCACCACATAGGCGGCGCGTTCCACATGCTCGGCGCTCAGTTGAAAGCGAGCGCCGTCGCGCAGCAGAAGCTCGGCGTTGAACAGGTCGGAGAGGCCGCGTGTCGGTGCACGGCGCCCATGCAGGCTGCCTGCGATCACACGCAGCCGAGCCCCCTCCCCGACAATCTCCGGGACCTCGGCGGCTTCCACATGCTGGAAGCCAGGATCGGTCTCCTCTTGGACGAGCGGAAGGGCGAGCCAGCTCTGAAAGCCTAACACCGTTCCGCCCATGGCCCGCGCCTCTGGCGCCGTTCGCTCGGAATGCACGATGCCGCGCCCTGCGGTCATCAGGTTCACCTCGCCCGGGCCGATGCTCTGGACATAGCCCTCGCTGTCCCGGTGTATGATCTCGCCCTCGATCAGGTAGGTGAGGGTAGCCAAGCCGATATGCGGGTGCGGCCGTGTATCCATGCCTTGACCGGCACGGAAGGCGACCGGCCCGAAGCGGTCGAGGAAGATGAAGGGCCCCACAGTGTGCCGTTGCGCCGAGGGAAGTGCCCGGCGCACCTGGAAGCCGTCGCCGATGTCGCGGACCGAGGGCAGGATCAACTGCTCGATGCCGGAAAGATGAGAGGCGAGGATGGTCACGCCTTGGTCTCCTGGGGCAGCGCCGATCAGTCGGCGTTTCTTGCGGCTGATCTGACGCCGGATGACCCCTCGGGGAAATATGGATACTCTAGGCTGAACTGTTCGAGAAAATCGTTATGTCCAACCCCGGCATACCGACGCTGGACCAACTTCATGTCTTCCTGACCGTCGTGGAAGCCGGCAGCTTCGCGGCCGCCGCGCGGCGCCTGAACCGCGCCACCTCTGTCATCAGCTACGCCGTGGGCAATCTTGAGGCCCAGCTCGGCCTTCCGCTCTTTGACCGTGAGTCGACCCGCAAACCGCAGCTTACCGAGGCCGGTAGGATGGTGCTCGCAGAAGCCCGCACGGTGGCCCATGGCATCGACGCCCTGCGGGCCAAGGTGCGTGGCCTCCTGACCGGCCTTGAAGCCGAGGTGCATCTCGCTCTCGACGTGTTGCTACCCACTTCGCGTATCGTGGACGCCCTTCAGGCCTTCCAGGCCGAGTTCCCCACCGTCGCCTTACGCCTGCATGTGGAGGCCCTGGGTGCTGTCACTCAGCTCGTGCTTAGCCGCGCCGCCACGATCGGTGTCAGCGGCCCGCTAGACCGCGTTGCCGAAGGGATTGAGCGCATCGCCGTCGGAGAGGTGGAGATGATCCCTGTGGCCGCCCCCAGCCATCCTTTATCCGCGGAAGACGTCCCGCCCGGCACAGCGCGGAACCACGTCCAACTCGTCCTGACCGACCGTTCCCCGCTTACGGAAGGCCAGGATTTCTCGGTCGTCGGCGTCCGCACCTGGCGTCTGGCTGATCTCGGGGCCAAGCACGCCCTCCTGCTGGCCGGGATTGGCTGGGGTAACATGCCTGCCCCTGCGGTACAGGACGATCTGGCGGCCGGGCGCCTCGTCCATCTTCGCGTGCCGGACTGCCCCGGTGGTAGTTACCGCTTCTCTGCCATTTACCGGACCGACACACCGCCTGGTCCGGCTGCGTCCTGGCTGATTCAGCGCTTCCTGCAGCAGTCCGAAAAGTAAACACCGAAGGCTCGTGGCGCAGGGAATCCGGATAAGTCAGGGCCGCAAACGATCACCCCGATCGCTTGCCGATTTTTTCGATCCTTTGCATCCATTTTATTCGGCTATTTCGCCTTCCTCGGATGCCCGATGACTTGTCCAGACAAGGGGTGCCGAAATCCGGCACCGGCAACAGGAGGCCCCGATGGCCAAGGTTCTCGTCCTTTATCACTCCGCTTACGGGCACATCGAGCAGATGGCTGAGGCCGTCGCGGCCGGCGCTCGCGAGACCGGCGCTGAGGTTACTCTCCGCCGCGTGCCGGAAACGGTGCCGGATGAAATCGCGCAGAAGGCGCATTTTAAGCTGGACCAAACCGCACAAATCGCCACGGTGGCCGAGCTGGAGCAGTACGACGCCATCATCATCGGCGCCGGCACGCGTTACGGCCGCATGCCATCACAGATGTCGGCCTTCCTGGACCAGACGGGTGGCCTTTGGGCCCGCGGCGCGCTGAACGGCAAGGTCGGGGCTGCCTTCACCTCCACCGCCACCCAGCATGGCGGGCAGGAGACGACGCTCTTTTCCCTCATTACCAATCTGCTGCATTTCGGCATGGTCATCGTCGGCCTGCCCTATAGCTTCGCGGGCCAGATGAAACTGGATGAGGTGACCGGCGGCAGCCCTTATGGCGCCAGCACCATCGCCGGCGGCGACGGCTCGCGCCAGCCCAGCGCAAATGAGCTGGACGGCGCCCGCTTCCAGGGCCGGCAGGTGGCCGAGGTGGCGAAGAAGCTTTTCGGTTAGCGCTTCGGCGGCAGCATGGCCTGTTTCCCAGGCTGACGCCTCACCCTGTCCCAAGCGGTGCGGCCCGGATGTGGCGGGTATAGCCTATGTCCGAGGTCCTCACCGGGGACGGGCAGGCCGCCACTCTGGTCCGGCCACCGTGGCCACGCCTGCCGCTGCACACAGCCCCGCGAATGTTCGCGCCCAGTTCCTGTGGCTGCTCCAGTCTCTTCAGGACAATTTTTCTCTGCAAAGGTCATGACCGGTTTATCGGCCATGTGTTGCAGGCGTTCTTGCGTCAGGCTTGATACTTCGGCTTCGGAACGAGTGGCTTATTCTCTCTCCGGAGAACCATTGTCTCCGAAGCTTGGGACCTGGTTGATTTAGTCCACAAGGTTTAGATCCTTGTAAATCTGCGCCTTTTCTTCCGGACGCGGGCAGGAATTTGGTGCCGCCACTTCCAAGCCATCACACCCCCACCAACATTGCGCGTTTTAGGCCCAAGCCTCAACGACAAGGGTTGGAGGCGTGGGCAGGGCGATGCCGCTCAGCCGGCTACGCCGTTGACCCACAACCAGCACGAGGTATCACCATGGCAAGTCTCCCTCCCCTTCCGCCTGCAGGTCGCGCCCCCCAGGGCGGCAAGAATGCCACCGGCAAGGCCAACCCCAAGGACGCCCAGGCTGGCGCGGTTCGCAGCGGCGGCAAGCAGGGCGGCGTGAGCAGCGCCACACAAAGCAACCGCAAAGCCGGGGACCGCTGAGCGAAGCGGCATCAGCGCTCCCCCTCTCCATCGGTAAGGTTCTGAAGAATGGTCAAGCGACGCAAACAGGAAGAGATCGCCGGGGTTCTCGAATTCGAAGGGCACACCGCCGAAGACGCGGTGTTCAAGGAATGGATGGAGGATCACCGTTCCCGGAACGGTGGGAAGCTCCGGGTGAGCAAGGGCGCCACAGGTGTTCGGGTCATGTTCAGCAGAGAGGCGGACATGGCCTTCTGGAAGGCCCGCTCTGACATGGAAGCCAAGGGCCGAAAGCCTCACCTGACCTGAGGCAGAGGCTTTCGGCTACTTATGGCCGATGGGCGAGGCAGGGAATGCGCCACGATGCCGCAATGTCCCATCTGCCCGCCTCAAGGCTTTCCAGAGGGCGGCAAGGCGAACCCCGAGGACGCCGGGGCTGGCGCTGTTCGCCGCGGCGGCAGGCAGGTGGCGCGAGCAGTGCGGCCCAGAGCAAACGCAAGACGGGGGACCGGCAGGCCTCATCCTTGCGGCATAGGAGCCGCTCACTTAGCTGGGACCAGAACTCAGATGACCCTGCAGCCGCCCTTCCCTATGCTTCCCGGAAGCAAATGAAGGAGGCATCATTGGCCCAGCACGTCCAAGACTATCCCACCACCGAGACCGACTACCTGCCGCATGTCATCGCCCGCTGTGTGGAGAAGGCGAATCGCCATGGTACGCCTTACCGGTTTCGCCTGAATGGCGCCGAGGTCATTGTTCGGCCGGGAAAAACGGCGGAAGAGGTGAACCAGGAGGTGCAGCGGCAATGGCAGGCCGCTCGAGCACAGCTGGCGGCGGGGCCCGGTTCGGAAACCTCGGCGGCGCAGTAGCCACAGGGGGCTTCCCAGGCGGCAGGGCCGCCCTCCTCACCTCAGCGCCAAATTGGCGATGTAGGGATCCAGCGCGCAGGAGGCGGTCGCCGCCTCCCGCAGCTTCAGGCTGGCATACTCCCCCTCTGCCCGCCTCGAGGCTTTCCAGAGGGCGGCAAGCAACTAGTCCCGCCCCATAAATCCGTTCACGGCAGCCGGGGCAGTTCCAGCTCCAACCTGCCTTCGCTGTCAGAAATAGCGGGGCGCCATCACGCATCGATGCACCACGATGAGGGCGCATGAGGACTGGATCACCGCCGCCTCGCGCTTAACGCCGGGAGCGGCGGCCTGCTGGGCGCTTAGCCCGTGCCTTGGACGGCGTTTCCGTCGGGGCCATGAGAATGGGCTTGGCTGCGGGGATGCCGTCCGCCCCAACATAACGCTGGAGCGTCGCGTCGGCAGCCAGGTGCGGATAGGCCTGGGCGCCTTTCGGCCATGTCCTCGCGAAGGCGGCCACTTCGGCGTAATCATATTTGCGGATGGTCTGGACCAGGACAGACGCCGCCTGCGCCGGCCGAAGCCGCTGCCGGCGCAGCAGGTGGAGATGCCATTCGCGGGCGCGCAGGGGACACCAGTCCACCAAGGCTTCCTGCAGCGCTCGGCGCACCTCAACCGGCAGTTCCTCATACGCCTGGTAGGGGTCACCCTTGAGCTTGCTGTAGGGCTTGGTCGCCGTGCTGTTGTCCATGCCCGCCTTCTACCGAAGGGAAAACCTCAGGAAAACCGTAGCGCCAACCGCCTGGTGCTTGGCACCTATGCCGCCGCGTTGGAGGCGGTCGTGGTTCCGCCCGCGCGGCTGGCCGCCCCACCGTGACCACCTCGAAGCTGGCCTGGGCCGTGTGGCCCCATATGCCCTCGTTGCTGTCGGTGGTGCTGCCAAACAGGACCGCCCGGACCGGCGTCTCGGCCCCTGTCAGCAGGGCCATGAGGCGGAAGAGGTCCGGCGGTAGTCGAAGTAAGACGATGTCCTGCTGTCGGGACGTGGTGCAGGCTTTGCGCCATGCTGCGGCCGCGCTGGTGACCTTTTGGGCGTCAACGAGGAAGTTAGTGCTTCCGACACAGGCGAGATGCGCCAAGCTGAAGGCTCGGAATTCTACTTCGTCGAGGTGACCGTCCCCGAGTGGAGGGCCGGAAGCTCATGACCCTTGTCCGGTAACGCACCCAGGCCAGGTTCGGGCTGAACCCTGTGCGGGGTGCGCAGGCGTTATACGCAATAAACTGCCCCCTGGCGCCCGGCCCTCGACATCGAGCTGCAGACTGCCCTGAACCCGCCGGGCGAGTTCACGGTTCACCTCGAAGAAGCGCAAGACTCAAGTGACGAGGAGACCCCAGACGAACAGCAGCGATGCTACGAAGCCCAGGGCGCTCCTCACATTATGCAGGCCGCCCCATCGCAGCAAAAGGCTGCGACTTTCAGGACCTGCCTCCTGCGGCCGCATCGCGAGTAGGCGCCTATTTGTCGGCATGATGATGAACAGCGTGAACGGCCAATTCGCGAGCAGGAGGACGCTTCCGGCGATCCACTGCCAATCGCGCAGTTCATACCATGCGAAAAGCCCTGCCGCTCCTCCGAGCACGGCCAATCCTGCTTGGATAGGCAGGGCGCGCTTATAGCTTGGCTGCCATTGCGCGAGCAGAGGGGCGTCCTCCAATCCTAATCTGGCAGGGTGTTCAACGAGACTGATGTATAGCGCCGCTCCGGCAAAGAGTGTTGCGAGAACAAGCGCAACGACAGCAACTGGCACCTGATCGTCTCCTCTGGTTCGCTCGTGAGGGCGCAACCACTAGCCATCTGCGCCCCCGGAATTGCTCAGGTTGACGCCGAGGCTGAGAAAACCCGTCCACGGAACGGGCGCAGGAGCTACCAACCTGCAGCTCTATTTCCGGCGAGACATAAATAGCTGAATTCCATGAACATTGGAACCGCCCAAGCGTCCACCTTGCCGAACCGGCACCTGCTACGGCCGAACTTGGTCGTGGTGGTCTCAGCGCCATGATACAGCAGGAACCTGCTCTAAACCGGGGTAACCCGGGGCAAGCGCCTCATCGTGCTCGTGGGGCAGCGCCGCGCGCTCGCCATCACGGCCAAGAACAGAAACACGTGGAGGCGGTGGTCGAAGCTCGGGGAACGGATGATCCGTGGCGGTGCTGGGCTAACGAGATCCTCTCCGCGCATTCGGAGCGGCAAACGGACTGAGTTGGGCCGGAAGCGGAATTGCAACTCCGGAGCGCCGGAGCCGCAGAAGCTGCCATTGCGCCACGATGGTCCTGGCTAGCCGATTCCAGGCAGTGGGGTCCCCCGATGCCAGGTATCGTTGAGGAGGCGTTTGTGCTCCTACCCTCGCAGGCGAACGATTAGTCTCTCGGACCCGGCGTTGGCAGAGCGGGCATGGTGATCCGGTCGCTGCCTCTGTGCACCAGCGCCCATCTCCAGTGTTGAGCCCCGGAACGAGCGAATCACTCCCGCAACATCGCTGGGATCGGTGTTTGTCAAAGAAGTTGTCCGGTGCCGGATCAGTCCGCGTCTCTGATTTGGCTATGGTTGGTGTCTCGTTCGGGGTTGAGGCAGACGTCGCCGACCGGCGACCAGTTTCGGATCTGCCGTGACCACCGGGCGGGGTTGGCGGCGCGGGCTTCGGTATAGAGCTGGGTACGCCGACTGAGGAGTTCGCGGTCCTGTCCGGTGTGTCGAGCGCTGGGTGTGACGAACCGGATCGCGCTATGGCGGTGCTCGTTGTTGTACCAGGCCACGAAACCGGCGGCCCAGCGTTGCGCGTCGTGCTTGCTGGCGAACCCCGAGGTCGGCCAGTCCGGCCTGTACTTGCAGGTGCGGAACAGGGCTTCGGAGAATGGATTGTCGTCGCTGACCCGCGGCCGGCTGTAGGAGGCGATGACGCCGAGCCGCTCAAGGGTGACCTTCATGGTGGCACCCTTCATCGGGCTGCCGTTGTCGGCGTGCAGGACGAGGGGGCGGGTGAGGCAGCCCTCGGCCCAGACCGCCTGGCGCACGAGCTCGGCGGCCAGCTCGGCGCTCTCGCGCTCGTGGACCTCCCAGCCAACGATCTTGCGACTGAAAATGTCGAGCATCAGGTAGAGATAGAAGAACACGCCCCGGATCGGGCCAGGCATCCAGGTGATGTCCCAGCTCCAGACCTCGCAAGGGCCGCGGGCGCGGTGGCTGATCGGCGGTCGGCGACGCGCCGACGGCTTGGCCCGGCCACGATGGTGCTGCTGACCTTCGGCCCGCAGGATGCGGTAGAAGCTGGCTTCCGAGGCGAGATAGCGGCCCTGGTCCGCGAGGCGGGGCACGATCTGGCTGGGTGGCAGGCTCTCGAACGCCTGGCTGTTGCAGGCGTCCAGCACGGCCTGGCGTTCCTCCTCCAGCAGCTTGTTGCTCGGTGCAGGTCGAGGCGCCGTCGGGCGGCGATCCTCGGGCGTGCCGTCCCTGGCGCGCCAGCGCCGACAGGTGCGCTCGTCGATCCCGAGTTCTGCACAGGCCTGGGCGCGGCGAGCGCCTGCCGCCTTGGCCTGGTCGATCAGCGCGATGGCGTTCTGGCGATCTGGGGTGCTGATCATGCGTCCTCGCCGTCCCCCCAGATCGCCGCGGCGTTTTTTCGTAACACCAGCAGCGCCGCCGCCTCGGCCAGCGCCTTCTCCTTGCGCGCCAGGTCCCGCTCAAGAGCCTTGATGCGCTTCTTCTCCTCCTTGGTCGCCTGGCCCAGCCGCTGGCTGCTGGCACGCTCCCAGTCGTTCGCCTGCTCGCAGGCGGTCCGCCAGCCCCGGATCTGCTCGGCATACAGGCCTCGCTGGCGGCAATAGGCGGCGAGATCGGCCTCGTTCAGGGCGGCCGTCTCGATGACCGCCGCGAACTTGTCGCGCGACGTCCAACCATCCGGGCCGGCGTCAGCATCGGGCAGGAGCCGCCCCTTGCTGCGGGCATCGCGGCGCCAGCTGTGCAGCGTCGCCTCGGATATCCCCTCCTCCTTGGCCAGCTGCCGCAAGGGGACCGCGTTCGGCGGCTCCAGCTTCCTCAGAACCGCCGCACGGCGCTCCGTCGAGTAGGCCAACTCATCCCTCCGTCCCGCCCCTCTGAAAATGAGAGATCATCTCGCGGCACCGGACAACTTCCCTGACACAGGGGGGGATCACACGCGCATCAACGGTCACGGCAACCGCCATTACGAGTAGGAGAACACATACTCTGCAGTCGGGTGACTCACGGCGCGGCATTGATCCCGAAAGAACCGGAGACCAGCGTCATCCGTGATGCCAGAACTATCGTAATAGGCTCCCAGAAAGAATCGACCCGAGGGTGCGCGTTCATAGGCGTTCCGCAGCATCCGCAGCAGGAGGAACCAAGTGACACCGAGGTTGTCCTCTCCAGAACCCGACTCCAGATAGTAGGTGTTATGGCCAAACCAAACGCCACCGAAATTCGCGATTGGCTTGCCATCACGTTTCACCACAGCAGTGAAGGCATAACGGTGCAGCAGGGTGGCCCGGAGCATAAAGCGGCAAAGAAATCTGAACGAGCGAGCGTGCATGCCCTTACGTTCAAAAACCGCTTTTCGCAGTGGCAGCAGGCTTGGCAGATCATGCAGCGTAGAAGCGCCTGTGCGCTCAGCGATGGATAGAGAGGGGATCTCCTTCTCTGCACGTTTGGCATTTCTCTTTGCGTTGGAACTGACGCTGGAGATGTAGGAGTCCCAGCTTTTCCATTGGGAAAAATCCACGAAATGAACCGTGATGGAGCGCCGCTCCAGTAGGGCAACGCCGTTCAGAGAGGCCAGTTCATGGCCCCGCGGGGGCTCCAGGCTCCAGTTTCCGCCATACTGGTAGATCCCCGGGCCGAGATGAGCGAGAACAGCCATCATGGCCTGCTGCCACAGGTGGCGATATTCCGGCAGGAGGTGCAGATCATCCGCGAACACGCGTAGGCGCCGGCCAATTCCAACCGCAGCTTGGGCAAATTTCAGCGGTACCCCGTCGCACTCAATGTAGCAGCCGAGGTTGTACATCCGGAAACGCACATGATGCTCTAACTGCAGCGCCCGCGAACCCCAGTAAGATGCGCGGAAGGAAGCATCACATCGTGCAGCGAATTGATCCCATTCAGTGGCCGATATGGCTTCTGTGACGACTCTGATCGGAGGACTGGACGTTAACTCTGCCGACACTAGCGGCGCGCGGTGAATGGCTACATCCTCTGCTGCCTCAATCTGCGCCACTTTCCGTCTTCCTCGTGTTCGCAACGATGCAGAGTTGATTCATAAAGAAATCAAAACAAATGTCTACCAGGCACATCAAGCCAAGCGCCGAGCTTCACCGCGCTGTGTGGTCCGCCGCGGCACTCGCGGCCGCGCCATGCTATCCTTTCGAGTTAGACTGTCAGATTCCATGCCGCTTCAGGCCAGCCTCGAAGACGAGCCAGCACTGGACCGGACAACGGAACCTTGAACCGTGGTGACGCCGGAAGGCGTTGCGCTCTAATGACATGCTCGAGGGCGCAAAACATAGCCAGAGCTGGGCTACCCACCATGGCTTTCCTGCACCAACATCGCTGCACGTCTCATTGGAGGTACCTCTCATGCGCCATGCACCGCTGATGGCTGCGGCAGCCCGGCTCATCCCCAGACACTGAGTGCCGGAACGGCCAGCGAGGGCATTCTGGAAAGCAGCAGTTCTACTCTGGGCGCGTGCAGAGCCACCGCCGCACATCGGTTGCCGGCCCGGCAGACGGACCACCTTGTCGAAACCTTCATGAAGCAGCTGGACTGGTGCCCGAGTCCGCCAGGGCATGACCGCACCGCGGGTGGCGCAGCCGGTACCCGATCGGCTTCTTCCGCCCGTCCCGTCGGAGAGACGGGACCCGACCACCTTGCGTCCAGCTATGGGCCGCAAGGATGCGCCAAGCGAGGTCGGCCTTCAGAGCCGCCTATTCCAGGTGGATTGATAATAGACCCCAAACTACGCCCCTCATCGACTATCGAGGGCTAATGACCATCGACCCAGTGCTCACTGGATCAAACAATCCGGGCGGATACGCACCCCGGTAACTCATGACTTTCAACAACCCACACAAACCGAGTTGATGACCGGCTCGCCTGTGATCCCGTTGGCGCCACAGGTGCGCCTCGCTCCTCCCGGTGGTGGGTATTAGGCGCCCAGACGCCGGCGAGGAGCATCGGAGGCTGGTTCTCCGACAGAGCGAAGCAAGCTGAGAGCGACTCTCCGTCCGGTCGGCGCTCTCCCCGCAAGGGCGCTCAGGGAAACAAGATAGTGCTGCCCCTCTGACAACCGGCGCCGCCAATCTGGGAGGAGGTATCCGGACATCGGTCACGCTCGGATCGGTCTTCCTGTCCTTCAGGGTGAAGACGGGCGACGGCATCCACCAACGCGTCGTTACCAGCTTCCGTCCCGATCCGCGGCCGTCCGGACAATCAGCGCCCGGTCATACGCGTCTATGCTGGGCTGCCGTTCCATGTCGCCCACGCCATCCTGCACGACCCTCGCAATATGGCGATCGCGGCCGGTTCCGTGTGGATTGGGTAGAGAATACACATGACGGAAGGGAAGGCTGCCAGGTCAGCGCAGCGGCTCGGTCACGTGGGCTCGCCGTCCCGGTAGAGCCGTCCCTGCCCCCAGGCGCACACTGCCGTCTCGCTGAGGCACGGCGAGCGGGGCGACCTCGACCTGCGCGACTCCACCCACATTCATGCCCAGGAACCGTGCCACCTTAGGGCTGACACTCATGATGCGGGTACCCGATCGGGGTAGCCGGTCACGCACGCGCACCATCGCAACTCGGCCATTGCGGAGGTTCCGCACACGGGCTGTTGTGCCCAGCGGAAGGACGTCGCTGGCCGCGCTGTCGGAATTCAGCTCGACCCGGCCGCCATCGGCCATCCTGCGGCCAGCCAAGTTGGGCGCGAACACGGCGGCCTGCCCACGCCTTACCTGGCCTGAAAGATCGGAAGAAGCGGCCGGTTGCGCGAAAGCAGGCACCGTCAGGACAAGAAGGACAGCAACAGCCAAAACCAGGGAACTTGCCATAGGACATCTCAGTCGTGGTGCCGAACATAACGCCGTGCAACTCATCTGGGTTGAACCGGAAGGATGTCGGGCACCACCGCCACGGCCAGCCGGACATTGTTCTCGTCCACGCATAATCGCCCCGGGCTTTGAGCGGATAGTAACGGCCGCACGCTCATCCTCGAACTGCATCGCCTGGGAGCCCTGCGTCTCATTCATTACCTAATGGTGAGAAGCCCCCCGAGGCCGGCGCTCCACCTTCGGCGCGACGCCGCAACCAACCGGACCGCGGCGCCGAAGCTCCCCCCGCTGTGGAATCCGGATTGCAACATTCTTTAGCGCGGAACCAAACCACCTCCTTACGGTTCTCTCGAAGTGGCGTGTCCGATTTCGGTGAGCGCCAGGAGGAGGCAGGGTATGAGCGACGAGCCGGGAGAGCGGCCTTCCCTAAGCAGCCCGACGGCCGACCTGCGTGAGGACGCACAGGCCGCCGCGGCGAAGCTTAAGAATCACGCAAGCGAAGCCGCCACTAACGTAAGGGAGACGGCAGCCAGCGCAGCAGAGGAGGCGAGGACACAAGGCGAAGAGATCCTGGGCGTTGCGCGCGAGCGGGCGGAAGGTTTCGCGGAGGACGGAAAGGAAGCCGCCGCCGAGCAGGCCTCCGGGTTTGCCACCGCGATCAGGCATGCCGCTGAGGATCTCGAGGCCTCCTCGCCTGAAATAGCGCGCCATGTCCGCACGGCGGCGGACTCCATAGAGGGCATTTCAGCTGCCCTGCGGGACCGGAGCGCAGGCCAACTGGTCCAGGATGTGACGGATTTCGCCCGCCGCCAGCCCGCGGCGTTCTTCGGCGTTGCGGCCTTGGCCGGCTTCGCGCTGGCCCGCTTCGCCAAGAGTTCAGCGGATGGGCTACCGGCCGGGGCAGGCCGGGGTCCCGGTCCGTCATCTGCCACGCCTCATTCAGCCCGAGCTATGCGGGAATTTGGGTGACGCGGTGATCAGGCGGCGTTCTGCGCTGGCGTGTTGGTGACCTCGACGCCGTTCTTGAATGTGACGCCCTGGATGAGCTTGGGCAACTGGTTCTCGCCCTTCAGCCTGCGCCAGGTCTTGGCCGCGGCCATGACGAGCTTGAACACCATGA
>NZ_JBNBZS010000078.1:0-23089 GCF_049629625.1 Roseomonas chloroacetimidivorans | reverse complement strand
CAAGTCCCGAGCTTCGGAGACAAATGGCTCTCCGGAGTGAAAAAGCAGCGCTCGTTCCACCTTTGCAGTATCAAGGTGCACGCTGATAATGTCGCGGGAACACACGGAGAAGCGCGATCCCAACCTAGCCAGAGACAAATTGTCCTGAGAGAGATTGGAGCAGCGGTAGAAGCTGGGCGCGAAGATTCTCTGGGCAGTTAGTGCCTTTTGACCCCGGCCTACAGGTCAGTTGCAAGCAGGAGGCGCAAGGCTACACGCCTCCGAATGCTGGAGGTGATGATGCCATCTCAGACCCGGTGGTGCCTTCAGGAGCATCTGCGGGGGTGGGACCTTCTTGCCACAGCTAAGTCTCAAGTGGACTAGGAACGGCCGGCAGAGGGCAGCCGGTCGACGAGGGATGCACGACAGAAGCACCGGGACAAAGGGCCCCAGCCGCCTCCGGCCAGGCACCAATGATGGCCCGCATCTGGCGCGGCAGAATCCAACGCTCCACCCCACCATGACAACGATCATTCTTTTCATCACTGCAGGAACAGCATGACGTCTCTCTAACCGGTCTAAAGTTTGGGAAACACCTCTGTTCGTGTGAGGTGCCCCACTCACTAACCTCATGGCATGACGACTCTCTCGCAGAGAACCGACGCAACCAGAGCCGCTGTCCGTCGCGAGCCGGATACTGCCCTCCTTGATCTTCCGCCCGACGCGCAGCGGCGGAATAAAGGCGGGAGCCCGCATCCCGTCGGCGGGGGCGCCGACGATGTCGCGATCCTCATCGGGCGTATCGCATCGGCCGCGGGGCGACATGATGCCGATGCCGAGTTTCCGGCCACGAACTTCGCCGCGCTCCAGCGGACGGGGATGCTGGCCCTGACCGTCCCCCGCCGTTTCGGCGGGCAGGGCGGGGGCCTTGCGGAGGCGGCGCGGCTGCTCAGCGTGGTAGGCGGTGCCTGCGCCTCCACCGGCCTTGTCCTGGCCATGCAGCTGAACCGTCACGCGGCACTGGCCCGTGAGGGACGCTGGCCCGACGCGGTGCACGAGCGCGTCGCCCGCGATGCCGTGCGGCACGGTGCGCTGATGAACGCGCTGCGCGCGGAGCCGGATCTCGGGTCCCCCACGCGAGGCGGGCTGCCGGCCACCGTACTTCACCGGCGAGAGGACGGCACCTGGCGCCTGTCCGGCCGTAAGACCTATGTCACGGGCGCGCCAGGCCTCACCTGGATGGAGGTCTGGGTCCGGACGGATGAGGACCGCCCGCGGCTCGGCTACGCCCTGGTACGGGCGGACACGCCGGGCGTGCGGATCGTGGAGAGCTGGGACCAACTCGGCATGCGCGCGACCGGAAGCCACGACGTGGTGTTCGAGGACGCTGCCCTACCCGCGGAGCACGCCGTCGATCTCCGCGCTCCGGAGGAGTGGGTCGCGGCCGATCCGGCTCAGGCCGTCTGGAATGCCGTCGGCCTGGGTGCCCTTTACGACGGCATTGCGCGCGCCGCACGGGACTGGATCGCGCGCTTCTTGCAGGAGCGCCGCCCGACGAGCCTCGGTGCGCCGCTCGCGACCCTGCCGCGGATGCAGGAGAAGGTTGGTGAGATCCAGTCGTTGCTGCTGGTGAACGCCCGCTTGATCGTCTCCGCAGCCGCGGAGACGGATGACCGCTCACCCCCTTCCGTGGCGGACAGCCTGCTTCTTAAGACCGTCCTCGCCGAGAACGCCGTCCGCGCTGTGGAGTTAGCGGCGGCGCTGGCAGGCAACCACGGATATTCACGCGACAACCCGCTGGAGCGGCACCTGCGCGACGTCCTGTGCGCCCGCATCCACGTGCCGACGGCCGATGCCGCCCATACCGTGGCGGGGCGCGAGGCCCTCGCCCCCTTCGCGGCCTGAACAGGAAGAATGACCATGACGCTGCACATCACCGGAATGATTTGGGCCCGGCCTACCTCGGACCTGGAAGTGCCAGCCGGCGCCGCCTTCCAGCCAGACCACATCGAGGCGATCACGCGCGCGCATGAGGAGGGCGGGTTCGATCGCGTCCTCGCGGGCTACTGGACCAATGCGGCCGATGGCTTCCTCGTCCTCGCTCATGCCGCCGCGGTCGCGAAGAAGATCAACTTCCTCATCGCCCATCGGCCCGGCTTCGTCTCCCCCACTCTCGCTGCGCGCAAGCTGGCGACGCTGGAGAACCTGACCGGTGGGCGCCTGGCGCTTCACGTCATCTCCGGCGGGGACGACCCTGATCAGCGCAAGGATGGTGACTACGCGGACCACGCCGCGCGCTACCGCCGCACAGATGAATTCCTGCAGATCATCCGCGACATCTGGACCGCCGACCGCCCGATCAGCCACCAGGGCGAGTTCTACCGCTTCGAGGATGCCTGGTCGGACGTCCGCCCGATGCAGAAGCCGCACCTGCCGATCTCCTTCGGCGGCGCCTCAGACGCCGCGCTGCGCGTGGCCGGCCGCCACGCCGATGTCTACGCGCTGTTCGGGGAGCCGCTGGCCGATACGGCAGCCATGCTGGACCGCGTGCGCGCTGCCGTGCCGGCCGGGCGGGATATCGCCTTCTCCTGGTCCAACCGCCCGATCATCGCCGCCACGGAGAAGCAGGCCTGGGAGAAGGCGCAGGACATCCGGGAGCGCGCGACACGCAAGCACGAACTGGCCGGGGGCGCCGGGCTGATTGCCGCCAGCGGGGCTGTGAACTCCCAGCGCCTCGTCGGCCTCTCCCAGCGCGGGGAGGTGCTGGACGAGCGGCTCTGGACCGCCATGGCGGGCGTGCTGGGCGGGCGCGGCAATTCCACGGCGCTGGTCGGCACGGCGGAGCAGGTGGCGCGCGCCATGCTGCGCTACCGCGCCCATGGCGTCTCCCACTACATCCTGCGTGGCTGGAACCCGCTGCCGGACGCCGTGCAGTACGGGCGGGAGCTTATCCCGCTGCTGCGCGAGCTGGCCGATGCGGAGGATCGCGGCCGCGTCTCCGTCTCCTTCTCCGGCGCCGTTCGTACCGCGGCCGAGTGAGGGACGACGAGGCATGAGCAACCACGTGAATCGGCGCGCCCTCCTGGCCGCCTCGGGACACCTCGCTATCGTGGGCGCTGCCCGCGCCCAGTCGCGCGCTGCCACGCTCCGGGTCGGCAGCCAGCGAGGCGGGCTGCAGGCCCTTCTGGAATCCTCCGGCCAGGCGAAGGACCTGCCCTATCCCGTGGCCTGGAGCGAGTTCCAGGCGGCCCAGCCGCTGCTGGAGGCGCTGAACGCCGATGCGGTGGATATCGGCTCCATGGGCGACCTGAACTTCTTCTCCGTCTTCGCCAACGGCGCCGCGATCCGGGCGGTGGGCGCCACGCGCTCGGACGGGGCCTCGCAGAACATCGTGGTGAAGGCCGACGGGTCGATCCGGACGGTGGCGGATCTGCGCGGCAAGCGCGTGGCGGCGGCGCGCGGCGGGTGGACGCACTACTCGCTGTTCCGCATCCTGGAGAGGGCGGGGGTGAAGCCCTCCGAGGTGAACATCGCCTGGCTCCTGCCCTCGGACGCCGCGCTCGCCTATCGCTCCGGCGCCATCGACGCCTGGTCGGTCTGGGAACCCTTCACCTCGCTGGAGGTGCTGAACTTCGGCAGCCGCGTGCTGGCGGATGCGCGTGGCCTGACGCCCAGCGCGAGCCTCCTTGCCGTCAGCGAGCCGGCGCTGCGGAACAAGCGCCCGCAGCTGGAGGACCTCGTGCGCCGCAACCGCCTGGGCTGGGAATGGGCGAACGCGCACCTGAAGGATTACGCCCGCACGACCGCCGCGCTGATCCGCCAGCCCGTGCCGGTGATCGAGCGCGCCTACGAGGTGAGCGCCCAGAAGGCCGTGCCGATCGACGCCGCCCTGCTGGCCGAGTTCCAGGAGGCCGTGGATCGCTGCGTGGAGTACGGCATCGTCTCCCGCCGCTTCAAAGTGGCGGACGGCATCGACCCCTCCTTCGCAGAAGCCTGAGGAGCAACGAGATGACCAACCGCCGCAACCTTCTCGCCACCGGCGCCGCCCTTCTCGCGGCACCGGGGATCCTGCGCGCCCAGCCCGCGGGCGTGCTCCGCATCGGCAACCAGAAGGGCGGCCTGCGCTCCCTTCTGGAAGCCTCCGGCGTGCTGAAGGACCTGCCCTACCGCATCGAATGGAGCGAGTTCCCCGCCGCCGCGCCGCTGCTGGAGGCGCTGAACGCCGGCGCGCTCGATCTCGGCTACCAGGGCGACCTCGCCTTCCTCACCGTCCAGACTTCCGGCGCGCCGGTGAAGGCCATCGGCGTGGCGCGGCCCTCTCCGGCCGGGCAGGGCATCCTCGTGCGCGGGGACGGTCCGATCCGCTCGGCGGCCGACCTGCGCGGCAAACGCATCGCCGGCAATCGCGGGGGCTGGGGCCAGTTCCTCGTCCGCGCCGCGTTGAAGCGCGAGGGGATCGCGTCGGGGGACGCCACCATCAACCTCCTTCCGCCGACCGATGCCGCGCTCGCCTTCCGCTCCGGCGCCGTGGATGCCTGGGCGATCTGGGAGCCCTACATTTCGCTCGAGGTGCTGGATTTCGGTGCCCGCACAGTGGTGGACGGGAAGGGCCTGACCCCCTCCATCATGTTCGTCGCCGCGCATGAGCGGGCGATCCGGGAGAAGGACGCGATCCTGGCCGACCTCCTCCGCCGTTTCCGCGACGGCTGGCGCTGGGCGGACGGCCACATCCCGGAATATGCCCGCTACAACTCGGAGCTGACCCGCCTGCCCGTGCCGGTGCTGGAGCGCGCCTACGGCATCGAGCGTACCGCACCAGGCGTGCTGGACGAGGCGATTGTCGCAGAATTCCAACGCGCGGCGGACGATGCGGTGGAGTTCGGCCTTTTGCGCCAGCGCGTGGATGTCAGGCCCGGGCTGGACCTGCGCTTCGCGCGCACCCTGCAGGGCTGAGGAGAGACACCATGGCTGATGCCCTTCCCGCCGGCGCGCAGAAGGCGCCGGCCCCTTCCTGGCTGAACCTGCCGGGTCCACCCCCTTCGGCGGAGGTCGAGGCGGTGCTGGACCGCACGAAGGAGAAGCTCGGCTATGTCCGCAACGGCCAGACGGCCCTGCTGGCCCGGCCGGAGCTGGTGCTTGCGCAGGACGCGCTCAGCCGCGCCGTGAACGCTAACCCGGCCAGCACCCTTTCTCCGAGGGAGCGGGAGCTGATCGCGCTGGTGGTGAGCAGCGAGAACCGTTGCGAACCCTGCGTGCTCGGCCATGCCTCCGCGTTGCGCGGCATCACCGGCGACGCCTTCTGGGTGGAGCGGGTGCAGGTGAACCACAGGCACGCCCCGCTCTCCGTGCGGGAACGGGCGCTGGCGGACTATGCCCTGGCCATCACCCGCGCCCCGGGCGCGATCGAGCCGGACGATCTGGGCCGGTTGCGCGCGGCTGGCCTGAGCGAGGCGGAGATTCTCGATGCCGCCGCCATCGCCGCCTATTTCAACTTCAGCAACCGTATCAACAGCGCCATCGGCGTAGCCCCCAACCCCGAGGCCTACGCCGCCCATCGCTGATACCGGCCCGCCACGGCCCGGACCGTGGCGGGCATCTCTTTACGCCGGAACGGGCGCCAGAAGGTCCGCGTGCCAGCGCTGCGCCACATCGGGGTGGGAGCGCAGGCGGCCCTTCAGGTAGTTCTGTCCCACCGAGCGGAAGAGCGGGTTCTCCGGGTCGCTCGCCGGCCCCTTCGCCTCGGCGGCCAAGTGCGGCGGCAGGTTCAGCAGCGGCACCTCGGAGTCCAGCCTCGCGCCGAGGAAGAAGGCGACGGAAACGCGGTCCTCGCCCGGCGGCGGGCTGACCACGCGGTGGACCGTGGCACGCAGGTAGCCGTTGGAGGCCAGTTCCAGCAGTTCCCCGATGTTCACCACGAAGGTGCCGGGCACGGGCACGGCGTCCACCCAGCTCCCGTCCTCCTTCCGCACCTGCAGCCCGCGGCGGCTGTCCTGCAGCACGAAGGTGAGGAGGCCGCTGTCCTTGTGCGCGCCCACGCCCTGGTCGTCGCGCGGGCCTTCCTGGCCGGGGTAGCGGATGATCTTCATGGTCTGGTTCGGCGTGCCCTGCACGATACCGTCGAAGGCGTCGGCGGGCTGCTCCAGCGCCTCGGCGAAGGCGCGCAGCAGGCGGGTGGCCACTGCGGTCAGCGAGGCCTGCCAGTTCAGCAGGGCGGGGCGGAGGTCCGGCAGGGTCTTCGGCCACTGGTTCGGGCCCTGGAGGCGCGCCCAGGGCGGGGAGTCCGGTGTGCGGGGCAGGGCCTCGCGCTCGGCGTGGATGTCGAACTGCTCGCGCCAGTCCGGCTTGCCGCGCGTCAGCTCCTGCCCGGCGCGGTTGTAGCCGCGGAAATGCGGGGAATGGACCATCTGCACGGCGAGCTTGTCGGCCTCCGGCAGGTCGAAGAAGCGGCGGGCGGTTCTCAGCACCGCGGTGCCCTCGGCGTCCGGGATGCCGTGGCCGGCCAGGTAGAAGAAGCCGACATCGCGGGCGGTGGCGCGCAGGTGCTGCAGGAAGGCCACGCGGTCTTCCGCCTGCCCGTCCAGCCGGCGAAGGTCGATCAGGGGTAGGGCGAGTTCGCTCATTCTTGGTTCCTCAGGCGGCCGCTTGCAGGCCGATGGCGTCCAGCGCCTGCGCGAGATCGGCCAGGATGTCGTCGATGTGCTCGATGCCGATGGAGAGCCGGACATAGCCGGGCGTGACGCCGCTCGCCAATTGCTCCTCGGCCGTGAGCTGGCTGTGGGTCGTCGTGGCGGGGTGGATCGCCAGGCTGCGCGCATCGCCGATATTGGCGACGTGGTAGAAAAGCTTTAGCCCATCGATGAAGCGCGCGCCGTCGGGCGCCCCGCCCGCCAGCTCGAATCCCACCAACGCGCCGGGGCCACCTGTGAGCACCCGGTCCGCCCTCGCCCTCGCCTCGCCGGTCTGGAGCGAGGGGTGGATAACGCGCGTGACCTGCGGGTGCCGGGCGAGCCAGGCGGCGACGGCGGTGGCGTTGCTCACCTGCCGCTCGATCCGCAGCGGCAGGGTCTCCAGGCCTTGCAGGAGCTGGAAGGCGTTGAAGGGGGAGATGGGCGCGCCGAGATCCCGCTGCACCGTGCTGCGGACGAGGGCGACATAGGCCCCGATCCCGTGGCGCTGTGCCACCTCCGTCCAGACCGAGCCGTGGTAGCTGGGGTCGGGCGTATTGAGGGCGGGCTGGCGGTCCTTCCAGGCCGCCCAGTCGAAGTTGCCTCCGTCCACGATGATGCCGCCGATGGAGGTGCCGTGGCCGCCGATGTACTTTGTGGCGGAGTGCACGACGATGGCGGCGCCGAGCGCCAGCGGGCGGGCGAGGACCGGTGCCGCCGTGTTGTCCACGATCAGCGGGATGCCGAGCGCGCGCCCGATGGCCGCCACCTCCGGGATGGGGAAGGCGATCAGCTTCGGATTGGGCAGGGTCTCCGCGTAATAGGCGCGCGTGCGCTCGTCGGTGGCACGGCGGAAGGCTTCCGGGTCCGCCGGGTCGGCGAAGCGCACCTCGATGCCGCGCTGGGCCAGGGTGTTGGCGAAGAGGTTCCAGGTACCGCCGTAAAGGTCCGTCGAGGAGACGATGTTGTCTCCAGCCCGCGTCAGAGCGAGCACGGAGAAGGCCGAGGCGGCCTGGCCGGAAGCCAGGGCCAGGGCACCCACGCCGCCCTCCAGCGCCGCCACGCGCTTCTCCAGCACGTCCGTCGTCGGGTTGCCGGTGCGGGTATAGGTGAAGCCCAGCTTCTCCAGGCTGAACAGCTCCCGCGCGTGCTCGGAACTAGGGAACTGGTAGGAGGTGGTCTGATAGATCGGCACAGCCACGGCGCCGTTCGCGGGATCGGCGCGCCAGCCGGCATGCAGCGCCAGGGTCTCGGGCTTCAGGGTCATGTCAGATCCTCAGGCGGCCTCGCAAAGGCCAAGGGTTCCCAGCACCTCGCGCCGCAGCGCGACGAGGTGCGGGTCGTCCCGGTGTCGGGGGAAGGGGCGGTCCACGGCGATCTCCGTGACCACCCGCGCGGGACGGGGGGAGAAGACGAGGACGCGCTCAGCCATCAGTAGCGCCTCCTCCACGTCGTGCGTGACTAGAAGGGTGGTGAAGCCCTCCCGCTGCCAGAGGGAGGCCAGCTCCTCCTGCATTCTCAGCCGCGTCAGGCTGTCCAGCTTGCCCAGGGGCTCGTCCAGGAGAAGCAGGCCCGGGCGGTTCACCAGGGCGCGGGCCAGGGCGGCGCGCTGGGCCATGCCGCCGGAGAGTTGGTGCGGGAAGACCTCCGCGAACTCGTGCAGGCCGACAAGGCGCAGCGCATCGTCCACCCGCGCGCCCTCCGTCCGAATCAGGCCGCGCGCCTCCAGGCCCAGCGCCGCGTTCGCGCGCACGCTGCGCCAGGGGTAGAGGGTGGGGTCCTGGAACATCAGCACGCGGGAGGGATCGGGGCCGGTGATCGGCACCCCGTCCGCCTCCAGCGTGCCGTGCCGCGGCGGCTCCAGCCCCGCGACGAGGCGCAGCAGGGTGGACTTGCCGCAGCCGGATGGGCCGAGCAGCGCAACGGAGCCGCCGGGGCGGACATCCAGGTCCACGTTCTCCAGAACCGGCAGATCCTGCCCCTTGAGGGCGAAGGCGTGATGGATGCCGCGCAGGCGCAGGCCGATCGGGTTCACCACCGCACCACCCCCTTCTGCCAGGCCAGCTTCCAGTCCCGCACGCGGAAGAGCAGGGTGACGAGGCCCGTGCACATTCCCGCAAGCACCAGCAGCGCAGCATAGACGTTTGCGTAGGCCGCCCAGCCTTGCGACCACTGCATGTAGAAGCCGAGGCCTGCCTTCACCCCCATCATTTCCGCCACGACGAGAACGGAGAAGGACGAGCCCAATCCCATGAAGAGGCCGACGAAGACGGAAGGCAGCGCCGCGGGCACCGCAACCTTGCGAATGAGGAACCAGGGCTTCGCGCCCATGGTGCGCGCCACGTCGTAGAGGCTACCGGCGACGGAGGCGACACCGGACCAGGTAAGGACGGCAACGGGAAAGAAGGTGGCCAGCGCGATGAGGAAGGTGCTGGCTTGGCGGCTGGTGGAAAAGACGAAGAAGGCGATCGGCAGCCAAGCCGTGGCCGGCAGGGG
The DNA here is from genome assembly GCF_049629625.1 of Roseomonas chloroacetimidivorans. Taxonomy (NCBI): domain Bacteria; kingdom Pseudomonadati; phylum Pseudomonadota; class Alphaproteobacteria; order Acetobacterales; family Roseomonadaceae; genus Roseomonas; species Roseomonas chloroacetimidivorans. The sequence continues at coordinate 13,949 of NZ_JBNBZS010000078.1, read as the reverse complement.
CCCGATCAGGCGCAGCACGGGGTGGGCCCAGTAGCCCACTCGGCGCGACCAGCCCATGGCGACGCCGACGACGAAGCCGATCGCGGCGCCGAGGAGATAGCCGGGGATCAGCAGCAGCAGGGAATGGAGCACGCTGTCGCCGAGCTTTGCGTAATCGTCGGTGAAGACCTCCAGCAGCGCCTGCGGCGCCACGAAAAAGGGGCGTGGCAACAGGTCCAGCTTCGCCGTGACGAGTTCCCAGGCGATCAGGCCCGCCGCCAGTGCCACCAACCAGGGCCCCGCCGGGCGGAGACGCGCGGCCGGCCCGGGCGCACCGGCCAGCGCCGCGAGAAGAAGCACGAGCCCCACTGTCGCGGCGATGCCGCCGAGAAGCTCCGTGCGGCCGTACTCGTCCAGATCCGGCCAGGCCAGGACCAGCGCGGCGGCGGCCAGCCAGGCGAGCCCCGCGACGCCGCCGCCAGCCCAGATCCTCCATGGGCGTGTCCCACGCGCGGCAGGGAGTACGCCCGCCTGGACGCTCGCGCTCACAACAGCACCTCCGCGAAGACGCGCTCGGAGAAGCGCGCGGAATCGGTGTTCGGGCGGATCACCTGTACCAGCTTCAGCTCCTCCGTGTAGCGCGCGATCTCCTGGCGCAGCCCCGTGCCAGCGGGGTGATGCTGGTGCGTGTGGTCGCGCACCATCGCCTCTAACTGCTCCACCGGCACCTTCGCGTAGGGGGCGAAGATGCGCGCGGCCTCGGCGGGATTGGCGACGATCCACTCCTGCGCCTCCAGCAGCGCGGCGGTCAGGGCGCGGGCGGCCGGCTTGTCGCGGCGGATGAGGTTGCCGCGCACGCCGAGTACGCAGCAGGACCGGCCCGCATACTCGCCCTGGAGGTTATTCGAGATCTCGTGAAGCCCGTCGCGCTCGCGGATCACCCAGGCGAGCGGATCGCCGAGCGCGAAGGCCTGCACCTCCCCGCGCTGCAGCGCGACGCCGAGCAGGTCCGCGGGGAACTGGCGCCAGGTCACGTCCTTCAACGGGTCGATGCCTTTCTGCGCCAGCAGAATGGAGAAGAAGTTCTTGTCCGGTGCCGCCATGTCGGAGACGCCGATGGTCTTCCCCTTCAGGCTCTCCAGCGTGCGGAGCTCCGAGCTCCCCGCGGAGAAGAGCCGCATGCAGCCACCGTGTATGCCGCTGGTGATCTTCACGTCGAAGCCGCTCTCCAGCGGCTTCAGCCAGCGCAGCGCCATGCCGACGCCAGCATCAGCCTTGCCCGTCGCGATCGCCTCCAGCAGCTGGTCCGTGGTGCCGCCGAAGTTGATCAGCTCCACCTTCAGGTTGTGGCGCTCGAAGATGCCGGTCTGCTCCGCCACGGGCACGCCGACCGTGCAGACGGCATTGGCGTTCCAAGTTAACTTCAGCTCGCGCCGCTCGCCGGGCGCGGCGGCGCTTGGCGCACCGGTGCTCACGCGGCAGATGGCGGAGGGATCCAGGGCGAAAGGTAGTCCTACGTCCTGCGGGGTGATCCGCGGGTGTGCGGCCATGCCGCCCATGGGCAGCGCCGTACCGAGAAGGCCGGCGGCGCGCAGGAAGCTGCGCCGCCCGGACCGGGGCGTCGTCATCGTTGAAGATCCTTGTGAATGCGCCGTAGGCGGGTGGCTCGTTCTCGCCGGGTGTCAGCGGATGCGGCAGGAATCCAGACAGCGATGACAAGGGCGATGAGCCGTGCCGCATGCCACTCCTGAGTGTCTGCCGTGCACTGCTGCGTTCATGAGTTCAGGGTACTGCTGGCAAGGAAGGCAGGAAACAGGAGGGTTTTTCAAAGATCGTCCGAGAGGCAGCATCCGCATTCCGTGGCGGGGCTCTCGTGTAGAAGCGGGGGCTGGACAAACGGCTTGGATGCCGGCGCTTGGCTTCTGCTCCGAACAGAGCGAATCCTCGGTGGCGCGAGGAAGCACCGCGTCCTTGACCCCCCCTGAAGTGATCCGTCCTGGAGTATGGCTTTGAGCCGGAGGAGGGCGGAGATGGCGAGCAAGAGGCACAAGCCTGAGGAGGTCGTGGCCAAGCTGCGGCAGGTGGATGCCCTGGTGTCGCAGGGGAGGGCGGTGGCCGAGGCGATCCGGGCGATTGGGGTGACCGAGGTGACCTACTATGGGTGGCGTCGGAAGTTCGGGGGCCTGAAGTCGGACCAGGTGAAGCGGCTGAAGGAGCTGGAAGCGGAGAATGCCCGCCTGCGGAGGGCGGTGGCAGATCTGACCCTGGACAAGCAGATTCTGGCTGAGGCTGCCCGGGGAAGCTTCTGAGCCCCGCGCGCCGGCGTGCCTGTGTCGAGCATGTGGTGCAAGCGATGGAGGTGCCGGAGCGCCGCGCCTGTGCGGTGCTCGGGCAGCACCGCTCGACACAACGCAAGGTGCCGCGGGGCAGAGACGATGAGGAGCAGCTGACGGCCGACATCACCGAGCTGACTCGCCAGTACGGGCGTTGCGGGTACCGCAAGATCACGGCGCTGCTCCGCCGCGCGGGGTGCCGGTGAATGCCAAGCGGGTGGAGCGCATCTGGCGGCGCGAGGGGCTGAAGGTGCCGCCGCGGCAGTCGAAACGAGGACGGCTGTGGTTCGCAGATGGTTCCTGCATCCGGTTGAGACCGGAGCGGCCAGCACCATGTCTGGTGCTATGACTTCGTTGAGGACCGTACCCATGACGGCCGCAGGCTTAGGGTGCTCAATGTCCTGGACGAGTTCACCCATGAGTGCCTGGCCATCCGGGTGGGGCGCAAGCTCAGGGCCGCGGAAGTGATCGACGTCCTCTCCGACCTGTTCATCCTGCGCGGGGCGCCCGCCCATCGGCATGGCAAGCCAGCGCCGGTAGCTCTCCGCCACAAGATCGTCGTTGCTCATCTCAGTCTCCGCAGGAGGTCTTGAATCTAGACCTTGGTCCGTTCTGGAACCAGCCTGCCGCGGCTCATTCGTCAGCGGGCCTGGGGAGGAGTTCAGGGCCGATGGTGGCGGGCTGTTTGGCGCGGACCTCGCCCGGCCGCACCCGGAACCAGATGGCGTAGAGGGCGGGCAGGAAGACGAGAATCAGCACCGTGCCGACCGCCGTGCCGCCGATCAGCGTGTAGGCCATCGATCCCCAGAACACGGAGTGCGTCAGGGGGATAAAGGCCAGCACGGCCGCGAGCGCGGTCAGGATCACCGGCCGCGAGCGCTGCACCGTGGTCTCAACCACCGCGTGGTAGGGCGTCAGCCCCTCGGCTTGATTGTCGCGAATCTGCTCAATGAGGATCAGGGTGTTCCGCATGAGGATCCCGGCCAGGCCGATCAGCCCGAGGATGGCGTTGAAGCCGAAGGGCTGCCCGAAAAGCAGCAGCACGGGAACCGCCCCCACCAGCCCAAGCGGCGCCGTCAGCATCACCATTGCCGTCGCCGCGAAGGCGCGGACCTGGAGCATGATCACGACGAGCATCAGCGCGAGCATGACGGGAAAGACCGCGGCCAGGGCGGCGTTGGCCTTGGCGGCTTCCTCGATGTCGGCCGCCGCCTCGATCCGATAGCCCTGGGGCAACCCGGCCTGCAGTGGCGCCAGCGCCCGCATCAGCTCCACCGAGACGTCGGGCGGCTGCATCGCCTCGTCGATGTCGCCGCGCACGGTGATGGTGGGCATGCGATCCCGCCGGCGCTGCAGCGGCGTCTCCATCCGCACTTCCTGCCGCCCGATCTGAGTAAGTGGAATGATCGCGCCGTCGCGAGAGGTCAGCGTCAGCTCCGCGAGCCGGGCGGGGTCCATCCTTGTGTCGCCCGCACTGCGCGCCACCACGTCCACCGTGCGGATGTCCTCGCGCATCTGGGTCACCGTGACGCCTGTCAGCAGGAACTGTAGCTGCTGCGCTGCCTCGGCCGGGGAAAGCCCGATCAGCCGCAGCCGGTCCTGGTCCAGGATGAAATGGGCCGTGGGCGCGCGGGGCCCCCAGTCCCGGTTCACCTGCCGCATGTGAGGGTTGGCGCGCAGCACGGCCTCAGCCGCATCGGCGATGCGAAGCACCTCCGCCGCCTCGGGGCCGGTGACGCGGAAGGCAACGGGGAAGGGCGAGTAGGGGCCGAAGACGAGCTGCGTCACGCGGAGCTGGGCTTCCGGCGCCAGGCCCTTGGCGATGCGCTCCCGCAGGCGATGCTTGAGCGCCTCGCGTGCCTCGGGACCGGGGGTCAGCACCACAATCTTGGCGAAGGCCGGGTCCGGCAGCTCCGGCGACATGGCGAGGTAGAAGCGGGGCGCGCCCTGACCGAGATAGCTCGTCACGATGCGGGCCTCGGGTTGCTCCCGCAGCCAAGCCTCGACCTTGGTTACGGCGTTGCCCGTGGGGGCTATGCCCGTGCCCTCGGGCATGCGGACTTCAACCAGCAGCTCTGGCCGGTCGGACTGCGGGAAGAACTGCTTCCTCACCGCCCCCATCCCCATGACGGCGCCGACGAAGGTGGCGAGGACAAGCGCCACGACCAGGAACTTCCGCCGCACCGACCAGGCGACCAGCGCACGCAGCATCCGGTAGCCGCGCGTGTCATAGAGGGCGGCGTGCCCGCCGGCGACCGGCCTTACCGCCGGCAGCAGCGCCACGCCGAGATAGGGCGTGATGGTGACGGCCACGATCCAGGACGCCATCAGGGCAAAGCCGACGACCCAGAAGATATTCCCGGCATACTCGCCGGCGCTGGACTGCGCGAAGCCCACAGGCATCAGCCCGATCACCGTCACCACCGTGCCGGAAAGCATCGGCGCCGCCGTGTGGCTCCAGGCGAAGGAAGCGGCCCCGACGCGGTCCATCCCCTCCTCCATCTTCACCACAATCACCTCGATCGCGATGATTGCGTCGTCCACCAGCAGGCCGAGGGAGAGGATCAGGGCGCCAAGGGTGATGCGGTCGAAGACGCGGCCAGTGTTCATCATGATGAGGAAGACGAGGGCGAGGGTGAGGGGCACCGCCGCTGCCACGATGATCCCGGCCCGCCAGCCAAGGCTGGCGAGACTGACAAGCAGCACGACGCCGAGCGCCATGAAAAACTTCAGCATGAACTCGCCGACCGCCTCGTCGATATTGACGGCCTGGTCGCTAACCTTGCTGAGGCTGAGGCCGAGCGGGAGGTCGTGCTGGATCGCGGCGGTCTCTGCCTCCAGCGCACGGCCGAGGTCTAGGCCGTTCCACCCCTCCTGCATCACCACGCCGAGCGCCATCGCGGGTTCGCCGTTGTGGCGGATCAGGAAGGTTGCGGGGTCCTCGTACCCCCGGCTGATCTCGGCCACGTCCGAGAGCCGGAGATTGCGGCCTCGCACGACGATGGGGGTGGCGGAGATCGTCTCCACGTCGTCATAGGCGCCTTCCAGCCGCAGCTGCACCTGTGGCCCGTTTGCCTCGATGGAGCCGGCGGGGGAAACGGCGTTCTGGCGCTGCAGGGCCGCAAAGATGTCCTGCGCGGATACGCCCAGCGTGGCAAGGCGCGGGTAGGAGAACTCGACGAAGATGCGCTCCGGCCTCTCGCCCAGGATATCCACCTTCTTCACGCCGGGCACGTGCAGGAGGCGCTGCCGGATGGACTCGGCCTGGCGGGCGAGAAGGCGCGGCGGCATACCCGGCGCCTTCAGCGCGTAGAGGCCGAAGGTGACGTCCGAGTACTCGTCGTTCACGAAGGGGCCGATCGCGCCGGCGGGCAGGCGGCGCGCCTCGTCGCCCACCTTCTTGCGGGCCTGGTAGAACTGCTCCGGCACCTCGGCCGGCGGGGTGTTGTCCCGCAGCGTCAGGGTAAGGAAGGCGAGGCCCGGGCGCGTCATCGTCTCCACCCGGTCGTACCAGCGCAACTCCTGCAGACGCTTCTCCAGCGGCTCCGCCACCAAGTCCTGCATCTCCTGCGCGGTGGCCCCGGGCCAAGCGGCCTGCACGGACAGCACCTTGATGGTGAAGGCCGGATCCTCGGCGCGGCCCAGCCGGAGGAAGGCCAGGGCGCCCGCCAGCGCGATGGCGAGGATCAGGAAGAGGGTAACGGATTTCTCGCGGACGGCCAGCGCGGAAAGGTTCAGCGCGCTCACCGTGAGGCCTCCTGCGACGCCACGCGAACTGCCTCTCCCTCATGCAGGAGATGCGCGCCCAGTGCCGCAACGCGCTCGCCGATAGCGACGCCCTCCACCATCGCCGCCTCGGCGCCGATCCGCCGCACGCGCACCGGGCGGAAGTTCACGACGGAGCGGGCGGGGTCCAGCACCCAGACGCCGGTGGTCCGGCCGTCGTCGCGCAGCGCGCCGAGCGGCACCTCGGCGCGGCCCGCGGCCGGGGCGGTGGCCACGCGCAGGGTCACCGTGCTGCCCAGCGGTGCCTGCGCGGCATCGCCATCGAGCACGAAGCGCGCCTCGTAGGTGCGGCTCGCCGGGTCCGCGGCGTCCGAGAGCTGCCGGAGCCGGGCGGGGGTGGGCGTCGGTGCGCCTCTGTCAGGGCTGCCGTAGACGATCGCCTGGGCCGGGGTCCCGAGGGCCGGGCGGAAATCCTCTGGCAGGTTCACCGCAGCCTCGCGCGGGCCGGCCTGGGCCAGGCGGATCACCGGTTGGCCGGCCGAGACGACATAGCCCGGCTCGGCCAGGACCTGCATCACCACGCCGTCGGCATCGGCACGGAGCACTGCATAATCAGCCTCGTTGCCCGCCACCTGCGCCTGGGCTTCAGCGGCGGCGAGGTTAGCGCGCGCCGTGTCCTGAGCCGCACGGGCTGCCTCGTAGCGCTGCCGGGAGACCCAGCCCTGCGCGAGGAGCTGCCGGTAGCGGACCTCGTCGGCCTCGGCCTGTACGGCGGCGGCGCGCGCGCCGAGCACGGCGTTTCGCCGGGCTGCTAGGGCCAGCGAGAGGTCTTTCTCGTCCAGTCGCGCCAGGGTATCGCCCTTACGGACGGCTTGCCCGACATCGACCAGCCTAGCCGTGACCTTGCCGGCCACGCGGAAGGCGAGGTCGCTCTGCACGCGGGCGCTGACCAGGCCGGTGAAGGCGCGCTCCGCCGCGCTCGCCGGCCGGGCAGGGGCAACAATGACCAGCGGCGGTGCCTCGCGGGGATCCGAGGCGGCCTCGTTGGGCTGGGTTGCGTGGGAGGGCAGCGGGACAACGCCGCCCGAGACAGCGGCGAAGCCCAGGGCCGAGGCGGCGAGGATGCTACCCGCCGCGATGATCAAGCCTTTCCTCATGGGGCGGCCTCCTGGACAGGGTTGCAGGGGAAGGGCGGCGAAGGGCGTCCATCCAGGTTTTCAGTGCCTATACACCTATCATGACCAGAGGGGTTGGTGGTGGCGCGGGTCATGAGCGGCCAATCGCCTCCAGGGCCTGCCACATGGCGGGAAGGGTGGATGCGGGGATGTCGTCCCGCACGGCTTGGTTCACCTCGCGCCAGCGCTCCACCGCCCTGGCCAGCAGCGCCCGGCCCCGCGGGGTGAGCGAAACGCGCTTCACGCGCCCGTCATGCGCGTCCGCGCCGATGGCCAGGAGCCCACGACGCTCAAGCACACGAAGATTCCTCGTCATCGTCGTCCGGTCCATCGCCAGTTCCGTGGCGAGCTCGTTAACGCTTGGCTGCTCGATACTTTCGAGCGCGATGAGGAGCGTGAACTGCCAGTTGGTGAGGCCCAGGCCGCGGAACGCGTTGTCGAACCGGCGCCCGACGGCCCGGCTGGCGCGCTGGACGCGCAGGCAGATGCAGGCGGCTTCTACCTCACGCACCAGTTCCTGGTTGAGTTTAGGGGGGACTGTCATGGCCGGAGGTTAGATGCATATACACGGAAGGGCAAGGCCTTGGGGAACTGAGGCTCTCGCCGGGCTCATCAATGGCCGGATGGCTGGCCACGGCGTCGTCGAGCCCGACCTCGCCGTGGACCGCCATGTCCGCCAGCAGGAGGGCCGTGATCACCTTCGTCACGGACCCAGCCTCAAAGACGGTGCTCCCGTCCGGAGGCACGGGCTGAACCTGGGATACGCGACCGTGGGCATGGAAGCGGCGTCCGGCCGGCGACACGATCCCGGCCACGATGCCGGCCGTCATCCGGTGGCGATCCACCCGATCCGCGAGGATCCGCGCGATCCTGGCTCCGCTTGGCGGCTCCCTCATCTTCTGGCCTATACAGCCAGCGCCTTCGGCTCCTACCCAACCCGGCCAGTCGGAATCCGGCAAGTGGGATCGGCGCTCGGGCCGCAAGGCGGCTTACCCGACCACTGTCTGCGCTCAGCCACCGTGGCTGCTCATGGCCGGAAGCGGAATGGCTGCTTTCCGGTGCTAAGAGGGTCTAAGCCGACATTGCTGGCGAGCAGGCAGTTGGCCGTCGTCGGCGCCCAACTGGGTTCAATGATTCGACGCTCAGTCGTTCGAGCGAGTATCGCCGGATTAGCTTGACTTGCTGTTGTGGACGCAGAGCCGCTTCGGCACCGTACTTGTTCAGTCTGTCCGGTCACGGATTGAAGGCGGGTTCACCAGTCGGTCCATACCCTCGCGCGCGCATTCACCAAGTTTCGGTATGGAAATCCGATGGCAGGGAAGCGCGGCTCCCGCCAGCAAGCAGAGACCAACCCCGCTGCGGTGCGCCCGCCGCACGGACGCACAAGCCACTTGCACCGCGCCGGTGTTTTGCGCAAGGCTCGTGCTGCATTCCCAACAATACTAGGACCGACCGCTCCGGCGGTTTGCGGAATGCTCGTGTTTTGCGCGCGGCTTGCACCACCTTCCCGAACAAAATCGCTGGCCGTTTCAGCGGCCGTAACGGAACAGGATGGAGGCACCCATGTCAGAGCATAGCAATACCTTAGCGCCACGTGGGCAGGACGGAGGCCAACTCGCCTTAAGGTTGAACATCAACGGGCAGCACCACGTTCTGCAGATCGATCCACGCACAACACTGCTGGACTGTCTGCGAGAAGCCCTGCAGCTGACTGGCACAAAGAAGGGTTGCGACCACGGACAATGTGGCGCCTGCACGGTACACATAAACGGGCAGCGGGTGAATACCTGCTTGGCCTTGGCAGTCTCCTACGAGGGCGACGAGATCGTCACCATCGAGGGGATCGGGACCCCCGATAACCTCCACCCGCTGCAGGAAGCCTTTCTTAAGAAGGATGCCTACCAGTGCGGATACTGCACCTCCGGTCAAATCATGTCGGCGCTGGCGCTACTGAATGAGCCCTGCGGTCCGGGCGATGACGATGTCCGCGAATTCATGAGCGGCAACATCTGCCGGTGTGGCGCCTACGCCAACATCGTTGCAGCCATCCAGCACGTCCGGCAGCAAGGCTAAAAAGGGAGGAGATGATGCAGACCTTCGACTTCCAACGTCCTACCGACGTAAGTGCTGCTGTCGGCGCTGCCTCACGTTCCCCGACTGCGCAGCAGGGAGCGACTGTCCGCTTTCTTGCCGGGGGAACGACGCTCTTGGACCTCATGAAGCTCGGCGTAGAGACACCGGACCACCTGGTTGACATCAATCGCCTCGGACTTGATGCCATTGAACGTCATACTGATGGCGGATTGCGTATCGGCGCAACGGCCCGAAACTCCGTCGTCGCCCATCACCCAGTCGTGCGGGCGGGGTATGCTGCGCTCTCAGAAGCCATCCTGTCTGGTGCATCGACCCAGCTGCGCAACGCGGCAACTACGGCAGGCAATTTGCTGCAGCGCACGCGCTGCGTCTACTTCCGTGATACCGCTACGCCTTGCAACAAGCGTGAGCCAGACAGCGGGTGTTCTGCAATCGGCGGTGCGAACCGTATGCTCGCGATCCTTGGTGCCAGCGACCACTGCATCGCGAGCAACACGTCCGACATGGCGGTGGCTATGCTCGCCTATGACGCTTTGATCCACATCAAGAGCCCGGCCGGTGACCGCCAGGTACCGGTCAGTGAATTCTATCTACTTCCCGGCGACAGACCAGACCGCGAGAATGTTCTCGGTCCTGGTGACCTCATAACATATGTCACCCTTCCTCCGGCCGAGGTGGGTGCGCGCGCCACCTACCTCAAGCTTAGGGACCGAGCTTCATATGAGTTCGCCCTCGTCTCCGCTGCGGTGTCGGTGGTGATCGCCAACGGCACGATGAGCGCGGTCCGCTTTGCACTCGGCGGTGTCGGCACCAAGCCCTGGCGCGTGCCCGAAGCCGAGGCTGCACTCCTTGGTCAGCCGCCTGGTAAGCCGCTGTTCGAACAGGCGGCCGACATCGCGCTCGCCGGCGCGCGACCCCAGAGCCAGAATGGCTTCAAGGTCGAGCTGGCCCGGCGCTGCTTGGTGCACGCACTTCTACAAGTCACGGCGTGAGGGAGGCACACAAATGTCAGCATCCCAGGTCCAACACACCCAAGCCAGTCCGATGAACGTCATCGGCCAGGTGCAGCGCCGGGTAGACGGCGCCCTCAAGGTCACCGGCAGGGCGAAGTACGCGGCCGAACACTATCTTCCCGGCATGCTATACGCCGTTCCGGTGGGCGCGACCATTGCGCGTGGGCGCGTCAAGAGCGTGAATGCCGGTGTCGCAGAGCAGATGCCAGGTGTGCGAGCCGTGCTTCGGCGCGGCAGCTTCCCGCCGCTGTTCCCGATCGGATCAGAGGCATCAGTGGTCATCGATGAGCACCGGCCGCCATTCGCCGACGACGATATCCGCTACTACGGGCAGTATGTGGCGCTAGCGGTCGCAGATAGCCTTGAGCAGGCAAAGGCCGCGGCTGACGCTGTCCAGGTTTCCTACGATGCCGAGACACCCGATGTCTCCCCGGATCTCATCGCCGAGAAGGCTGAAGTGAAGAGCGAGCGAGGCAATGCGGACGCGGGCCTCTCGGACGCGGCAATCACCATCGACCAGCGCTACACCATGGCGCCCGAGACGCACAATCCAATCGAGACCCATGCAACCATCGCCGCCTGGGATGGCGACGAGTTGACGCTGCACGAGACGACGCAGGGTGTCGTGAACCACCGCGACGCCATCGCCGCGATGTTCGGACTGCCGACCGGAAAGGTACGCGTGATTAGCCGCTTCCTCGGCTCCGGGTTTGGCAACAAGCTCTGGCCCTGGATGCACTCACCACTTGCCGCTGCAGCTGCGAAGGTGCTTGGGCATCCTGTGAAGCTGGTGCTGAGCCGGCCGATGACCTTCCACGCCGTTGGCCATAGGCCCCGTATCGTGCAGCGGATCCGCCTCGGTGCCACCAGGGATGGCCGGTTGACCTCGGTGCAGCACGACTACGTCAACGCCACGTCGATCCTCGATACCTATGAGGAGAATTGCGGCGAGGCGACACCGCACATGTACAGCACGCCGAACCTACGCGTGACTGCTGGTGTCGCCCGGAGGAATATTGGCACACCCACTTCCATGCGTGGCCCCGGGGCAGTGCCAGGTCTCTTCGCCCTGGAATCGGCCATGGACGAGCTCGCCGAGGCGCTTGGCATGGACCCGGTTGAGCTGCGCCAACGAAACGAGCCGAGTATTGACGAGGGGCTCGGCGTGCCCTTCTCCTCGCGGCACTTCCAGGAGTGCTTGCGCCTGGGTGCGGACCGCTTCGGCTGGTCACAGCGTGATCCAATGGTCGGCGCGATGAAGCGAGATGGATTGACGCTGGGGTGGGGCGTCGCTGCCTGCTCCTGGCTCGCGGAGCGGTTTCCGTGTCAGGCGGCGGTCGAGCTCCGCGATGACGGTTCAGTGCAGGTCGCTTCGGCCATTCAGGACATCGGAACCGGAACTTACACCATCATGGCGCAGATGGTGGCGGAGCGCCTTGGCATTCCGATGGATCGGGTGGAGGTGGCACTCGGCGACACGCGCCTGCCGCCCGGTCCCGTATCAGGGGGCTCCATGGCAAGCGCCTCGCTCGTCGCGCCGATCCATGAGGCTGCGGCGAAGGCGGGCCAGGCGCTCATCGCTGCCTGCGTTGATAGGGGAGAACCTTTCGGTGACTGCCGGGAGGAGGACCTTTCCTTCCATGAAGGCTTAGTCGTGGACGAGCGGGGCAATCAGCGCGCGATGAGTTTTGATGCCGTGCTGCGGGCACTCGGGCGTTCATCGGTGAGAGGCGAGGGATCCGGAACTGGGACCTACGGCTCTCAGGAAAAGCCGACTGTCTCAAAGCATTCCTTCGGCGCTCATTTTGCGGAGGTGACCTGGCAACCGGCAATCGCCCGTCTGCGGGTCTCCCGCGTCGTTTCTGTCATCGATGCCGGACGCATCCTCAATCCGCTTGCTGCCCGTAACCAGATCGAGGGGGCCGTGGTCATGGGCGTCGGCATGGCGATGCTTGAGGAAACCGATTACGACCCGAGAAACGGGGCACCGATGAATGCCAGCCTTGCCGACTATCTCGTTGCCGTCCATGCCGATGCGCCCAGGATGGAGGTGCACTTCCTGGAGTATCCCGACACCAGCCTCAATGAGCTCGGTGCTCGCGGCGTTGGGGAAATTGGACTGGCAGGCACGGCCGCGGCGATCACGAATGCCGTCTACCACGCCACTGGAGTGAGAGTGCGCGATCTGCCATTGAGGCTTGAGCATTTGATGTGATGGGGCGCCAGGAGGAAACTCCAGGCAGCCATTCGAGCTCACTGGGGCACACGGCTGCTAAGCTCAACTTCCGGGTGCCCCAAGGGCTCGCGACAGCTAGGTAGGTCGTTGCCTCCCCCTGCTGTTCAGGAGGGCCGCTTTCTGGAAAGCGGCTGCGACACGCCGATGGCTGGCATGGGCGCTTTCGCGACAGCAATGTCCTGCCCGAGTTGTTCGAGACAACGGTCGCGCGCTGCATGGCCGAGGGTCTGGTGGGCGGGGACGGCTTCGCAGTGGACGCCAGCATGATCAAGGCGGACGCCAACCGCCAGCGCTCCGTGCCGGGCAGCGATGGCCTGCCGACCGAGGCAGCAGGCCATGCCGTGCGGGAGTATCTCGAAGTGCTCGATGATGCAGCGTTCGGCGGCGCAACGCCGGTCACCCCCAAGTTCATCTCGATTGCCGACCCGGCATCGCGCTGGACGGGGGCCAATGGCGGGCTGGCCTTCTTCGCCTACTGCACGAACCTCCTCATCGACCTGAAGCATGCTGTCATCATGGACGTGGAGGCCACAACAGCAGTGCGCCAGGCCGAGGTGACCGCGCAGCGGATCATGCTCGACCGCACGCAGAAGCGGTTCGGCCTCTGGCCTGAACGGCTGGCCGCCGATAGTGGCTATGGCGATGCAGCCAACCTGGCCTGGCTGGTCCACGAGCGCGGCATCGAGCCGCACATCCCGGTGTTGGAGAAGAACCGCACCGACGGCACTTTCGGCCGAGACGGCTTCGCCTACGACCACCAGACGGACAGCTACAGCTGCCCTGGCGGCAAGCACCTCCGGCAGTACTGGCAGCCAGGCCGGGAGGCAAAGGCCAAGCCGCCCTCCGACGGGCTCTACAGGTACCGGGCCCGCAAGGCGGACTGCCAGGGATGCGAGTTGAGGGAGCGCTGCCGCCCAGGTGATACTGGCAGGAAGGTCCTACGCTCGATCCATGAGGGTGCCCGGGACCTCGCGCGCGACCTCGCCATGACCGATGCCTACGCCACCTCACAGCGCGAGCGAAAGAAGGTAGAGATGCTGTTCGCGCACCTCAAACGTATCCTGAAGCTGGATCGCCTCCGGCTCAGGGGACCTCGTAGCGCCAAGGATGAGTTCCTCCCCGCCGCAACCGCCCAGAACCTCCGGACGCTGGCCAAGCTGCTCCCAACGAGACCCGAGCCGGTGTCCATCTGACCCGGCACGGGATCATGCGGGCCAACCGGCCCAGCCCCCGGCCGACCCGAACGCCGACTTCTTCAACAGAATAGGCGCAAAGCAGCCCTCGCTGGGACGCACCTTTCCCCCCCAAGCGGAGCCATGTTCGGGGGCCTGTGATCAGGAAGCGCGCCTCAGCGGCGCGCCGATCCATCCGAGTATCCTCCCACGGCACAACC
>NZ_JBNBZS010000077.1:0-23976 GCF_049629625.1 Roseomonas chloroacetimidivorans | reverse complement strand
AGCCAGGCGAGGCCCAAGCCGCGGTGACAACGCCGGACCGCGTTGCAGAACTGGAGGCCGAACGAGACGCGCTGAAGGACCGCTGGCTTCGGGCGGAGGCGGAACTGGCCAATCTCCGTGCGCGCGCTACGCGAGAGGTCGAGGATGCGCGCCAATGTGCGATTCAGAAGTTCGCACGGGACGTGGTCGAAGCTGCGGAAGACCTCCATCGTGGTCTCGCCAGCTTGCCAGCACCCGCGCCGGAGGAGCCGGAAATCGTCTCGCGGCTCCGAGAGGGCCTGAGCGGGATTGAGCGCAGCTTTCTGGCTACCCTCGAACGGAATGGAGTCACGCGGCGGGATCCGACAGGTGAAGCTTTCGATCCGAACTTCCATGAGGCGGTCGCCGATCAGCCGACCGCAGACCATCCTCCTGGCAGCGTCGCCCAGGCCTGGAGTTCGGTATGGCTCCTGAATGGCCGGCTGCTCCGTCCTGCCCTGGTCGTCGTCGCACGAACCCCAGCTCAGCAGGAGGGACACGCCGCCGCTCCCTCGCAGGCCGACGATGGGCCGTCTCCATGAGCCGGTGAGGCGGTCCAGGCCGCCGACCGGCGCGCCAGGGGAAAGCCGCTCCCGCCGTTATCACAGGCCGTGAAGTGGTGCCTGCGTGCCGGGTGCTCGGAAGCGTTCGGCTGCGCCAAGAAGGTGCCCAGGGCCTGAAGCCCTGGGCGCCTGCGAGGGTCATCCGGCCTTGATCGCGATACGCTTGGCCTTGTTCTGGCTGTCCGGCCGCTTCGGAAGAGTCACCGTCAGCACCCCGTTCTTGAACGCGGCCTCTATCCTGTCCGGGTCCACCTCCGAGCCGAGCTGGATCGAGCGCTGGAACTTGCCGTGCCACCGCTCGGTGTAGGTCGGGCTCTCGTTCTCGGACTTCTTCTCCCCCTTGAGCGTCAGCACGTCGTCGTTCAGCGTGAGCTCAACATCCTTCTCCTCCAGGCCGGGGAGTTCAGCGACGACGCGCACGTCCTTGTCCGTCTCGGACACCTCGACATGCGGCCATGCACCCGTCCAGCCCCCCTGGGCAACGGGAAGACCAAAGCCACGCAGGAAGTCGTCGAAGGTGCGGTTCATCTCGCGATGCAACGCGAGAAGCGGGTTTTCGTCCCCGGAGTAGCGGGACGCCGGCACGTTCCGGTTGCGGCTCCAGGGCATCAGGCCTTTCATGTCCATGACACACCTCATCTCAGACGAACAGGAGGCGTGGGCGCCAGCTCGCTGACGCCCACACCGACTGTTTGTTCAAACGACCGGCTGTTGGTCAGGCCGCCTTGCTCTCGATCTGCTGCGGCTGATTGCTGTTCGCGATCTCAATGCGCCGCGGCTTCAGAGCCTCGGGCACCTCGCGCACCAGATCGATGGAGAGCATGCCGTTCTCCAGGCTGGCGCCGGCAACCTTCACGTAGTCGGCCAGGCTGAACTGGCGCTGGAAGGACCGGCCGGCGATCCCGCGGTGGAGATACTGGCCACCGTTCTGCTCGGCCTTCTTACCGGCGACAACCAGCGAGTTCGGCTGCCAGGTGATCGTCAGCTCGTCAGGCGTGAAGCCCGCGACGGCCAGCGTCACACGGTACGCGTCCTCGCCCGTCTTCTCGATGTTGTAAGGCGGGTAGTTGTCATCCGGATTGAGGCGCAGAGCGTCCTCGAACATCCGGTCGAAGCCGATCAGGGACCGGCTGAGCGGAGCAAGATCCATCATTCCCATAGCCACATTCTCCTGTGAGCAACATGGATACGAGATCCGGAGCCCGATGGGCTCCTCGCCAAACCCCGCAGGGCGTCTGGCGACCGACTAGCTAGTCGAGGCTGTCATGATTTCAAGACTGCCTCGGCCGACCGCGCATGCGTTCACGGCGATGAGGGCTGGAGGGCGCCAGCCCACTCGCCGGCTGGGAAGTTCACGCCGCCAGTTCAGCGGGCGGCTGGTCCTCCTCCTTGGGCTGCTCAGCGACCATGGCCTCCGTGGTGATCATCAGACCAGCGACTGACGCCGCGCCTTGAAGGGCGGTGCGGACGACCTTGGTCGGGTCGATAATGCCGGCCGCCATCAGGTCCTTGAACTCCCCCGTCTGGGCGTCGAAGCCCCAGGCATAGTCGTCACGCTCGAGGACCCGGCCGGCAATCACCGCCCCCTCCTCGCCAGCGTTCTCGGCGATCTGGCGGAGAGGAGCCTGTACGGCCCTGCGGACGATCTCGATGCCGAGGCGCTGATCGCCGTTCTCAGCATTGAGGCTTTCGAGCACCTTGGCAGCACGGGCCAGGGCGACGCCGCCGCCGGGAACGATGCCTTCCTCGACCGCGGCGCGGGTCGCATGCAGCGCGTCATCGACGCGGTCCTTGCGCTCCTTCACCTCGACCTCGGTCGAGCCACCGACGCGGATAACGGCCACGCCGCCAGCCAGCTTCGCCAGGCGCTCCTGCAGCTTCTCGCGGTCGTAGTCCGAGGTGGTCTCAGCGATCTGCGCCTTGATCTGCTCGACGCGGGCCCGAATGGCCTCCTTCTCGCCGGCACCGTCGACGATCGTGGTGCTCTCCTTCTCGATCCGCACGCTCTTGGCGCGGCCGAGCTGGTTCAGCGTCACGTTCTCGAGCTTGATGCCGAGCTCCTCGGAGATCACCTCACCACCCGTCAGGATGGCGATGTCCTCGAGCATCGCCTTGCGGCGGTCGCCGAAGCCCGGAGCCTTCACGGCGACGACCTTCAGGCCGCCCCGCAACTTGTTCACCACGAGCGTGGCCAGGGCCTCGCCCTCGACATCCTCGGCCACGATCAGCAGCGGGCGGCCGGACTGCACGACGGCCTCGAGCAGCGGCAGCATCGGCTGCAGCTGGGAGAGCTTCTTCTCGTGGATCAGGATGTAGGGATTGTCGAGCTCGGCAACCATCTTCTCCGCATTCGTGATGAAGTACGGGGAGACGTAGCCGCGGTCGAACTGCATGCCCTCGACGACGTCGAGCTCGGTCTGGATGCCCTTGGCCTCCTCGACCGTGATCACGCCCTCATTGCCGACCTTCCTCATCGCCTCGGAAATGATCTGGCCGATCTCCGCGTCGCCATTGGCCGAAATCGTGGCGACCTGCGCCGTTTCGGCCGGTGTCGTGATCTTCTTCGACCGTGCCCGAACTTCCTCCACCACCGCGGTGACCGCCTTGTCGATGCCGCGCTTCAGGTCCATCGGGTTCATACCGGCGGCCACCGCCTTCGCTCCCTCGCGCAGGATGGCATGGGCGAGCACGGTCGCGGTTGTCGTGCCGTCACCGGCCTGGTCATTGGCTTTGCTGGCGACCTCGCGCACCATCTGCGCGCCCATGTTCTCGAACTTGTCGGCCAGCTCGATTTCCTTGGCGACGGTCACGCCATCCTTGGTGATCCGGGGCGGGCCGAAGCTCCTGGCGAAGACCACGTTCCGGCCTTTCGGGCCCAGGGTGGCTCTCACCGCGCGTGCCAGGACATCGACGCCGTGCAGCATCTTATTCCGGGCCTCGGTGCTGAACTTGACCTCCTTCGCAGCCATGACATCCTCCTTCTCAGCCTGATGTCCCCGCCGCTCCGTCGAGCACGGCGAGGATGTCGGATTCCTTCAACACAACGAGTTCCCTGCCATCGACCTTGACGTCAGTGCCGGACCATTTTCCGAACAGGACGCGGTCGCCTACGCTCACATCAGGGGGCTGTAGGCGGCCCTGGGTATCCCGGGCACCCGGCCCGACGGCAATCACCCTGCCCTCCTGGGGCTTCTCCTTGGCCGTGTCTGGTATGATGATGCCTCCGGCCGTCCTCTCGTCCGCTTCAATTCGCTCCACGAGAACGCGATCGTGCAGCGGCCTCAAGACCATGGCACTCTCCTATTGTGGGGTGGAACCGGACAGCGTCGTCGGGGGCTGTCCAGTCTGGCCGGTCAGGTAATGAACGGCCGGTTTTCCGGCAAGGGACCGGCCATGACTGGGCTCGAAGCTCCGGTGCATACTGCCCCGGGACCTACCCCGGGACGGGGAGTTGCAGGGCCGATCGGCCGGCCGAATCTGACAGCCCGGGTCCGGCAGGTTTACTGGGCGCAGATGCCCACCTAACTCTCTGCAGCTGGCCTTGCCCCTGGCCGGCGCGATCGCCGGAGCCAGGCCGGCTGCCATATGGCCCCGGGCCTCCGAGCGCGGGTTTCGGCTCACGGGCTGAGGCCGGCGACCTGCATTACGGCCGGTGCGAGTCAGACCGGCGAGAACTGGCCGGGCATGGGGAGCTTTCTATCGCTCTGGCTTGGGCTACCTCGGACCGGCCGGAAGGGAGACGAGCGCCTGCCCTGGATGGAACTGAAGGGGAAAGTCGCGGGCCGTTGATCCAGTGGCCCCATGCCGGGTCTGGGAATGCGACCTTTCACATGGGAGAAACGGGAATGTCTGTTCTGACAGGAGAGGATGTCCGTTCGATCCTCGGCCCCGTGGATAACCACCTCGTCGCTCGTATTCTGGCCACGGGCGCCACTCGCGAAGAACTCGCCGAGGCCTATACGTGGCTCAGCAACAACGAAGCACCGATGAACAGTGGCCAGCCTCTCGCTTCCGGCCGCGTCGCCGAGCTCATTGATCTCCTCGAGGAGAGCGAAGAAGACTCTCCGCCATCAACGCCGGGGTGACGACGCCGGGCGGCGCAAGTCTGGCGGTTGATGTCGTCCCGGGCCAGAGTTTCCCGACCAGGAGCGGCCATTGCCGCCCGCTGAGACGTCGAGGCCACCATCGCCTCCCCCACGGTCCTGCTCCAGCCGCTTCTACCATGCTCCTCGCTCGGGCGCTGCCGAAACGGCCGGCCTCCGTTCGCGTTTTTGGGGGGTGACATCGGGAGGACTGTACGCCGGACCAGCGGCCGTCCCGAGCTGCCACGGAGCCGCCGGAGGACGCCGGACCGCAGCGTATGGGGAAGCGTGGTGGGCGAAGTGGAAGAAAGCGACAGTCGGGAGCTGCTTCGCCAGCAGACGGCTCTGGCCCAGTTCGGGGAGCTCGCGCTGAAGTCCGATGACCTGGACGGGATCCTGACCGAGGCCTGCCGCTTGGTGGGGGAAGCCCTCGGCACCGACCTTGCCAAGGTCATGGAGCTGCAGGAGGACGGCGAGACCCTGTTCGTTCGGGCGGGTGTGGGCTGGAAGCCGGGCGTGGTCGGCAAGGTGACCATCAAGGTTTCCGATGACACGTCGGAAGGCTATGCCCTGAAAACGGGAGGGCCGATGATCTCCTCCGACATCGCGGAGGAGACGCGGTTCAGCTATCCGCCCTTCCTGGTAGAGAACGGGGTCAAGGCAGTGGCCAACGTCCCCATCATCGGCGCTGAGTGCAAGCCTCCCTTTGGCATCCTGCAGATCGACAGCCGCGAGCCGCGCCAGTTCACGGAGAACGACACCGCTTTTCTCCGCACCTATGCCAACCTCCTCGCGGTCGTGGTGGACCGCCTGCGCGCGACCGGGGACCTGCGCGACAGCGAGGCCCGGCTGCGCTCCCTGGTGGAGGGGATCCCGCAGTTCGTGTTCCGCTCACGCGGCTCGGGCGAACGGATCTGGGGGAGCCCTCAATGGGTTGCCTACAGCGGCCTCTCGGAGGCGGCGAGCCTCGGCCTGGGCTGGCTCGACGTGATCCATCCCGACGACCGCGCGGCCACGATGGCGGCCTGGGCCGAGGCGGAGGCACGCGGCCTGTTCTCCGTCGAGCACCGCACATACCATGCGGCGGACAGGACCTGGCGCTGGTTCCAGAGCCGCGCCACGCCGGTGCGGGACCCGGAGGGCCGCATCCTCGAGTGGGTTGGCACCTCGACCGACATCGACGACCAGGTGCGCGCGCGCGAGGTGCTGGCGCGGAGCCGCGAGGAGCTGGAGGCGCAGGTCGCGGAGCGCACCGCCGAGTTGCGGCAGGCCCTGGACAGCCTGCAGGCGGAGATGGCGCAGCGCGAGCACGCCGAGGAGCAGCTCCGGCAGGCGCAGAAGATGGAAGCGGTGGGCCAGCTCACGGGCGGCATCGCACACGACTTCAACAACATGCTGCAGGGGATCGCGGGCGGCATGGACATGGCGCGCCGCCGGATCGGCGAAGGCCGGGCCGCGGACGCGCTGCATTTTCTCGACCTCACGCGGCAGTCTGTCAGCCGGGCGGCCGGGCTGACCCGGCGATTGCTGGCCTTCGCACGGCGGCAGCGGCTGGAGCCGAAGCTGGTGGACCCGGACGCACTCGTCGCGGGAATGGCGGATCTGATCCGCCGGACGGTGGGACCTTCGGTCCGTCTGGACCTGCATCTGCGGGATGGCCGGGCGCGCGTGCTGTGCGACCCGACCGAGCTGGAGAGTGCGCTGCTGAACCTCTGCATCAATGCCCGTGATGCGATGCCGGAAGGCGGGCGGCTGACGATCGGTACGGACGACATCCGCCTATCGGCGGCGGACCTCATCGGACAGGAGGGCGCCGCGCCGGGAGATTACGTGGCAATCTCGGTCTCCGACACGGGTGTGGGCATGTCGGCCGACGTGGTGGACCGGGTCTTCGAGCCGTTCTTCACCACCAAACCGCTTGGTCAAGGGACGGGCCTGGGATTGAGCCAGGTTTACGGCTTCGTGCGGCAATCCGGCGGCATCGTCCGGCTGGAGAGCGCCCCTGGGAAGGGCACCACCTTGCGCCTCGTCCTGCCGCACCACGCACAGGCGGCCGTGGCCGAGCGCACCAGCAGCGGCGCTCCGGGACCGGACGAGGCCGTGCATGCGCATACCGTGCTGCTGGTGGACGACGAGGAGGTCGCACGGGAGGTGATGGCCGAGCGGCTACGCGAACTCGGGTATCGCGTGCTGGAAGCAGCCGATGGCCCCGCAGCGCTGCACCTGTTGGACGGTGGCGCGCAGATCGACATGCTGGTCACGGATGTGGGGCTGCCGAACGGGATGAACGGGCGGCAAGTCGCCGAGGCGGTACGCGAGCGACGGCCCGGAATACCTCTGCTGTTCATCACCGGTTATGCGGGCACCGACCTGGCTGCGGGAAGTGACGTGATCGACAAGCCCTTCGACCTCGACACCCTTGCTCGGCGGGTCCAGGCAGCTTTGGCCAGGCATTGAAGATCGGAGGGACGGGTATGCGGCGCGGCTGTGGCGGGTCCCACAAAAAGGAACTCGCCGACACAGGAGCCCCGAACGCCGTCACGGCTGGACAGGGGCCATCTGGCGAATCAAGATTCCGGCTCCGCTGCTCTCCGGGTGCCCTGCTCTGATCCGTCGGCCCTTTCGCTCGCATCAGAAGCGTCTCGCCGCCGTGGTCGAGGCGATGGCGACCGGCGCTACCGACGCCAGGGACATCCTGGCGGCCGTCACGCCGGGGGGCGGCAAGTCGCTCCTGCCGGTGTTGGCCGGCAGCCGCCTGATCGACGCCGGTATTGTCGAGCGCATCTGTTGGGTCGTTCCGCGCGACAGCCTCCGCCTGCAGGCCGAGGAGGCCTTCGCCGATCCGAACTGGCGCGCGGCGCTCGGCCACAGCCTCTCCGTCCGGGCGGCCGACAACAGCCCCGACCCGTCGCGCGGCCTCGCCGGCTACGTCACCACCTACCAGGGCGTCGCGGCCGCGCCCGATCTGCACCTCGCCGAGTTCCGGAGGCACCGGACGCTGCTGGTCATCGACGAGATGCACCACGTCCCGGCGCTGGCCGAGACCGATCCCACTGCGGCAGCCCAGGCGGCCCGGGCGGAGGAGGACGAGGCCAGCGCCTGGTCGCGCGCCATCCTACCACTCCTCGAATGCGCCACAGTCCGTCTCCTGCTCTCGGGCACGCTGGAGCGGGCGGACGGGCGGGGCATCCTGTGGCTGCCGTACCGCAAGGGTCCCAAGGCCCGCACCCGCGAGGTCGAGCTCGATGCCCCGGGCTGGGCCGTCATCGGCTATTCGCGCGCACAGGCCCTCGCCGAGAAGGCCGTGCTGCCGGTCACCTTCGGGGCGCTGGACGGCGAAGCCAGCTGGCGGGACGAGGAGGGCATCGAGGTCGGCCCCCATCGCCTCGCCAGGGCCTATCCCGAGGAGACCACCCGCCCTGCCCTCTTTACCGCACTGCGCACCGGTTTTGCCGAAGCGCTGCTGCGAGAGGCCTTCCTGGCCGTCCGCGACCTGCGCGCGTGCCGCCGGGAGGCACGCGGCCTGCCGGCGGGAGCCGCCGCCCGGGGCTTGGGCAAGCTGCTCGTCGTCGCCCCCGACCAGACTGCCGCCAAGCACTACCTCGAGGTGATCCGACGCTGGATCCCGGCAGCCCAGGCCGAGGAGGTGGCGCAGATCGCCACCTCCGACACGCCGAGGGCCCACGAGGTGCTTGCCGCCTTCCGGCTGCGGCCCGAGCCCTCGATCCTGGTCACCGTCGCCATGGCCTATGAGGGGCTGGACGCACCAGAAGTCGCCGTCGTTGCGGCCCTGACACATATCCGGTCCCGCCCCTGGCTGGAGCAAATGGTCGCCCGCGCGACGCGGGTGGACCCGAATGCCGGTCCCTATGACGAGCAGCGTGCCCTGGTCTTCCACCCGGACGATCCGCTCTTTGCGCAATTCCGCCGCCGGATGGAGACGGAGCAAGGCACCCTGGCGCGTCGGCCGAAGCCCGGCCGCGGTCAGGGCGCGCTGCCGCTCTGGCTGCGTGACCAGCTACCGCCGCCGAAGGAGGGCATCACGCCCCTTACCTCCAACGCTCTCGCCATGCGCTTCGACACCCTGCGGCCGGGACCGGAACTCGCGATGCGCCGCCCCGAGCAGGAGGAGGCGCAGGGCGAGATGCTCGAGGCGCCCTCGGTGGCGGAGCGGCGGCTTCGGGCGCGGCTCGGCGAAATGGTGGCCGCCCAAGCGGTCGAGGACGAGGCAGGTCGGGCTGGGCGGCGAGGTGGTGTGGCCGGCCCTGGCCTGTATCACCGTTACAATGCCTGCCTGAAGCGCATCATGAACAACAAGAGCCGGGCCCAGATGACCCTTGCCGAGCTGCAGGCGGCGATCGGTTGGATGGAGCGCAACCGCCTCTCGGAGCACCTCCACCTGCTCGAGGACGACGCCCGCTACGCCTGGTCCGTCCGGCAGCGCCGGGAGTGGAAGCCGCCGGTCGGCAAACCCGATCGTCGCGCCACGGCCGCGGCCAGTCAGAAATCCGTGCGGCTTCCCTAGGCGGTCTTCCTAGCTTGAATGATATCAACCGCCCTGGCACAGGACCGCACAGGATGGAGTGCGGACATGCCCGGGTAGACGCCGCAGCCCTTGAGCTACGACAATCGGTCGTGTCCCAACGCGTGGTGTAGGAGCGATGATCTCCGGCGGGCTGGGTAGCCGGGTCAGGCAGGCACGGCGGAGAGCCTGACCGAGGCAGTATCGCTGACGGAGCTGATGGCTTCCAGGGTCATGTAGCGGGAGCGCTGTGTGGCCCACTCGTCGGACTGCTCGTGGAGGATGGCGCCAATCAGCCGAACAGCCGCGGCCTCATTGGGAAAGATGCCGACAACATCGGTGCGGCGCTTGATCTCGCCATTCAAGCGCTCGATGGGGTTGGTAACCGGTATGAGGATGGCGGTGCCTGCTTATCCGGCTGGGACGGCTTCGGTCCTGGCGTATGGTGAGACCATCCGGGACGAGGGGCACCGGGAGCACGTAGTGGGCAGGCCGATCTATAGGATGAGCCGAGAGCTCGCGTTAGTAGCTGGCCGCCCCTGCGACCGACCCGGTTGCGCCGAGAGCGCGGATCCGTAGTTGTCGTGTTGCCCACTGCTCCCGTCGACCACTGGAGAGGAGCAGGAGATGGGACGTGTAATCGGCATGGACATCCACCGCACCTTCGCGGAGGTGGTGTTCTGGGAGGCCGGACGCCTCAGACCGGCGGGACGGGTGGACATGACCCGCTCGGGCCTGGAGGGGTTCGGGCGGACCCTGAGCCGGGAGGACGAGGTCGTGGTGGAGGCGACCGGCAACGCCATGGCCGTGGTGCGGGTGCTCAGCCCCTATGTGGCCCGGGTGGTCGTGGCCAACCCGCTGCAGGTGAAGGCCATCGCGCACGCCCAGGTCAAGACCGACAAGATCGACGCCGGCGTGCTGGCCTCGCTCCGCGCGGCGGGCTTCCTGCCCGAGGTGTGGGTGCCCGATGCCGGCACCGAGCGGCGGCGCCGGCTGGTGGCGCGGCGCAACCAGGTCGTGCGGCACCGGACCCAGGTCAAGAACGAGGTGCACGCCATCCTGCAGGCGCACCTGGTGCCGCCCTGCCCGCATGCCGACCTGTTTGGCCGGCTGGGCCGGACCTGGCTCGGCCAGCAGGTGCTGCCGGATGATGAGCGCTCTGCCATCGAGCGGCACCTGCGCGAGCTCGACCGCCTGGGCGAGGATCTGGAGGTGCTGGACCGGGACATCGCCCAGGCCGCCATCGACGATCCCGCGGTCAAGCGGCTGCTGACCATCACCGGCGTCAACCTGATCGTGGCAGCCGGGCTGGTGGCGGCGATCGGCGATGTGCGCCGCTTCCCCAGCTCCGAGAAGCTGGTGAGCTATGTGGGTCTGAACCCGCGGGTGCGTCAGTCCGGCCTGGGGCTCGCGCAGCATGGCCGGATCAGCAAGCACGGCCGCTCGCATGCCCGCGCCCTGCTGGTCGAGGCGGCCTGGGCCGCGTCCAAGGCCCCGGGGCCGCTGCGGGCGTTCTTTCTGCGCGTCCGGGCCAAGCGGGGGCACCAGGTCGCCGCCGTGGCGGTGGCCAGGAAGCTCGCCGTGCTCTGCTGGTGCCTGCTGACCCGGGAGACCGATTACCAGTGGGCGCGCCCGGCCCTGGTGGCCAACAAGGTCCGCGCGATGGAGCTGCAGGCGGGGCAGCCGGCGAGGAAGGGCAGTAAGCGCGGGCCGGCCTATGCCTACAACGTCAAGGAACTGCGGGACCGGGAGATCGAGGTCGCACGCCAAGCTGAACAGGCCTACGAGCAATTCGTCGGCCACTGGCAGCCACGCGGCCCGGGGAGACGGCGCACGGGTGCCGCCAATGAGGAGCGACGGTGAAGGCTGCGCGGCCGGGCTCACATCCTCGGGCCCGGCTCCTTGCCACGCGGTCACCCGTGCCAGGCCAGGATAGCAGATCACGACGGAAAAGCTTGTCGATCTCATCCGTGCTGTGGAGCTTGGCCCGGTGGGCGGCGGGGAAGTTCATGTAGGCCAGGACGTCCTCCTCTGCGGTGTCCATGAGGGCGGCGAGCTTTGGGACCTTGGGGCGAAGCTGATCAGCCACGGTGCGCCACTGGGCGTGCGCCGAGCCCGCGTCCTCCTGGGCATAGGCGGTGCCGATCCAGGCCGAGACGATGCGGCGCTGGGTCTTGCCCGCGTGGGCCAGGGCGTTGCGGGCGAAGTGGACGCGGCACCTTTGCCAGGTGGCCCGGAGCACCTTCGCCACGGCGGCTTTCAGGCCCTCATGGGCATCCGAGATCACCAGCTTGACCCCTGCCAAGCCCCGGCGGGCGAGGCCGCGGAGGAAGTCGAGCCAGAAGGGCTCCGCCTCGGAGGCCCCGACTGCCATGCCGAGCACCTCGCGGCGGACATCGGCGTTCACGCCCACCGCGATGGTGACGGCAACCGAGACGATCCGGCCCGCCTCCCTGACCTTCACGTAGGTGGCGTCCAGCCACAGGAAGGGCCAGTCGCCCTCGATGGGGCGGCTCAGGAAGTCGCGCACCCGCTCGTCGATCTCGGCACAGAGTCGGGAGACCTGGCTCTTGCAGACGCCCTCCAGCCCCGTGGCCTGGGCTTAGTCATCGACCGAGCGCGTGGAAATGCCGCGGACATAGGCCTCCTGGCTTACCGAAGTCAGCGCCTTCTCCACCGTCCGCCGGGGTTCGAGGAAGGCCGGGAAGTAGCTCCCCCGCCGGAGCTTGGGGATCCGGAGCTCGACGGTGCCCGCCCGGGTCTGCCAGTCCCGCTCGCGATACCCGTTCCGCCGCACCAGCCGGTCCGGGGAGCGCTCCCCGTGGGCGGCTCCTGTTACCTCGCCCACCTCCAGCTCCATCAGCCGCTGGGCGGCAAAGCCAATCATTTCGCGCAGGAAGGTCGCGTCCGAGCCTTTCTCCAGCAGCTCGCGAAGGGCAATCTTGTCATCGGTCATCGTGGCGGTCCGAGGTTCGGGTTGTAGGTCTCGACAACCCAGACCCTACCGAAGATCACCGCGGTGGCCGCCCCCTCTGAAGCGACCGCCTCCTACACCATCAGTCGGGACGCCACCTGCGAGACCGTGAAAGCGGGGAGGTTCTGGCACGCCTGACCGCAGTTCATGCCCCCGCTCGCCAGGAGCCGGGAAACGATCGCCCGGCAATCCGGATCAGAGAGCGCGTGCAGGGCGCCGTCGAGGCTGATCTCCTCCTCGGCCGGATGACGATGCGGTCGCGCCAAAACACCAGCTCCATTCTCCATTGATTCCGCAGTACGGAAATATGGGGCGAAGCAGGGTGCCGGTGTGGGGAGACGCGGCGACGCCCGATCCGGCCCACGCTGCACGAGGCATGGGGATGCCGAGTATTCGAGGGGACCAGAGAGGCTGGGTGAGAGCAGTGCCTCGACAGCGGAGGGCCGTTACCGCACGAGGCACGTTTCCTCTGACGCCGATGTCGCTGGACAGTGGTGCGTAAACCAAGCGGCGGATTCCGCGTTAGGACCGCGACGCGTGCGGGTGGGCCTGGAGGTAGGCCCGGCAACCTGGTCCCCCTGGGGTCGCTCCCCTTACGACCAAGCCCGCCGTTAACGGCCCTGTAAACGACGGAGCGGCCTTGGCGCTATGCGGCACCGCCCGCTTCACAGGGGCGTTATTGAGACACTGCGAGCGTCTCTCAACTGCCCCGTCCCCTTGAACGTTTAAGAGGAGGCCAACGGAGACTGCCATGTCCGGAAGCAAGCCGGCCACTGTGGCCGTCCCCGTGGCTGAGGAAGAGCTCGTCGTCGATAAGAAGAACGTCGAGACGGGAAGGCTGCGTATCTCGCTCACCACCGAAACGGTGGAAGATGTGGTCCGGGAGACCCTGCACGGCCGACGCGCAGTGGTCGACCGCGTTCCGGTCGGTCGTGAGGTTCAGGAACCACCCCGGGTCAGGGAAGAAGACGGCGTGGTCGTGATTCCGGTGGTCGAAGAAATCCTGGTGGTCGAGAAGCGTCTCCTCCTCAAGGAGGAGCTTCGTGTTCGCTACCTGGAGTCAGAAGAGACCATCGAGGTGCCGGTAGAGCGACGGGTTCAGACCGCGACGGTTGAGCGTACATCCCGAGACGAAGGATAGAGCCATATGACACGCACTGTTACCGGTTTGTTTGACACTCGGCAGGAGGCCGATGCGGTCGTCGATCATCTCCTTCAGGACGGCCAGATCCAGCGAAGCGCCATCAGGGTGTATGGCTCCGAGGGAGTTGCGCCCGCTCTGGCAGATGACAAGGGCTTCTGGGCCTCTCTCAAGGACCTGTTTATCCCCGATGAGGATCGTTACACCTATTCGGAAGGCATTCGCCGGGGGGGCATCGTCGTAGCGGCAGACGTCCCCGATGCTCTTGTCACGCAGGTCTCGGATATCTTTGAGCAGCATGGCGCGGTTGACCTGGACACGCGCGAGGCCGAATGGCGCCAGCAAGGCTGGAAGACCTACGGCAACGATGCGGTCGTCGGCGGCGCGATGACCGCTGTCGGAACGGCTTCAACGACAGAGCCGGCGCGGGTGCCCCCCGCTGTGACACCTGATACCGCGGCGGCCTCCGCGAGCCATCTCAACGACAAGGAGGAGGTGATCCCTGTCGTCGAAGAGCAGATCAAGATCGGCAAGCGGGATGTGGAGCATGGGCGGGTGCGTGTCCGCTCCTACATCGTCGAGACTCCGGTGAACGAGACCGTCACGCTGCGTGACGAGCATGTGCAGGTGGAACGTCGGCCGGTCGATCAGCCGCTCTCCGCGGCGGACGAGGCTTTCCGCGAGCGCACCATCGAGGCAGTCGAGCATACCGAGGAGGCCGTCGTCTCCAAGGAAGCTCGGGTGAAGGAGGAGCTGGTCATCCGGAAGGATGTGGAGCAGCACCAGGAGACGGTCTCCGACACGGTCCGCCGGACCGAGGTCGAGATCGAAGACGATCGGTCAGCCAAGTCACCCACCGCTCCTCGCCAGTAGAAGCTGTCGGGCTGGGCGAGAGATCTGTGTCCGGGCTGCCGGCCCGCTTGCCTGCACCACCATGAAGGTGGTGCATGCGCCAGGAATGGCGCAGGGCGGGCCCGCCCCTCTGCAGGTTTGCCGATCGGCCCGGACCGGGCCATCTCGCCGAACGGGTGTTTGTTTGGCGATGAGCCGAGATCGGTGCGAAGGCGTGTGATCACGCGGTAGGTACGGCTTCGCGGCCTGCGGCGCGGAACGCACGCCGTTTCGCCCGGACCATAAGCGATCGCTTCGACCATCACCTTGTGCCGTCGTTCGCGGCCAGGTGAACGGCGGGGCCATCTTTCCGCGGAGCATCCCATGGCACAGCGACGGATCCCCCGGTGGCCCTTCTGGATCGGTGTTCCACTTGCCGCGGTCTTTCTGCTCTTCGTCTTCTGGTCCTGGGACTGGTTCATCCCGCTGGTGGAGCGCCAAGCCTCGGCCGCGCTCGGACGGCGGGTGACGATTGCCCATCTGCATGTCCGTCTGGGCCGGATCACCGAAGTTGTGGTCGACGACCTGCGGATCGAAAATCCGGAAGGGTTTGAGGCCGAGGAGCCCTTCGCACTGGTCCCCCGCACCACAGCCCAGATCGACGTGATGGAGTACTGGCACAACCGCGCCATTGCCATCGCCATCCCGTCGCTGACGGTGGAGCGCCCGCAGCTCGCGGTGCTCGCCAAGGAGGACGGGCGGACAAACTATGGCTTCGACTTCGGCAAGCCAGCCGGGGAGGACGCGCCGAGACAGGACAAGGCCTCCTCCGCCCCCCGGATCGGCGTGTTGCGCGTCACGGAGGGCACGGCGCATGTGGTGAACCCGAAACTGAAGGCCGATTTCCGGCTGGACGTCGCCACGCGCGACGACGTCGCCACGCGCGACGAGGACACCCCAGACCCCATGATCGCCGTCAAGGCTGACGGCAGCTATGCCCGCCAGCGCATCACCGGCGAGGCGGCCGCGGGTGGCCTCGCCTACCTCCAAGACAATAGCCGTCCCTGGCCGATCGAGATGAAGCTCGCAAACGGGCCGACAAATGTGTCCATGAAAGGAACCGTCGAGAACCCGCTGGCCATGCAGGGGGCCGACGTGAACCTTTCGCTGCAGGGTCCGGACATGGCATTGCTGCAGCCGCTGACCGCCATCCCCTTTCCGCGCACACCGAACTACCGGGTGTCCGGCCGGCTCGATTACGCGCAGGGCCGGGTACGCTTCCGCGACTTCGATGGGCACATGGGCAGCAGCGACTTGTCCGGCACCATCGCGGTGACCACTGGCGGGGAGAAGCCGGAGGTCACGGCGGATCTGCGCTCCCGACGCGTGGACCTCGCCGACCTCGGCGGCTTCATCGGCGAAACACCCGGCCGGACCTCGACGCCCGGGCAGACGGCACAGCAGCGCCGCGAGATCGCCCGGGACGAGCGGAGCGCCAGGGTCCTGCCGGACACGCCGGTCAGCCTGCCGAAGCTCACGGCGGCCGACGTAAAGCTCAACTAACGTGCCGACAGCATCCGCGGCCGGCAGATTCCCTTCGACGGCATGGCCGTGGACATGACGATCGACAACGGCGCGGTGCGGCTGAACCCGGTGAGCTTCCAGGTCGGCAGGGGCCGGATCTCGGGCGAGATCGCCCTGAACCCCCAGGAGAATGGCGCGCTGCATGCCCGGGCCGACATCCAGTTCCAACGCGTGGACCTGGCGCGCCTGATGCAGCCCACCGGCTTCCAGGGCGACGGACTGATTGGCGGCCGTGCCCGGATCGACGGTTCCGGCAAGTCACTCGCCGACATCCTGGGCAGCGGCAACGGCGCGCTTTCGCTGAGCATGGCCGGCGGCGGCAATCTCAGCGCTCTGCTGGTAGACCTGTCCGGCGCGCGGCTGGGCAATGCCCTCCTGTCCTCCCTGAAGCTGCCGGACCGGACCCAGGTGGAGTGCTTTGTCGCCGACTTTGCCCTGCGTCGCGGTGTGCTGGACAGCCGGGCCTTGCTCCTGGACACAGAACAGGTGCTGATTTCCGGCGACGGGAAGATCGACCTGGGTCGGGAGCGGCTGGACTACCGGCTGCGCGCCGATTCCAAGCACTTCACCGTCGGCCAGCTGCCGACGCCCATCACCCTTGGCGGGACCTTCCGCAACCCCGATATCGGCGTCGATGCCACGGAAAGCGCGGCGCGCGGCGGCGCGGCGGTGGGGCTCGGGCTCCTGGCCGGACCGCTGGCCATCCTGCCGACGATCCAGTTCGGCATCGGCGACGACAACCGCTGTCAGGGGCTCGTGTCGCGGGGCCGCCGCGGTGGCTGAGCAGGACGGCTGGCTCCGGGCGCAGCAGCTCCGGTATGGCGGGGGGTAGACGGGCAGGACATCGTCCCCCTGCCGTTCCGGTCCTTCCAGGAAGCCGAGGGTCGGTTCCAGGAGCGCGACAGCTCCCCGGGGCCGGGGGGCCCCATCTCCTCCGCTGGCCCAGTCACCACCGGAATCCGGTGCAGTCCCTGGGGCGAAACCGGCCGAACGTCACCCGCCGTCTTCGAGGACATACTGAAGATGCGGTGCCACGAGTTCGAGAAAGGCTCGGACGCGCAGCGGTGGGTGGGCGTGGGCCGCCCGGGTGCACTTTGGCCCTTACGTCGCTAACCTGGCAGCGCCGCGCCGCCTTCCCCTCGGCCGTGTAGGTCCGCCGTCCGCCACGGGTGACGATCTCCACCCGCTCCATCGCCACAGTGCCAGCACCGATGCTGGCACCAGTGCTCGCCACCCCTCGCGCCATCGTCGCCCCTCCGCGACGGCCTACCTCGCGGGCTCAAGGGCGACGATCAAGAAGGGCCGTGACGCCGCGCTTGGGGTTTACTGCGGCCAGTTACTCCGAGCCGTGGCTCTTGTGGTTGGCGGTTATCTTCCGCTTTCGAGGATGCGCGCGAGCGGTAGTGCAATCTCGCACACCAGCCCGGAGGGCTCCCAGCTTCGTTCCACCACGCCTCCCAGTTGCCCGCGGATGGTGGAATCCATGAACCGCGAGCCGAAGCTGCGGCGGGTCGGCGGCCCCGGGATGGGCGGCCCGCCCTGCTCCGCCCAGCGCAGGTGGAGGAGCCCGTCTTCCCCGGTCCGGCGCCCGAGCCGCCAGGTGACCTCAACCGCGCCGCCCGGAGTGGAGAGCGCCCCGTGCCGGGCCGCATTGGTGGCCAGCTCGTGCAGCACCATGGTCAGCGGCTGCACGGCGGCCGGGGCGAGGTGGACCTGGGGCCCGTCCAGCGAGAAGGGCGCGACTTCTCCAGGGGCCACCGGGATGGTCGCCAGTTCCCGCTCAACCACGGCACGCAGGTCGGCGCCGGACCAACCCTCCTCGGCGAGCAACGAGTGTGCCCTCGCCAGAGCGCCCACCCGCCCCTCGACCGCGGCGGCAAAGGCCTTCGGCTCATCGGCGGGCGTGAGGCGCAGAATGGACTGGACCACCGCGAGGGCGTTCCTGGCGCGATGGTCAACCTCGCGTGCCAGCGTTTCCCGTCGCCGCGCGTCCTCCACCTGCTCGGTCACGTCCATCGAGACGCCCGCGATCTCGCGGACACTCCCCTCCGCGTCGGCAGTGGCTCTGCCGACCGAGCGCAGCCAGCGCACCGTGCCGTCCGGCCAGACAGCGCGGAATTCGGCCTCGAAGTCGTCCGTCTCCCGCTCCAGCACGCGCCGCATGGCGTCCCGCACGACAGGGCGGTCGTCCGGGTGAACGGCCTCAAGCAAGGCCGCGAGATTGCGGATTGAGCGCCCTGCACGGCCGGTCAGCCGCTCCTCCCGCTCCGGCGAGCTGTTCATCACATCGGCAGTCGGATCCCAGTCCCAGGCGCCGACCCTGGCCGCTTCCAGGGCGCGGACGAAGCGGGCCTCGCCCCGGCGCAGCGCCGCCTCCGCTTCGGCAATGCTGGCTCGGAGCGCCTCGAACTCGGTGACACCCGAGGGGGGCAGCCCCTGCAGTGTGCCACCGCCGCGGGTCACGTCCCTCGCCTTCCGGGTGAGAGCATCGACCGGCAGGATGATGCGGCGCCCGAGGGCCGCCGCCCAGGCCGCCGCGGCGAGGAGGACCATGCCGCCCCCGATGCCGAGGCCGAGGAGTGGGCGCTGCCAGCTGGCCCGATAGGCCGCGGCAGGCTGAGCCACCCCCACCCTCCAGCCCGGCGCCCTTTCGAGCCGGTGCTGGGCGTAGATTAACTCGTGCCCATCGAGCGAGCGAACGGGGCCGGTGCCGGCCGTCTTGTCATCGGGGATGAGCGCGTTCCAGTCAGGCGGCGCAGCGGCCCCGAGGAGACGCTCATGGTCCTGCGAGCGCGCAACCACCCTCTGGCGCGCATCGGTGAGCGCGGCGACGGTGTCCTCCGAGCCGGCCACCTGTGCTGCGAGCAGGCCAGCCAGCCGCTCGGGTTCGAGCCGCGTCAAGAGAACAAGCACGGCATGGGCATCGCGCAGAACCGGGACCGCCACGACGATGAGCTGCCGCTCGGAGACCGCGCCCACCAGCAAGTTGCTGACGGCAGGACGGCGTGTATTGAAGACAGCACGGACCGCCTCGGCGGCATTCGTCCCTGGCAGGGCCTCGCCGAAGGGCCGCTCCGTGGTCATCAGCTGGGCGAGGTCAGGGGCCACCACCACGACCGGCGAATGGACGGCTTCGGCCGCGCGCCTGGCGTGTACATAGAAGGCTTCGAGTTCGGCGGGGCCACGGTCGAGCAGGGGGGAGGCGGCCAGCGCGGCCAGGGTCGTGAGATGGCTGTTGATCTCGGCGTCGACGGCGAGCGCCAGGCCGCGAGCCGAGTCTTGCAGCCGCTCCTCGAAGGCTTCGCGATAGCTCCCGATCGCGTGCCACGCGGCCGCGCCGCCCACGCCGAGCGCCGGCCCGGCCGCTGCCAGCGCAAGCACCACCAAATGGGCCCGCAGGCCGCGCGTCCGCCGCGCCACGAGAGGACCCGCCGTCGCGCGGGGGGCCGAGGCGGACGTGCCTGCCAACCGCGACGTGGCAGCTCCCTGTGACGACACGGGCCTCCCGTCCTCCAACCATGCTGGGCCGGTGGGTCGTGCATTCGACCCGATCGGCACAGCGTCATTTCATCACGACCTCATACAACCGCAACGTGTGTCGCGCGCGTAAGTTGAGCCCCGGCCCCTGCGCACGGCAAGGATTCTGGCCCGGATGTCATCTCCCGGGTCGGCGCCATACTCAAAATCCTGACCGGTGGGATGTTCTAGGCCGGGGCGGACGCGCCTACGGTCTGACGCGCGTCGAGCACCGTACGGATCGCTCGCGCCAGTCTGGGTAGTTCGTAGGGCTTGATGATGGTGTCGCTCCCCGGGCCGGGCGCGCCATCGCCCGGAGGCGCATTGTCCGGGCCGCCGGAGGTGTAAAGGATTGGCAGATGGGGCCACCGCCGCGTGGCCTCGCGGGCGAGTTGGCGCCCGTCTATGCCAGGCAGCCAGAGATCCGTGAACAGGAGGGCGACGTCCGGTGTGGTGTCGAGGATCGTCAAGGCGGATGAGGCATCCTGCGCCGGGAGGACGCGGTAACCCAGCGCCTCGAGCCCCTCGGTGGTGTAGGCCAGGATGTCCGGCTCATTCTCCACCACCAGGATTTTCTCGCCCCGTCCCGCCAAGCGGCTGGCGTCCATCGGCTGGGATGGGGATGTCCCGGCTGCGTCCTCGACAACAAGGCGGGGGAGATAGATGGTCACGGCCGTTCCAATCCCCGGCTCACTGTCGATCTTCACATGGCCGCCGGCCTGGGTGGCGAAGTCTACGACCTGATACAGTCCCAGCCCCGTACCCTTCCCAACCCCCTTTGTTGTGAAGAAGGGTTCGCAGGCACGCGCGGCCACCTCGCGGGGCATCCCGACGCCCGTATCCCTCACCGTGATCTGCACGAACTCGTCGCCCGGAACCGGGACAGGGACCGGCCCGGTCGCAGTGGTGCGCGCGACCTTCGCGGTCTCAATGGTCACCGCGCCACCCTTCGGCATCGCGTCCCGTGCGTTGATCACCAGGTTCAGCAGAGCGACCTCGAGCTGGTTTGGGTCAACCAATATCGTCCAGGGGTGGTCCGTCAGGACGAACTCAACCGCGATATTGCTCGTGACCGATTGGTGGATGAGATCGGAAAGCTCCGTGATGAGCGCGTTCACGTCGACGAGCTGAGGCTCGCGGGGCTGACGCCTTGAGAAGGCCAGAAGGCGCTGCGTGAGGGAGGCGGCCCGCCGCGCACCACTTCGCGCCAGCTCGATTCCGCGCCGGACCTTTTGCAGCTCGGAGGCGTCGAGTGACCGCTCGGCCTTATCAAGGTTGCCCAGGATGATCATGAGAAGATTGTTGAAGTCATGGGCCACACCGCCCGTGAGATGCCCGACGGCCTCCATCTTCTGCGCCTGCCGGAGTTGCTCCTCGGCCTGCCTGCGCGCCGTCACGTCGGTATAGAGTGTGACGAACCCACCATCCGGGAGAGGATTGCGGCGTAACTCCATGACGCGCCCATTCGGCCTGGTCCGCTCGATCGTCCCGGAGCTCTTGCCGGACCGCAGGAGCGCCATGCGCCGCGCGACCTCGGCCTCCACGTCAACCTCGCCGAACTCCCCGGCAAGGGCCTGAGCGCGCAGGATGTCCGCCATGGACAGCCCGGTCCGCAGCATTGCTTCGGGAACACCCGTGAACTCCGCGAAATGTGAGTTCCACTCCACAAGGCGCAGATCGGCGTCGAGCATCATCACGCCGTCCGTCATGCCCGCGAGAACCACCCGGAGCCGCTCAGATCTGGAGCGCTCCAAGGTACCGGGGCTCGTTTCGCGCATGCATTTCGCAAGGGACTGGAGATGACGCCACATACTCTGGACCCGGCCGCCAAGCGAAAGCAGACCCAAACTCACCCGCCTCGATTTGGACACTGCTGCATCCCTCTCAGCTCTTGATGCCCTGCAGTCAGGTCGAGTGGCTGCCTCTGGCCAACATTGGAAAACGATGCCTGAACTCAGCAAAGCAGAACGCAAGCTGGCGCGGAAAGCTTCGGGGCGGCGCACGGCCTGTTCGCGTCGGCGAGCGCGGGCTCAGCTAGGCGAGGTCGTTCTCGGCGTCACCCTTGTCCTCGCCCTCCGGCGGCGCTGCTGGTTCTACTGGCGTCGCCTCGGACGGTGAGCCTCCGCCAAGCAGGCTCGTCCCCAGGCTCGCGGCTGCCACGATGTTGGTGGCCATCGTGGCGGCGGTCAGTGCCGCGGCTTCCACCGCC
The DNA here is from genome assembly GCF_049629625.1 of Roseomonas chloroacetimidivorans. NCBI lineage: Bacteria > Pseudomonadati > Pseudomonadota > Alphaproteobacteria > Acetobacterales > Roseomonadaceae > Roseomonas > Roseomonas chloroacetimidivorans. Next base: position 2,536 of record NZ_JBNBZS010000077.1, on the reverse strand, counting down.
GCCACGGCGGGGGTCGCCGCCGCAGCCATCGCAGCGGCGCCCGCGTCGGCGAGGGATGCCATGGCGCTGGGCAAGGTCTCCGCCGGGTTCTCCTCCGCTCCACCGGAGGAGGACACATCGGGCCTGGTCGTGTCCGCAGGCCTGGTCTGCGCGGCACGCCGGCGCTGTGGCTTGGCGCCCGATGTCGCCGCCTTGTTGCCGCCCGTGCTCGGGCCCTGCTTGCCCGTCTTGGGCCCAGTGGGCGTGCTGCTGGCGCCACGAGCTGTTGCCCCCACGCCCCTGGCGCGCGTCGCCGCTCCGGCCTTGGCCTTCGGTCTGGCCGCGGTGTCGGCCTTCGCGGCGCGCCCGCTCGCGGGCTGCACTGGCGAGGCCACCGCCCGCGAACGGCTGGTGGTCGCAGGCCTGTTGATGGCCTTTGGCCTGGTGCTCGCCCGGCCTGCCGCAGGCGGCTTCGCTCCCGCGCGTGTCGCCCCGGTTCTCCTGGCCTTCCCGCTGGCGCCTCCTATCTCGGGCGTGGCTCGCGCGCTACGCCTCTTCGGAGCAGCGGCCGATCGCGCAGGTTGCTTGGCCCGGGATGCTGCACCGCGGCTCGCGGCGCCCCGAGGACCCGTCTCGGCGGCCCGCGTTGCTTTCGGTGTCCTGGCACCAGCGCCGCGCCCCTTCGGCGAAGCGGCTGACCTCGCTGTCCGCGTGCCGGGAGATGTCGTAACCCGCTCCTTGCTGCTCGCGGGTTTGCCTGCGGCCCGTCCTGCGCTCGCAGCCCGACCCGCAGCAGTACTCTTCGTCGTCGCGGCACGCGCTGTCTTCGCGGCGGCAGCACCAGCGCTGCGCCCCTGCGTGGCGCTTTCGACCCTTGCGGCCTTCCTCACTGACCCTGCAGCGCCCAGCCTCTTGGCCGCACGAGCCGTCGTCGCCGTCTTCTTTGCAGCTTTCGGCTTGGCCGCCGCAGCTCGGTGGGCCGTCGTCTTAGGTGCCGCCTTGGCGCCACGCCCATTCCGAGCAGCGGCGGGGGGGGCGGCCCGCTTGGATGCTGTCCCGGCCCCTGCAGTTCGGGTGCGTGTGGACCGTCCGCCCGAAGCTCCCCTGCTTTTTGATCCGGCGGCCGTGCCGCGTGCCTTCTTGGGCTTGTCCTCGTCACGTGGGGTCTTCGCCATGGATCACCTCGCCTCGTCCTCCGGCGAATCATCACCGGACCCGATAGTTTCACCTGACCCTGACATAAATTGCCACGGGCGTATCGCCTGAGCCGTGGGATCGGGGGCAGGCCATGCCGAAACCAGGTCCAGGCTGACGGATCCGAACGGCTCTTCCCGATGGACGGTGTCCGCGCTCTTTGAAGGCCGGACGACCGGCGCCGATCTTCACGACGTGGGCGGCGGTCCCGATCGCCACGGCCGCGGGCTTCTCACCACGTGGTCCCTTGAGCTTTCAGCGTTCCTCCACGAAGGTGCCGATGAGGCGCAGCAATTCCAGATGCTCTGGACCGTACACGTGTCGGGTAAGGAACTCTCCGATTTTGAGGTCTGCCGTCTGGCCCCGGATGCCGCGTTAGGTTCGTGCCTGACGAACACCATCTCCGGTTCCGCCCCTCTCCGCTCCCCTCTGACCCGATCAATAACGCCCATAGCCACCCGGTCCAGATCCGTATCCTGGAGCGGCCTGCCAGAACCGCCCGGCCCAGGTCCGTATCCACCAGGCGCGCCACCCCGGCCATAGCCGCCGTGGTCGTCGTTATGATGACCACGCCAAGGCGCGCAGGCGCTGGTGGCGAGGGCGCATCCGAGCGCCAGGATCATCAAGAGCTTCATCGGCGCGGTGTCTTCCCTCTCACGAGAGCGAAACGCCGGGGTGGCCGTTTGTATGCGGCAGCCGGGCCGTTTGGGCCCGAAACTGTCCGACAGACCTACCCTGGATGACCTCCGAGGTGTGCAACGGCGGGCGGGTTCGGCGGAAGGCCGCCAGATCTTCACGTGGTCCTTCGGCGCGACATACAGTTTATCGCCCGCCTCCTTGACATCCGGCTTCGCGCCCCGAGGCTTGAATACCAAGCATCAGCTGTTGTGCATTGCCATCGGCAGAGTTCCAGAAAGCCCGAATTCTGCGGCTCTGCGCGTCGTGGTAGCCTGAGCCCGGCAGCGCTCATCCCAGCACGACCTGCTGTTCAAACAAACCGAGCCACCTCTCTCAGGGTCGCGGGACCATCCGGATCACTGCTTCCAGCGCTGCGTGGCTGACGCCTTCGATCGCGTCCGCGACAGTGCCGTGCATTCGCGCGAAAGCCTGGGTGTTTCGCCCGACGAGCGTTTCCTCGCCGCAGCCCAATCCTCGGAGCGCGTTGCAAGCCCAGTCGTAGTGCCTCGCCTCATCCGCTGCGTGACCGGCGATAAGCGAGGCCAGGGCCGGGGGGTAGGATCTGTCAGCGTTCGCGCCAGAGCTGCCGTCACTCGTCGGCTGCCGCCGTCATTCATCCTGCCTTGAGGATGGCGAGCACGGTGGTCGCACGACGGAGATGAAGCATGCGACGGTGGTTGGCGGG
>NZ_JBNBZS010000076.1:0-24333 GCF_049629625.1 Roseomonas chloroacetimidivorans | reverse complement strand
CGTTCTTGGCGAGGTCGAGACCGACCGTGGCAATCTCCTGATGCATGACACAGCTCCTTAAACTTGGACCTACGGGATCCTACCATCCCATGCCCACGATTGGGGCAGGCGCCGTCCACAGCATCAAATCGGCCCGCCACGCGCAGCGTTTCCTATCCACACACAGCCGGATCCACAACCACTTCCAGCTTCGCCGCCACCGCATGACCGCCACTGAATACCGTACCGCTCGTGACGCGGCATTCCGCACATGGCGAGATGTGACTGGAGTTGCACGTGCCGTGTGAGGCCATCACCAGCCGCAAGCTCTCAGCATCGCCGTCATCGCCAACCTGACAACGCCGCCGCCAGTGGTGCCGTGGCCAGCACGCCTCCGGCCGAGGCGCTCGGCCGCACTCAATCGACGGTGATCTTAGCTTCGCGGATGATCTTCGACCATTTTGCGGCCTCGACCTTCATGAGGTCGCGCAGATCCTCAGGACGGTTGCTCTTCGGCAGGATATGGCCCTGCGAGTGGAGCTCCTGCATCAGCTTCGGCTCCGCCAGGGTCTTGAGCAGTTCCTCGTTCAACCTTCCCACAATCGGCTGCGGCGTGCCGGCTGGGGCGAGAAGCCCGTTCCACCCCGTCGACTCGAAGTCCGTGACGCCCGCCTCCATCATCGTCGGCAGGGACGACAGCACGGGCACACGCTTGTCCGAGGTCACGGCCAGGGCGCGAAGCCTGCCGTCCTCGATCTGCGGCGCCGCCGGTAGGATGGTGCTGAACATCATTCCGACCCGGCCCGCCACCACATCCACCAGGGCCGGCGCCGTGCCGTTATAGGCGATGTGCTCGATCTGGATTCCCGCCATGCGGGCGAAGAGCTCGCCGGTCAGATGCGCCGGGCTGCCCATCCCATACGAGGCGAAGTTCACCTTGCCCGGATTCTGTTTCGCATAGGCGACCAGTTCCGGCACGCTCTTAACCGGCAGCGTGGGGTTAACCACCAGCACGAAGGGAATCCGCGCGAAAAGGCCGATCGGCGCGAAGTCCTTGTTGAAGTCGTAAGGCACGTTCGGCAGGAGAAATTGGTTGATCACCAGCGACCCGGTGCCAACCAGCAGCGAGTAACCGTCAGGCGCCGCACGGGCAATCATGCCGGAGCCGATCGTCGTGCCGCCACCCGGCCGGTTCTCCACCACGATCGACTGGCCGAGCTTTTCCGTCATCGGCTGCGCGACCATGCGGGCGAGGGTATCGGCGCCGCCGCCGGGCGTGAATGGCACAACGAGGCGGATCGGACGGTCCGGATAGGCGGCGGCCAGCGCGGGGCGCGCAAGGAGCGGGACAGCCGCTGCAGCAGCGTATCGAAGAAGGGCGCGTTTGGTGATCACCGGTGTTTCCTCGTTTCTTGCGAACTGGGTTTGCGCGTCAGACGGCGCTCGATGCATCGCGGGCCGGCTCGCGCGAGGTGGAGAGGGCCCGCGCAGAAGGCAGCGCTTCCAGATGGCGCAGCTTTTGGTAGAGCGGTGCCGCGTGGGCTCCTGCGTCGGCCGAGGCCAGGCAGTCCTCGAACTTCGCGCGGAGCTCGTCCTCCCGCAGCGGAGCCTCGGCATGGCCGCGCGCGCGGCGAACGGGCACGCTGTCGATGCGGCGGCCGTCCTTCATGAAGATGCGCACGCTGTCGGCGCGCGCATAGCCCGGCAGCGCCGGGTCGATGTCGTCGCTCGGCACCACGATCACGCGCCGCATCAGGTCCTGGATCTCCGGGCGCTGGACGTAGGAATCCGTCAGCTCCCGCAGACCTATCCAGCCGGTGGTCAGCGCCGCGGCCATGGCGAACTGCGCGCTGAACTTCGCTTCCAGCCCTGTGTTAGGCTGGGCGTTCCGCAATACGGCCGCATGAGAGCGACTCACGCTCACCTCGATTCGCTCGATGGCCCGCGGATCTGGCCGTTCCGACTTCACGAGGTCGATCATCGCGTCCGCCGCGCGATGAGCGAAGTAGCACATCGGGTACTTCTTAATGCTGAGACGGCCTGTAATGATGCGCCAGTCGCGGCCGAAGCCCTCGCTCGGCGTTAGGTCGTCCAGCTTCCCCTCGGGCGAGATGGCCCGAAGAAAGCCACGCGGATGCTCGATCGTGTCCGGCGAGGCTGTCATCCCGGCCCGGGCCAGGCGCGCCGAGATGATGCCGGAATGCGCCGCGCGTCCGGCATGGAACGGCTTAGTCATGCTGCCGAAATTAGCGACCACGCCGCTAGCCTGCGACGCGGCTAGGGCGATGGCCATGGCCGCCTTCTCAGCATCCAGCCTGTGCAACTTCGCGCAGGCCGCCGCCGCGCCAATGGCGCCAAAGATGCCGGTCGGATGCCATCCCTTCTCGTGATGATAGCCGCCATCATGCCGCACCAGCTCCGCCCAGACCTCGTAGCCCGCGACATAGGCGGTGAGGAGCGCCGCGCCATCCACGTCCAGCGCCTCGCCCTCGGCCAGCACAGCTGGAACGAGGACCGTGCTGGGATGTCCGCGCTGCGCAACGTCGTCATAGTCCAGCGCATGCGCCGCCGTCGCGTTGATCCAGGCCGCGTTGGGCGCCGCGGCGCGTTCAGGCCCGAGCAGGATCGAGGCCTCCGCCTCGCCGCCAGTCCCCACCACCTCGCGGAGGATGCCGACCACGGGCTCCGAAGCCCCAGCGAGCATCACACCGAGGCAATCGATGAAGCCGGTGCGCGCGACCGCCCGTGCGTCTTCCGGCACCGCTTCGGAGCGCAACTCGGCGACGAATGCGCCGAGTGCCTGTGTCAGCGAGGCGGCCATGCCTGATCTCTCTCCCCGCCGCTCAATAGGAGCGCGGCAGCCCGAGCGTGTGCTGGGCGACATGGGCAAGGATGAGGTTGGTGGAGATCGGCGCTGTGCGGGACAGCCGCGCCTCCCGCCACTTGCGCTCCACATCATACTCGGTCGCGAAGCCGAAGCCGCCGAAGGTGGTCATGCAGGCCTCGGCCGCGTTCCAGGCGCACTCGGCGGCGAGATAGCGCGCCATGTTCGCCTCGGCCCCGCAGGGCTGCCCGGCCTCGAACAGCGCGGCGGCGCGGCGCACCATCATGTCCGCCGATTCCGATTGAACGTAGGCCTGGGCGATGGGGAACTGGATCGCTTGGTTTTGGCCGATCGGCCGCCCGAAGACCACGCGCTCCTTCGCATAGGCGGTGGCGGTGCGGATGAACCAGCGGGCATTTCCCACGGCCTCCGCCGCGGTCAGCACGCGCTCGGCATTCATTCCGTCCAGGATGTAGCGGAAGCCCTTCCCTTCCTCGCCGATCAGGCTGTCGGCAGGGATGTCGAGGTCGTCGAAGAACACCTCGGTCGTGTGGTGGTTCAGCATCGCCTTGAGCGGGCGAATGGTAAGGCCTTTGCCGAGATGCTCGCGAATGTCGATCAGGAAGGTCGAGATGCCGTCCGTCTTGCGCTTCACTTCAGTCGCCGGCGTGGTGCGTGCCAGGACCAGCATCAGGTCGGAATGCAGCGCGCGGGAGGTCCAGACCTTTTGCCCGTTCAGCCGATAGCCGGTGTCGGTTTTCGTCGCGCGGGTCTTGAGCTGGGTCGTGTCGGAGCCGGTGGTGGGCTCAGTCACGCCAAAGGCCTGAAGGCGCAGCCGGCCGGCGGCGATCTCCGGCAGATACTTGTGTTTCTGCTCCTCGCTGCCATGCCGCAGCAGCGTGCCCATGATGTACATCTGGGCGTGACCGGCGGCGGCGTGGCAGCCGGCCGTGCAGATCTCCTCCAGGATGACCGAGGCCGCGCGCAGTGGCAGTCCGGTGCCGCCATATTCCTCGGGAATCAGCGCGGCGAGGAAGCCGGCCTCAGTCAGCGCGTTGATAAATTCGGTCGGATAGGCCTCGTCCTCGTCCAGCTTGCGCCAGTATTCTGCCGGGAAGTTGGCGCAGACGCGGCGCACGCTCTCACGGATCTCCTTGTAGTCCTCGCCGATCGGTAGGCAGACCAGCCCGTCCGGCGTCATCGTGCCCGGCACATGCGTGTCCATGGTCGCTCTCCTGAAATCGTGTTGGGGTCGGCTCGTCGGCCGCCGGTGTTCTGTGGAATTCCCGTCAGGTCCCCAGCGTCTCGGGCAGGGCCGGGTCTGGAAGCTCGTCGGTGTGCTGGCCCAGTTGCGGCGCGGCGCGCTCATAGGCCGGACGCGTGCCGTTGAAGCGCAGCGGCAGGCCGACGGTCGGCAGCGCGCCTTCCGGGCCTTGCTGGATGATGCCAAGGGCCTTGGCGTGCGGCTCCTCCACCACTTGGTCGATGCGCTGCACCGGCGCATTGGGCACGCCCGCCCGGTCGAGCAGCGCCCGCATCTCGGCGATGCTTCGCTTTGCCACCTCCACCTCCAGCAGGGGCACGAGGATTTCGCGATTGCGGACGCGGTCCGCGTTCGTGGTGAAGCGCGGATCGGCCTCCAACTCCGGCATCTCCAGCGCACGCACCAGCTTCCGGAACAGGTTGTCGTTGCCGGCCCCGATTACAATCCAGCCGTCCGTGGCCAGAAAGGCCTGGTAGGGTACGATGCCGCTGGCGCCAGAGCCCTGCGGCTTCATCACGCGGGGGGAGATGAGCACGCTGGCGATGGGGATCGCCGTCCAGGCCAGCGCGGTTTCGTAGAGCGAGGTCTCGATCCGCCCGCCCTGCCCGGTCCTGCTGCGTTCTAGCAGCGCTCCCATGATCCCAATCGCCGCCCAGAGCCCGGCGCCCATATCGACCATCGAGATGGGCACCCGGATAGGCGGCCGCCCCTCGGCCTCTCCCGTGATGCTCATCAGCCCGCCGAAGGCTTGCATCAGCGGGTCGTAGCCGGGCAGGTCGGACAGCGGGCCGCCGCTTCCGAAGGCACCGATGTCACAATAGATCAGCCCGGGCTTGCGGGCGACCAGAGCATCGCCCCCCAGCCCGTGCCGGTCGATCGAACCAGGGCGCAGGTTGCAGATGACGGCATCCGCCTCCTCGACGATCAGCGTCTCCAGCCGGGCGCGCTGCACCGGGTCGTTCATGTCGACGGTCACACTGCGCTTGTTGCGGTTCATGGCGACGAAATGGGGCGCGGCCCCGTCCCAGAAGGGCGGGCCCCAGCCACGGGCGTAGTCGCCGCTGCCCGGGGATTCCACCTTGATTAGGTCCGCGCCCAGCCCGGCCAGGATCATGCCGGCATAAGGGGCGGCGATGCTGTGCCCGATCTCAACGACCGTGGTGCCGGCCAGCGGCTTGTTCGAGAGCATGGCGGACTCCTTCAGGGCGCTGCGGGGGCGGCTTGGGGCCGGGATGCCGGCCCATTGGCGCGTGCCAGAAGCCGGCGGGCCCGCTCGGCAACGGGCAGGTCAATCATCCTGCCGTCCAACTCGACGGCACCGGTGCCGCGGGCGAGCCCGGCCTCGAAGGCCTCGACCACGCGGTGCGCCTTCTCCAGGGCCTCGGGGCCCGGCCCGTATTCCTCGTTGATGGCCGCGACCTGCCCGGGATGCACGCAGGTCGCGCAGGCGAAACCGAGGGCGCGGGAGCGGCGCAGCACGGCGCGGAACGCCTCGTTGTCGCCCAACTCGGCCACGCTGCCGAGCGAACCGAGAGGCAGCACGCCAGCGGCGCGCGCCGCATGGATTCCCAGCATTTTCGCGACATAAAGGCTGTCAGCGCTCGGCACCGCGTCCAGATCCGTCGCCAGATCCTCACCGCCCACGGCGACCGCGACGACGCGAGGCGCCCTGGCAATGGCAGCAATACGCTGGAGCGCGTCCGCATCCTCGACGAGCGCGACGAAGCGCGTCGCGCCGACCGGCATCTCCGCCCCAGCCTCCCCCGCCGCCACTACCTCCTCCAGCAGCTGCAGGTGTTCCGGCCCCAGGACCTTGGGCACGACCAGCGCAGCTACACCCAACCCGACGGCCGCTTCGATATCGGCCACCGCCAGCTCCAGCGGCCGGTTGATGCGCACGCAGACATCCGCCCCGGCCTGCCCTGCCGTGGTGACGGCCTGCCGCAGCCCGGCCCGCGCGGTTGCCTTCTCTGCCGGCGCGACGGAATCCTCGAGGTCGAGGATGATCGCGTCCGCGCCGCGGGTATGCGCCTTGGACACGAAGCGTGGCGCATTCGCCGGCACGAAGAGCATGGATCGCCAGAGCGGCAGATCCGGTCCCTTGGTCATGCCGGCAGCTCCAGCTCCACCGAGGCCGCGAGACCGCCGCTCTCCGCTTCCGCCCAGGTGGAAAGGTGACCATCCGCCGCGTCACGCCCCGTCAGCACCATGTTGTGACCGACGAATAGCGGCTGTAACAAACGGGCGGTAAGGCCGGACGGCCGCTTTCCGCTGCGCCGGATCGCGGCGTCCACCAGCAGGTGCACGGTCAGGCCGCCGTTCTGCACACAAGCCGGATAGCCTTCCTGATTCCGCGCGTAATCCGCGTCGTAGTGGATGCGGTGACCGTTCCAGGTGATGGCAGAGTAACGAAAGAGCAGCACAGGATCGAGGAACACCGTCTCCCGCCAAGTGGCGCCTGCGGGCGGTGGCGCGGGTGTCTTCTGCGGCAGGCCGGCGCCAGGCGCGGCAGCCTCCCGATACACCACCTCCTGGTCCTCGATCACCACCGGCTCGCCCGCCACCGAAATCGTGTGGCGCACCGTCAGGAAGACCATTGTACCGGAGCGGCCGCGCTTTGGCGTCACCGCCGCGATCTCGGAGCGCTTGACGGCATGGTCGCCAACCCGCAGCGCGCCAGGGAAGCGCACACGCCGCCCGACGAACATGCGCCGCGGCAGCGGCACGGGCGGCAGGAAGTCGCCCTTACGCGGGTGGCCGTCATGGCCCAGCTCGGATTGCCGCGCGAGGGCCGGGAAGAACATGGAATACCAGTGCGGTGGCAGCATGTCGCCAGGACCGTAGGTATCAGCAGGCTGGTCGAAGGTGACGGCGATGCGGCGCACGGCGGAGAGCGTGATGTCGTCCTCGGTGCTCATGCTGCGCCCGATCCAGTCGCGGAACTCCAATTCGGACAGATCCGGCCCGATAACGCCTTGCTCGGCCATTGCGCATCCTTTCCTCACATGCGGGCCTAACGGCCTGTAAGTCCTATTCCGGGACAGGTGCCTAAAAAGCGAGGAAGCTTCACGCCAGCGACTTGAATGCAGAGTGGTTCGATCCACGAAAATCGCTCTGGGAGAGCTGGCGGCCCCGGCGTGTGTGTTCCTCGATTGGTCTTGGTTGCAGAGATTATAGTCGCGGACTATGCGAGTTGGAGCATCATATATGTGATGTTTGATGGAGCCCGCCATGGCCAAGCCCGCCGCCGCGCCCAAGGATGAGATGAACAGCACGATCAAGTCGCTGCGGCGCACGCTGGAAGTGCTAGAGATGTTCGCGGAGACGCATGAGCCAGCGACCGCCGCCGCCATCGCCCAGCGACTTGGCTATCCACAATCCAGCACATCAATGCTGCTTCAGAGCCTGACGCAACTCGGTTACCTCGAGCAGGTGCCGGAAAACCGGAGCTTTCGGCCGACGCTGCGCGTCATGCTCCTCGGCGCCTGGTTGCAGGACCGGCTGATCGGCCATGGCAGCCTGCTGCGCTTGATGGACGGCCTGCGCGCGCGAACCGGCTTCACCGTCTTGATAGGAATGCAGCAGGCAACGCGCGTCCGCTACATTCTTTCGCTGCTGCGAGACGGCATCGGTGGGAACGAACCGCATGCCGGCATGGCGCGCCCGATCTGCCGCACCGGCATGGGCAAGGCGCTTCTGTTACCCTTGTGCGACCAAGACGTGGCCCGCTTACTCCGCCGCGCCAATGCGGAGGAAACCAACCCCGCCTTCCGCCGGGGCCAGTCGGCCTTCCTGGAAGATATCCGCGACAGCCGCGAGCGCGGCTGGACGGTCGGCGATGGCTCGGTGCAGAGCGGCGTCGGGGTGATCGGGATGCCGCTGCCGTCCATGCCCGGCCAGCCGCCACTCTCGATCGGCCTCGGTGGCACGCTACCGGAGATCACGCGGCGGCAGGACGAGATTGTGGGCGAGCTGCACAGTGTCTGTCGGTCCCTTGCCTCCGCCTTCACCTCTCGGGACGAGAGCCCCTAGCCAGAGCAGGTCAGCCCTCAGGAGGGCGCTGTCCGGTTGGCGGGTCCGGTGGGGCCGTAGCAGCCTGCGCGGTACTGGTGCGGTTCTGTCAGCTCTCGCGCCAGAGCTGCCGTCACACGCCGGCTGATGCTGTCGGCCTACCCTGCGGCGAGAATGGCGAGGGCAGTTGCCGCGCGACGGAAGTGAAGCACGCGACGGCGGCTCGCGAGACTATTCGGAGCCCCTACCGGACCGGGGCCAGTCCGCCAAGCTGCGCTCGACTTGACGGTGCCACATCGAAGCCCCAGCAGCGGAGTGCGATCGCTGCCGTCAGCCCGCCAAGTCCAGCCCCCACGACGATGATCTGCCCTGCCATCTATCTCTCCTCCGTCTGGTTCTTGAACATCTTGGACGCGCTTATTTGGCCGCTACATCAAAAGACTCGGGGCGATTGTTCCTCCGTCTCGCGCACTTTGATTGTCATGTCGCCGACCTTCTCAATGGCGATCCGCACCCTGTCGCCGGCCTTGATGGGCCCGACGCCCTCGGGCGTTCCGGTCGCGATCACGTCGCCGGGCTGCAGCGTCATCACGGAAGTGATCAGCTCGATGAGTCCGGCCACGTTCACGCTCATGTCGCGCGTGTTCGCATCCTGCCGCAACTGATCATTGACCCAGAGCTGGTTGCTGAGCTCTTGCGGGTCAGGGATCTCGTCCGCCGTCACGATCCAAGGACCGAGGGGCGTGAACGTGTCGAAAGACTTGCGCGTGACGCGCTCCTCTGCCACCTGCCCGGGCTCGAGCCGCATGCTCACGTCGATGAGGCAGGAGTAGCCGAAGATGTAGTTCAGCGCCTGCTCTCGCCGGACATTGCGGGCCGTGCGGCCGATGATCACGGCCAGTTCGGATTCGTGGTCGAAACGCCTCATGGAGCCGCGCGGAAGCTCGATCGCATCATCCGGGCCGACGAGGGACGAGGTGGCCTTGAGGAAGAAGCCGATCTGGTCCGGCGTGTTGCCCGCCTTGACGATCCCGCGCTCCCCGAGCTCGCCGACATGCTTCCGGTAATTGGCCGGCGCGGCCACGATGTTGCCCGTGAAGGGCATGGGCGAGCGCAGGCGGACCTCGCCGCGTGACAGGCGGCACGCGGTCTCGCGCGCTTCGAGCAGCTTCGGCCGCATTTCGGCCCAGTCGACGATCAGGCGGGTCATGTAGACGGGCGGCCAGGCCGCGGAGGCACCCGGCACGACATCGGTCACATCGTAGAGCTCATCCCCCTCCACGAGACCCACGCGATGGTTGTCGAACACAGCGAGCTTCATGACCTTTCTCCGTCCCTTCATGCGGCGCGGGCAGCGCGCCGCGAGGCGGCCGACCCGTCATTCCCTGGTTTACAGGATTCTGGGACGGACGCTATAGTTCGAAGGCCAGAATGTCTATTCACTGTGCAAAGTGAAACGGCTCGTCGGCGGTTGAAGGAGAAGGAGACGTCATGAGCAGCCCGTCCGCCTCGGAGCTTCTGAACACGAACTCGCTGGAGGCGCTGTATCCGAAGCTGGAGCGGCTCGGCGTCGGCCCGGGCTGGAACAAGCCGACGCCATCGCTGTGGAAGGCGCCGCGTCCCGCTTTCGTGCCGGCGCATTGGGATTACGAGCGCGCGAAAGCGGCGCTGACCGCGGCCGGGGATCTGATCAGCACCGAGCTGGCCGAGCGGCGGAACCTGATCCTGTTCAACCCGGCCCCGGGCAACAACTACCCGACGGTGCGGACGCTGGTTGCGGCCTATCAGATGATCATGCCTGGCGAATGGGCGCGGTCACACCGCCACACCCCCAACGCGCTGCGCTTGGTGCTGGATGCCGAGCCCGGCACCTACACGGTGGTCGATGGCGTGAAGATCGCCATGATGCCCGGCGACGTGCTGCTGACGCCGAACTGGTCCTCGCATGGCCATGGCAATGAGGGGCCGCAGCCGGGTTTCTGGATCGACTTCCTCGACGTGCCGCTGGTGCAATTGCTGGAGCCGATGTTCTTCGATCCGCTTGCCGAGGACGAGGCGCAGCACGAGGCGTTCATCGAGCCGCCACCGCACCGGAAGGACCGGATGGTCTTTCCAGTCGCGGAGACGCGGCAGAGGCTGGAGGAGGCCGCGGGCGATCCGGCCGGGCTCTATGGCCGCCAAGTCGAACTGGGCAATCCGGCGCTCGACACGGTCGGACTCCACATGATGGCGCTGCAGCCGCGCGTCCGGACGGCGACCTGCCGGACCACGGCGAACAACATCTATGCCGTCGTGGAGGGTTCCGGTGCGACCACGGTGGATGGCCAGCGCTTCACCTGGCGCCGGGGCGATGTCATCGCCGCGCCGGCCTGGCTGCCGCATTTCCACGAGGCGGAGGAGAACGCGATCCTGTTCCGCGTTACGGATGAGCCGGTAATGCAGCGCCTGGGCTTCCTGCGCACGGCGCGCAGCGCCTGAACCTGCCGCCCGGGCTGCGGGCCCGGGCGTGCAGCGCTGACCAATACGAAAGAACAATGGGGAACGTCATGAGCCGGCATCCATGACCTCGAGTCTTCGATCATCAGGAGGCGGAGCAGATCGTCCTGCGGGCCGGCTGCGCCATCCCCGCCAAAGCCGGAACGATGGCCGGGCGGCGCTAGTGCCCCTGCAGCCGAGCCGAGCATCAGGACCCACCTGCAGCATCCGCGAGACAGATCGATGATCCACCGACGGGCCCTTGCGGCCGCCCTGGCCTTGCCCTTCGCGCCGGCCGCGCTACGGGCCGAGGATTTTCCGGCCCGACCGCTCCGCATCGTCGTGACGGTCGCCGCCGGTGCGACCAACGACATCATGGCCCGTCTCTTCGCGGAGAGGATGGGCCGGAATCTCGGCCAGCCGGTGGTGGTCGAGAATCGTGGGGGTGGTGCCGGCCTCATCGCCACGCAGCTCGTCAAGGACGCGCCGCCCGACGGCTACACGATGCTGCTTGCCAACACCTCGGTAATGGCGATCAACCCGAACCTGTTTCGGCAGCTGCCCTACAATCCGCTGACGGATTTTGCGCCCGTCACGGTACTTGCGACCTCTCCGAGCGTTCTGGTCGTGAACAGCGACCTGCCGGTGAAGAATGTCGCGGAGCTTGTGCAGTATTTGCGGACCCGTCCTGGCGAATATGCCTTCGCCTCGGCCGGCAACGGCACGCCGATGCATCTCTCCGGCGAGCTGTTCCGCCAGCAGGCACAGGTTCAGATGACCCATGTACCCTTCCGCGGCTCGGCCCCGGCGCTGGCGGAACTGATGGCGGGGCGGGTCCAGCTCATGTTCGACAACGTGCCGGCGGTGCTCTCGCATATCCGGTCAGGGACGGTGCGCGCGCTCGCGACGACCGGCTCGTCCCGTGAGCCGCTGTTGCCGGACGTTCCGACCATGGCAGAGGCCGGTTTCCAAGGCGCTGAATCGACCTCCTGGTTTGGGCTCGTCACGCCGCGCGGCACGCCGGGGCCCATCGTTGCCCGGCTGAACGCGAGCGCCCTCGGGGCTCTGAGCGACCCGGAACTGCGCGAGAAGCTCGCCTCGCTGGCGGCCAAGCCCTGGGGCAGCACGCCGGAGGAGATGACCGAGCATATGCGCCGCGAGATCGAGAAGTGGCGCCCGATTGTCAAGGCGTCCGGCGCCACTGTCGACTAAGGGGACCGACCCCATCTCCGTTTTCGCCGAACGGTGGCCGCGCCGACATCCGGATGGCCGGCAGTGCCTCCTGGCGGGTGGCTTCACCCGGGGCGTGAACCGATCTATGGGGCGGCGGCCCAGCGAGCCATGCGGCGGCGCCCTGGCTCTGCCCTGCCGCATGAGAAGGCACGTAGATCGGTGAATGCACCCCGCGACCGGACGGGCAAACGAGACGTGGAGCGGCCGCGCCCGGACGGCGCTGCAGCGGAGACGGAGGCGGGCAGGACGGGGGTGGAGGACACGGGCGGCCCCTCCACCGACCGGCAGTTCATCGCGGCGCTGGGCCGCGGCCTTGCCGTTCTGCGCTGCCTGTCGGATGCCCGGACCGAGCTGAGCGCCACGGAGATCGCCAGGCTGACGGGAATGACACAGCCGACGGTCTGGCGAATCTGCAAGACCCTGGAGGATACCGGGTATCTGCTGAAGATGCCGGGCGGCAGGAACTTCCGGCCGGGTGCACCGGTCTTCGCGCTGGCCGCAGCGGCGTTGAGCGGCCGCCCCATGCTGGATGTGCTGCGGGCGCGGCTGGCCGAGCTGGAGGCGCGCTTCGAGGGTGCCATCTCACTGGCGGCCCGCGACCAGCTCGGCATGATTTTCCTCATCCGTTACCAGGGGCGCGCCTTCGTGACGGTTGAGCGGGTCGGCACGCGGGTTCCGCTCGGCCGCTCCTCGCTCGGCTGGGCCTATCTGGCCACCCAGACGCCCGAACGCTGTGCGGCGCTGATGGCGGCCGATGCCGGATGGCAGCAGGTCGCGGGATCCTTCGCCAAGGCGCGGCAGGATTACGAGCGCACCGGCTTCATCACCAGCCGCGGGGTGCTGAACTCCAGGATCAACGCCGCCGCGGTGCCGCTGCGCCTGCCCGGCCAGAGCGAAGTTCTGGCGCTGAGCTGCGGTGGCCTTGCCACCGTCTTCACCGATGACCGGCTGCAGGAAGTGGGGGGCACGCTGGTCGCGCTGGTGCGCGAGCTCGGCCTCGCCGTGCCGCAGCCGCAGCCGCAGCCGCAGCCGCAGCCGCAGCCGCAGCCGCAGCCGCAGCCGGGCGAATCTCCTGTTCCCTAAAGATGTACAAGGACCTCCCGTCGTGACTACCCAGACTCCCGTTCTCATCGTCGGCGCAGGCCCGGTCGGATTGGCCCTAGCCGGCGAGCTGGCCTGGCGCGGGGTGCGGAGCCTTCTGGTCGAGCGGACGGATGGCACGATCACGCAGCCCAAGATGGATCTGATCGGGCCGCGAACCATGGAGTTCTGCCGTCGTTGGGGCATTGCCGGCGAGGTAGAGCGCTGCCCCTACAACCCCGATCATCCCCAGGACAATGTCTGGCTTGAAAGCCTCAGCGGCTATGAGTTCGGCCGTGAACGCTTTCCCAGCCCGCGCCAGTCCGTGCCGCCGCCGCAGAGCCCGCAGAAGCGGGAGCGCTGCCCCCAGGACATGTTCGATCCGATTCTCCGCCGCTGGGTGGAGAGCATGCCGGAAGCCAGGCTGCGCTACCGGACGGAACTGACCGGCTTCACCACGCATGAGCATGGCGTGACGGCGACACTGCGCGATCAGGTAACCGGCGCGGAGGAGCAGGTGGAGGCGGCCTATCTGGCCGGTACGGATGGCGGGGCCAGCACGGTGCGCCAGGCGCTGGGGATCGGCATGACCGGGAAGCCGGTGCTGACCTATACGACGAATGCCATCTTCCGCTGCCGCGACTTCTGGAAGCTGCACGACAAGGCCAAGGGCTATCGCTTCATTTTCATCGGGCCTGAGGGTACCTGGGCGACCATCGTCGCCATCGACGGCCATGACCGCTTCCGGCTGTCGATCGTCGGCGACGAGACCAGACACACGCTCAGCGAGGCTGAGGTGCGGCAATACATCGTCCGCGCCATGGGCAAGCCATTTGACTTCGAGATCCTGTCCATCGTGCCCTGGGTGCGGCGTGAACTGGTGGCCGACAGCTATGGCGAGGGGCGGGTCTACCTGGCAGGCGATGCTGTCCACCTGAATTCGCCGACCGGCGCGTTCGGCATGAACACCGGCATGCAGGATGCCGTCGATCTCGGCTGGAAGCTCGCCGCCGCGCTGCAGGGTTGGGGCGGGCCTGGCCTCCTTGCCTCCTATGAGGCGGAGCGGCGGCCCGTGGCGATCCGCAACGTGGCGGAGGCGAGCGAAAACCTGCGCCGCATGATCTCTCCGCGAGAGAAGCTCTCGCCGCAGGTTTTCCAGCCAGGACTGGAGGGGGATCGCGCGCGGGCCGAGTTTGGCGCGGCCTACACCGAGGCGATGAAGCGCGAGTGGTTCACGTTGCATATCCATCTGGGTTACCGCTACGACGATTCGCCGGTGATCTGCCCAGATGGGACACCGGCGCCGGAGGATCCGCCGATGGTCTATACCCAGACCGCCCGGCCGGGCTCGCGCGCGCCGCATGTCTGGCTGGAACCGGGCTGCTCGACGCTTGATCTGTTCGGGCGCAGCTTTGTGCTGTTGCGCTTCAACTCCTCCGTGTCGGTCAGGGCTTTTGAAGCGGCTGCGGCGCGGCGCGGCATGCCGCTGGAGGTGGTCGATCTCAAGAACCCGCAGGCGGCGGCGCTGTATGAACGGTGCCTCGTGCTTGTCCGGCCTGACGGCTTCGTGGCCTGGCGTGGTGATGAGGTGCCAGCCGATTCGATGGCCGTCATCAATCGCGTGACGGGTGCCGAGGCCTAACCAGGCCGGCCGTCCGCGGCCAACAGGCCGGCCAGGTACTGGCAGCAGGCTTGGCCGACCTCCAGAAGCGCATGCCCGAGTTCCGCATGCGCCGCGTCGTGCAAGGCCGATTCGTGCTCCGCACAGGTCACGGCATAGAGCCGGCCCGATCCCGGCGGTTGAAGAGGAATGGAGATCGCGACCAGCTCGGGATGGATCAGCCCGCGCGTAACCATGTAGCCCTTTGCGCGGAGTTCGGATGTCGCCTGTTCGAAGCTGGCCGGCAGGCGGAAATTCTGTCTTGCCATGGCAGCTAGGACGGGGGCCTGCCGCGCCTGCGCCATGCCGGCAAGGCAGGCCCAGCCGGCCGGAGAGAACGCCATGGGATCCCGGCTGCCTGCCCGAAAATCGGAGAAGGTGATCCGGTGGCGGCTACTGACCTGCAGGTAAATAATGTCAGGCGGGACGGCCTCACCGAGGATGGCGGTGCACCCGAAACGTTCGGCCAATGACTGTAGATGAGGGAGCGCTAGCTCACCGAAGGACAAGTCCGATGCCGCGGCGAAGCCCAGGCCGAGGGCGGGGAAGCCCACCGAGAGGGTCTCGTCGGAGTGCCACACGAGATAGCCGAGCTTCCGTAGGGTGTAACAGTAGCGCCAGACCGTTGGAGCGGAGAGGCCGGTACGTTCCGTGACCTGCCCCAAGGTCAGCCGGCGGCCATCGGATCCGAAGCATTCCAGGATGCGCAGGCCTCGCTGAAGCGCATTCACGCCGGTGTTGTCCCGTTCCGCAGGGTGACTGCCCTGCTCCGAACCTGTCATCGCCGCTCTGACCAATCTGAAAATCCGCCTAGTCTATCCATTGTTGTGAGCAGCGCCGAGCCGCGGCAAGCTTGCTGCTGTGCCGCGCCGACCGCGCGCGTTAGCAGACCTCCTCCGAAGAAGGATCCTTTCCTGACGAACCCTACGACCCAGGCGAGTGTCT
This sequence comes from Roseomonas chloroacetimidivorans, assembly GCF_049629625.1. Lineage (NCBI taxonomy): Bacteria > Pseudomonadati > Pseudomonadota > Alphaproteobacteria > Acetobacterales > Roseomonadaceae > Roseomonas > Roseomonas chloroacetimidivorans. Next base: position 8,862 of record NZ_JBNBZS010000076.1, on the reverse strand, counting down.
CGAAGGAGAAGCGTACCCGGGCTGCGGTCCACAAGCGGGCTTGTCCCGCAATCAGTTCAGGGGATGCTGGAGGTGACGACCGAACTTGGGCTGAGCGCATGACGCATCGGGCATCTCTCGGCGGGTACCGCAATCGATGGGCTGATCCTCGCTCTCCCGTGCCTCTCCTTCCAGCGAAGCCAGGAGCGAACCAGCCGATCTGGCAGACCCAGCTCGGCAGCAACTTTGGACACTGGCCCCCAAACGCTTACCGTTGGCACCACCTCCAGTTGGATTCGTCCGAGAAGAACCGGTACCCTCAGCTGCTCTTCGCATCGGCACTTCTAAGGCGCATCGGCCTATCCGATGCGTCGCCAGCCCTAGCTTGGTTCGCCGGGCGCATCCACCGAAACGATACGTAACAGCAGAGCAGCAGTGAAACTAATGTGGCAGTGCCAGCATGCTCGTGACGGGCTCTCCTCGGACCGTTTGCAGCAGGCCCTCCACTGTCTCTGGAAGCCGGTCGCCGCGCCAGGCTACATACCCGTCCGGCCGGACCAGAACCAGATCGGCGCCGTACAGCGCCCGAACATCCTCCTGCTCAACATCCCGGGTGACGAGCGGCACGCCGAGCCGGCGCGCCGCAGTGTCCAGGGCAGAAGCATCCGGACGGTCTGCGCCGAGCCGAAGAAGCGTGAACTCCCGGCCGGAGAAGAGATCCAGCGTGGAGCGGCCATCCTTCAGCCAGAGATGAGGCGCGCGGGAACCGGGGCGGGCAACCGGATCATACACATTAGGATCGTCGGGCGGAGCCGGGGTGCCGTCCGGGATGCAGATCGGCGAGCCTTCGTAGCGGTGCCCAAGCTGCAGGCCGGATGCATTGAACTGCCGGGCCAGCGTCCTAACGGTCTTGGCGAACTCCTCCCGCGCGGCATCGCCCTCCGGGCCCGGTTCCTCTACGTTCGGCGGGGTGACACGCATGGCCGCGTCAATCCGATCAGCATTGCGCGCTGCCTCTTCCGAGTTGCGGACGCCGATCGGTCGGCGCTCGACCTCGTAACTGTCGAGCAGATCCCGTCCCGCCCAGCCGGACAGCACCGCGTCAAGCTTCCAGCTGAGATTGATTGCGTCGCCGATCCCGGTGTTCATGCCCACACCGCCCGTGGGGGAGAACAGGTGGGCTGAATCGCCGGCGAGGAAAACCGGGCCGCTCCGGTAGCGCTCGGCGACGGACTGGTGGTGGTGCCAGTGCGTGATCCGCAAAAGCTCGAAGTCGAAGGGCTTCCCCATCCCGCCCCAGACCGCTTCCTTCGGGTCAATGTCCCGGGTCGGAACATTCGCATCGAGGAAATAGTGCTGGTAGTTCCAGAGATCCCGGCCGTTGATAGCGGTGAACACGCCGAAGCTGCCATGACTGAAGATAAAGTAGAGCGTGCCGCGGCCGAGCTGATGCTGTTCAAGGAAGCTCGCCGAGCGAAAGAAGAAGCTGACATTCGGCCGCATGGCCCCGCGCCCGGTGTAGCGAACGCCGAGCTTCTCGCGGACCAAACTCTTCCCACCGTCGCATCCGACCAGAAACTGCGCGCGGACACTCTGCTCCCGGCCGCTTCCCTCTTCGACCAGCCTGGCCAGGACGCCATCCTGGTCATGGCTGTAGTCCACCAGTCGCCAGCCATAGCGAAGCTCCACCTTCTCGAAGGAGGCGACGAACTTGCGGAGCACGGGCTCCAGCGCCTGCTGGCCGATCTGCGTCTTGAAGTACGGGGAATACTTGGCATCCGGAACCTGCCGCCAGAGATCGGGCGGGTAGGACATGAACTCACCCATGGTTCCGAACTTCGCGCGGTGGAGCTCGTAGCCGGCGAGGCGTGTCGCGAAGATGACGTGGATCGGATAATCCAGGGGAAGCCCGGCCGCGACGACATCTTCGGCGATACCCCAACGCCGGAAGTACTCCATGGATCGGGCGCCCAGGAGGGTCGCCCGGGGGTGATCCGTGACGCCCGTCCGCCGCTCGACCACCATGCAGGACTGTCCACGCCAGCCAAGATCGGCGGCGAGGGAAAGACCGACGGGACCGCCGCCCGCGATCAGGACGGGGACCTCGATGACATCGCCGTTCTTATTCAACACGGACTCCTGCTTCCTGCACAATGCGGGACCACCTGGAGAGCTCGGTCCGGATCAGCGCGGAGAACTGCTCGGGGCTGCTGACCATCGGCTCGAGCGCCAGGGCGGCGAACTTGTCCCGGAGGTCCGCGGAACCGACCATCTTGCTCAGCGTCGCGCTCAGGCGGTTGAGAATCTCTCCGGGAATCTGCTTCGGCGCGAACAGACCGTACCAGACCGTGACATCAGCATCCCGGACACCCTGTTCCCGTAGGGTTGGGATCTCCGGCGCCAGTTGGGACCGCTCCGGCGAGGTCACGGCCAGGGCGCGGAGACGGCCTGCCCGGATATGCGGCAGGGAGGTGCCGAGCGTATCGAACATCAGGTCGATCTTGCCGCCCACCAAATCGGTGAGCGCCGGCGACGTTCCCCTATACGGCACATGGGTCATCGCGACGCCCGCTGTCCGCTTGAAGAGCTCACCGGCTAGGTGCAGCGGTGTTCCGATACCCGCGGAGCCAAAGGTCACACCCTCTGGTTTCGATTGGATGTAGCGGACGAGCTCGGTCGCGCTATGGACCGGAAGCGATGGATTGACCACGAGGACCAGCGGCGAGGTTGCCGCTGTTCCGATCGGGGCGAAGTCATTGAGCGGGTCGTAGGGAAGGTTCGGATACAGGCTGGGATTGATCGTGATCGCACCGCCCGCGCCGAGCAGCAGGGAATAGCCATCGGCAGGCGCACGGGCCACGGCCTCCGTTCCGATGATGCCGGCGGCACCCGGCCGGTTCTCGACCACGAAGGGCTGGCCCAGCATCTCCTCGAAGCCGCGTGCCAGATGCCGAGCGACGAGGTCATTCGCCCCGCCGGCCGCATAGGCGACCACAAGTTTTACCGGACGGGACGGATAGGCCTGGGCCTGCGCGGAGACGGCGGTGCCGCTGAGGGCCAGAGCGAGCGAGGAAAGGACGCCGCGCCGGTGCCACGACCAGCCCTGCGGCGCGCCATCTGCATGCTCGAGGCCTGCCCGGGGATCTTCCGGACTGGGCAAGGATTCTGGCATTGTTCCTCCTTGTCGTTTTCGCGTGACCGAATGGCGGCGTTTCTGGTGCCCTGATCAGAGTGCTTCTAAAGGAGAGCGGGCATCGACCTCGCTGAGCGCCGCGCCGCGCACCCGATCAAGAAGCGGCCCGGCTGCGCCGGAGAGCGTGTCGCCTCGCCAGGCAACGTGCCCGTCCGGGCGGACCAGCACGAGGCGGCGTTGATAAAGCCGCCTGACCTCGCCGTCGGCGATGGCGGCGACTGCCAGCGGCATCCCGCGCGCGGCGGCTGCGGCCAGGAATTCGCGGCTGACGGACTCGTCCTCGCCGAGGTTCAGCAGCGTGAAGCCGCGCCCGAAGAGATCGAGTGTGGATTGCCCGGGCCGCAGCCAGAGATGCGGCGCACGGTGGCCGGGCCGTGCGGTCGGCGTATAGGCCGCGGCTTCATGCGGCGGCTCCGGTGTTCCATCCGGGATGATGAGGGGAGAAGCGGTGTAGCGGTACCCGAGATGCACTCCGATGGGCGCGAAGTGCTTGAGCTTCGTTGGCAGCTTCGCCGCAACCCTGGCGCGGGTGGCTTCGCCCCTGGGGCCGTCCTCCTCGATGTCCCCGATATCGGCGAAGAGTTCCCCGCTCCTGAAGTAGTTGTCGGCAGCTTCGAGCGTGTTGTGGATGCCGATGGGCCTCCGCTCGGCCTCATAGGTCGAGAGCAGATCGGGGCCACCCCAGCCTTCGAGCACGGCCGCGATCTTCCACCCCAGATCGACCGCGTCGCCGATCCCCGTGTTCATGCCGAAGCCGCCCGTGGGAACGAACAGGTGGCAGGCATCGCCGGCGAGGAAGACGCGCCGTGAGCCGTATCGCTCAGCGACAAGCTGGCGGGGAAGCCAGTTCTGGTCGGAGAGGATCTCGACCTCGATCGTCTCGCCCAGGGCGCGCTGAACCATGACGCGGGGATCGGCGGGAAGCTCGTTTTCTTGCTGGTAGTAGCGGTTCAGAACCCATTCGCCGCCGCCATCGATCGTATAAACGACGCCGGCGGAATCCGGCGCGAGCACCCAGTACATGACGCCGGGTCTGCGGCCGAGGCGCCTGTCCAGCTCGGGTGCCCTGAAATACACGCCGCGGGCTGCGCCCAGCGTTCCCTGGCCTTCCAGCCGGATGCCGAGCTGCTTGCGAACGACGCTCGCCGCGCCGTCGCAGCCAACCAGGTAACTGCCGGTGATCCGTTGCCGCTCGCCCGTGCCGTCCTCCACGATGATGGCCTCGACCGAGCCGGGGTCCTCCCGGAAGCTCTCCAGGCGCCAGCCCAGGCGCATGCCGACCTGCGGCCGCGCGGCGAGCTGACGGCGGAGCACGGCCTCCAGGGGAGTCTGCGCCGTCCAGGTCTTGTAATAGGGGGAGGCCGCCAGTTCCGGCGTGCCGCGCGCGAGCTCGGGGCCCCGGGTGGCAAGGTCCTGGATGGACGGAATCTCGAAGCGGTAGATCTCGCGGTCCAGAATGCGGGTGACGTAGACGACGTCGAGCGCCCGGTCGCGCGGCACGCCGGCGTCGATGACATCCTCCGCGATTCCCATGCGGCGGTAATGCTCCATGGTGCGAACGCCGATGGAGATCGCGCGCGGGTGCGGATTGATCGTCCGGTTGGGATCGAGGATGACGCTCGGCACGCCGCGCCAGGCCAGGTCCATGGCGAGCGACAGGCCGACCGGCCCGGCACCTGCAATCAGCACCGGCCGGGTGGCGGTGCTTATCATAGCCGAGGACATCGGATCAGGCGCCGGTCACGTGCAGCAGCGCCTGGCGGCGCTCCTCCTGCACAACCGCCAGGGCGCGGCGCAGGGCGGGCATCAGGTCGGCGCGCGACGCCACGCGCTCGCCATATCCACCGGACGCCTCCACATACTTTACGAAGTCGGGCACGGGCTGCAGGGAGGACAGGGGCGCCATCGCATGCTCCCGCGCATGACGGGCGGCATGGCTGTCCGGATACATCATCAGCGCCGCGGCCTGCACCGCGCCCCAGCCGCCATTGTCGAACACCACGGTGAGGATCGGCAGGTCGTGCATGGCCGCTGCCTGGTGATAAGCGGCGGGGTTGCCGAACAGATAGGCGCCGTCGCCCACCACGGCGATCACCGGGCGGCCGGGCGCGGCCTGGCACGCGCCCAGGGCGGCCGGCATCCCCCAGCCCAGCCCGCCGGCATTGGGATGCAGGAAGAAGGTGCCGGGCTGGTCGAAGCGCATCTGCTCGCGCATGGCCGAGTACTCGTTGATCAGAATGCTGTCGTGTGGACGCACCTCGCTCAGGCAGCGCGACAGGTAGAGCTTAGAGATCGGGCCGCCGCGCACCTCGTCCTCGCGCGCGCGGGCTTCGACGACCGCGCGGCGCTCCTGCGCGAAGGTGGCGGCGCGCTCGGCGCGCTGATCGCGGTCACGCTCAGCACCGGCCCGCGTCAGGGCTTCGGTCAGGCTGGGCAGCAGGGCTTCGGCGGTGGTGGTCAGCATCAGGTCAGAGGGGAAGCTGCGCAGCGGATAGCGCGTGAAGAGCGGATCGCTGGCCGCATGGGCGATGAAGGCGCCGGGCCGTGGACTCGCCTGGCCGGGCAGCCAGGGCACGTCGGATTCCAGGAACAGCATGGCATCGGCCTGCTGCAGGATGGCGGCCGGGTCGTAACCGGCATGCAGGGGATGGCTGGACGGGAAATTGACGAATTTCGGCTTGCTTTCCCCGACCGCGATGCCGAAGCGGTTGCTCAGATCTTCCAGCATGCCCACGGTAGCGGGCGCGCTGCCGCTGGCGCTGCAGACGATGACCGGCAACCTGGCCCTGGCCAGGGCCTCCGCCAAGTGGGAGACGCCGAGCGGATCGGGATGCGGCGCCAGGGGCTGCGCGGGAAGGGGCCGCTCGGCCGTGGCGGGCATGGGTTGCGCCAGCGTTTCGCGCGGCAGCGTCAGGTAGACCGGGCCGCGCGGATGCGCCATCGCGATACCCAAGCCGCGATCCACGATATCGGCGACGTTCATGCCGTCGCGCAGCTCGTAATCCCATTTGACCAGCTCGCGCATCATGCCGGCCTGGTCGAACATCTCCTGTCCCCAGTGGATGGTGTTGTCGCGGGAACCAAGCCGGCCGTGCTCGAATAGGGGCGTGCGCCCGGCGGTGAAGAACATCGGCACCTGCGCACGGGCGGCGTTCATGATGCCGCACACCGCATTCGCCGCGCCTACCGAGACGTGCAGCATCACGGCCTGCGGGCGGCCCGACACCATGTAGTGGCCATGGGCCATGCCGACCGCGATGTTCTCGTGGCCGGACATCACGGGCCTGGGGAAGGCCAGGTTGGATTGTGACTGCCTGGCATAGGCTTCCACCAGTGGCGCGGTGTCGGTGCCGGCGCCCATGTAAAGATAGTCAACGCCGTGGCGCTTCAGATGGGCCAAATAAGCTTCGGCCACCGATTCGAATGCTTCTGTGTCGACCGCCGAGGAGGGATGCGTCATCGGTGTTGCGCTCGCTTGCAGGGAGGTATTGGGCATGATCAGGGGCTCATTCCACCCGGATGCCGGCTTCCTGGATGACCTTGGTCCATCGCGCTCTTTCGGCAGCGATGAAGGCTTCCGCCCCCTGCGGCGGCACGGCGGGCAGACTGGCTCCGAAGGCGCCCAAGCGCCGGCGCGTATCGGGATCGGCCTGCGCAGTGGCGATGGCCTGCTGCAACTGACGGAGCACGGGCTGCGGCGTGGCGGCGGGTGCCATAATCGAGAACCATGAGACCGCGTCGATATTGGCGAATCCCGCCTCGGCCATGGTTGGGACTTGGGGCAGCGCGGCCAGGCGCTGGTTGCCGGTGACGGCGAGGGCCTTCAGCTTGCCAGCCTGCACCTGCGGCAGGGCCGACTGAACATTGTCAAACATCATCTGCACCCGCCCGCCGATCAGGTCTGTCAGGGCCGGCACCGAACCGCGATAGGCGACGTGGGTGATCCCGGCGCCCGTCTGCGCCTTGAACAACTCGCCCAGAAGATGCATCTGCGTGCCCTGCCCGGGCGAGGCGAAGTTCATAGCGTCGCCCCGCGACTGCGCGTACTGCACGAGTTCGGCGACGTTGTTCACCGGTAAGTTGGCGGGGACTACCAGAAGGCAGGGCGCCTGGGCGATGATGCCGGCCGCGACGAAATCGCTCCCATGATAGCGGACGTCGGGGCGTAGCACAGGGTTCACCACCAGCACGGCATTCGCGCCTAGCAGCAGCGTGTAGCCGTCCGCCGGTGCATTGGCGACGTGTTCCGCGGCGATGTCGCCGCTGGCCCCTGGGCGATTGTCCACAATGAAACTTTGGCCCAGTGCGGCGCCCAGCTTATCGGCATAGAGGCGGGCCGCGTGGTCGTTCGCGCCGCCTGGGGCGAAGGGCACCACGATGCGCACGGGGCGGTCAGGAAAGGCTGCGCTTGCTACCGCTGCCCACAGCACCGCCAGCCCGGCACAGGCCGCCAAGATGATCCTTGTCATCGTTTCCCTCCCTTGCAGAAATTACGTTATTCGTAATATACTCTGCTTGGTGTAATCATTAAGCATTACTCGATGCCGGGCTGTAAAGGCGGGACGTGAAGACTCGGAGAGGGGTTGAGTCGGTCGAGGTCGCGGGGCTGATCCTGCAGGCCCTGCTCGCGGTAGGTGGCACGGCGCGCGTCAAGGATCTGGAGAAGCGCACCGGCATTCCGTCGGCCAAGGTGCACCGCTACCTCGTCAGCCTCGTGTTCTGCGGCTTGGTGCGTCGCCGAGAGGACGGGCGCTATGGCTTCGGGCTGCTGGCCTACCAAGTCGGGCAACTCGCCCAGCATGGGCACGACCTGATGACTATGGTGGCGCCGGAGGTGGCCCAGTTCGCCCGGGATGTCGGCGAGAGCTGCGGGGTCGCGCTATGGCTCGATCAGGGGCCGACCATCGTCCACTGGTTCCATCCCGAGCGTGACGTGAACCTGTCCCTCAAGCCCGGCCTGCGGGTGGAGCTCACAGCGTCCACCACCGGGCGCGTCATGGGCGCGCATCTGCCGTGCCCGACGGTCGAGCAAAGGCTCGCGGCCGAGTTGGCCGGCGCCGTGGAGGCCAAGCCGTACGCTTACGAGCAGGTAGAGGCGGATTTCGCCCGCATCCGGCAGGTTGGCTATGCCCGCGGCCAGGGTCTTCGGGTTCCTGGGCTGAACACCTTCAGCGTGCCAGTCTTTGAACGAGACCAGCGGCTCGCCTGCGTCCTCACCATGATCGGGCACGAGAGCACCTTTTCCTCCCGCCCCGATACGCCTCAGGCCCTGGCACTGCTCGCCTTCAGCCGGCGTTTGTCACGCATCTTGGGTGCGCAAACGGGAGTGTCGGAGAATGCCGTCGCGTAGATCGGACGGAGGCCGAGATCGGGAGATCTTCACGGTTTTAATTGATGCTGCTTGGCCGGATCTGTCAGAGTTCGCGCCAGGGGTGGTCGGATTGGCGAGGTGCGGCAGGCGTGGATAGGCTGGTAATACCAACCGCCTCAGACTTTGACCTGTGCCCAGGAGCGGCGCGTGATGGAGGCGATCTGCTCGGGCGTGCGCATGAGCGTGGACCAGGCGTGGCAACAGGCGTCGACGATGGCGTCGTAGCTTTCCCACACGCGGTGGCTGAGCAGGTTCTGGCGCAGGAACTCCCAGACGTTCTCCACTGGGTTCAGTTCTGGTGCATAGCGAGGCAGCGGCA